>JAJDVZ010000030.1:0-59341 GCA_022825835.1 Candidatus Latescibacterota bacterium
TATCTCGTCCACCTTGCCGACGATAGCTGCGTCCACAGGCAATGGAGGGGCAAAGGCATTGCAGGCTTCGCGCGCGACCTCGACGATCACCGCGTCTCCCTCGCGCAGGGCCGCCCACGTCGCGCAGACCTCGGCCTCGCCTATAGGCTCTAACCGCTCGTCGATGTCTTGGGTCAGGTGCAATATCTGGCCGCGGAACGGCTCAATGCACTGCGAGAGCACTACGGTGCCCACTACCTTGGCTAACTTCACTCGGCGACCTCTTCGTCGATAATGCCCACGATTACGCTCCTGCACGGCGGCCGCTCGGCTCCGGTCACCTCGGCCCCAGCGGCCCCTGACTGCACGACCAGCACCTTACTGCCGACCCCTGCCTGGACCCCATCCACCGCCACCTGCAAAGCGCCACTCTCCTCGTCCTCGGGGCGCACCACCATGATCTTCTGCCCGGCGAGCAAGGGATGTTTGCTGCTGGCGACTACGTGGCCAATGACGCGGCAGACCCTCATGCGACTTGCTTTGCTAGGGGGCGTCCAAATGCCTGTAGCGAATCCACGATGCCGATGATCAGCGCATCTACGGGTATCTGATCCATGCCCGGTGCCTGCCGCGCTGAGCTGCCCTGTACGACGACGACGAGTTCGCCCTCGCCCGCTTGCACGCCGTCGATGCAGACGATGTGCTTTTGCGTGCGCTGCAAACCTTCGGGTGTGGCGGCGAGGATCTCGACTATTAGGAGTTTCTCGCCCTCAAGGGCATCTACCTTGGCGCTGGAGACTACGTGCCCTTTGACGAGGCCGAGTATCACGGGCTGTCCTCAAAGAGCTGCAAGCTGGCGTCGTCGATTTCTTGCGCGTCGTACCCGTACAAGCCAGTGACCTTTTCCAGCACTTGGTTCATGAGGATATCCGGACAAGATGCGCCCGAGGTAATGATTACCCGCACGGGCAGAGGACGCGGCAGCCAGTCTTCGCTCTCGGTTATTTCCTTAGTGTGGACGTCGAAATGGCGGATGCGCTGGTCCGATAGGATCTCGTCGCTGTTGGCGATGAGGAAGCTCGGCATGGATTGGAGGCACAGCTCGACTAAATGCGAGGTGTTTGAGCTGTTGTAGCCGCCGACGATCAGCGCCAAATCAGCGCCAGAGCTTAGCAGCGTGCGCGTGGCGTTTTGGTTTTGGTGGGTGGCGTAGCACAGGGTGTCGTTGGTGTCGGCGCAGTGGTAGTCGAGGTTCTCTTCGCCATAGCGCTGGCGCATGGCGCGGCGCAAAATGGTGGCCACTTCCTGCGTTTCCTCGGCGAGCATGGTCGTCTGGTTGACCACAGCCACTCGCTCTAGGTCCTTTTGTGGATCGAAACCCTCTGAGCTTTTGCCGGCAAAGGCGCGCTCGAAGTCGGCGAGCGGCATCTCACCTGTGATGTACGCGGCAACCTTCTCGGCTTCGGCGGCGTCGAGCACCACTAGGGTTTTGGTGTGTTCCTCGGTGTGCGAATGAGTCGCTTGGGTCTCCTCGTGATTGTACTTGCCGTGGATGATGATGGTATAGCCTTGGCGGCCTAGCTCCTCGCCGCGCTTCCACACCTTGGACACAAAGGGGCAGGTGGTATCGTAGTTTTCTCGGTATTCCTCGGAGTCGATGTCGATGCCGCTTTGGCGGAACGAGTCCTCGATCTGCATGGTGGTGCCAAAGGCCGGGATGAGCGCGATGTCGTCGCTGCTCAGCTCTTCCTCGGAGACTTGGCGGTCCCCCTTGGAGTCGTAGATGAAATGGACGCCTTGCTCTTTGAGGTCGTTGTTGACCAAGGGGTTGTGGATGATTTCGTTGACGAGGTACGCGTTGCGATCCGGGTTTTCCTTGACGGCTGAAAAGGCCATGTGAATGGCCCGCTCGACCCCAAAGCAAAAGCCAAAGTGCCGGGGGATTAAGACCTGTAGCTGGCCGATTTGCAAGAGCGTCGGGCACAGCGAGCGCTTGCCGTTTTTCAGGCGGTAGTCCTTGACGCGCTGGATGGTGGAGCCGGCGTAGTGATTGGGGACTTGGTCGAATTGAGGGTACGCCATGCGAAGCTCCTTCGTAAAATTGCGATAGAAGTACATAGTACAGTATCAGGTTAAGCTGTCAATAGTGCGCCCTGCTCGGGGCCGAGCGATTGGTTATATTGCCGGGCGTTGAATTCACCTGTACGGGAGTGTCAACCCATGAAATTCGTCATTCGCGCCGGAGGGGTCGGCACGCGACTGTGGCCCTATAGCCGCGCGCGCAAGCCCAAGCAGTTCCACTGCATGACCGGCGAGCAGACCATGCTCCAAGATGCGATTGCCCGCATTGGCGCGATTGCCGCGCCAGCCGATGTGTACGTCTCGACCGGACGCCCATTGCAATCGCTGGTGAGCGAGCAGGTGCCGGCGCTGCCACCGGAGCAGTTCATCGTCGAGCCGGCGCTGCGCAATACCGGGCCGGCCATCGGCTTGGAATGCGCACTGTTAGAGGCCCGCCATCCAGGTTGCACGGTCGCTAGCTTAGGGTCGGACCACTACATAGGTCGGCCCGAGGAGTTCTGCCGTTTGTTGCAGGTCGCCGACCAAGCCTTAGCAGACTGGCCCGACTACTTGTTTACGCTTGGGGTCAAGCCGACGCGCGCTGAGACTGGCTATGGTTACATCCATCGTGGCTCCGTGCTAGCAGAGGTGAGTGGGACGCCGGTGTACGCAGTCGCCGAGTTCACGGAAAAGCCCGGAGCACAACAGGCGGCTGAGTACGTGGCGAGCGGTCGCTATTTGTGGAACAGCAACACGTTTGTCTGGAAGGCGGCGACCGTGCTGGAGCTTTTCGCCCGCTTTGAGCCGGAAATACACGCCGGGTTGCAGCGCATCCAAGCTGCCGTTGGCACGCCGCAAGAGGAAACGGTCATCGCCTGCGAGTATCCAAAACTCAAGCCGATCTCCATCGATCACGCCTTGGTCGAGCGCGCTCCCAAGGTGGCCACGCTAGCGGCGGATATCGACTGGGGCGACATCGGCTCTTGGGCGGCGCTGACAGACGTATTGCCGACGGATGACGCGGGCAATTTGCTGTCGGGCGAGGTGGTGGCGTTGGACGCGGTCCGTTCGACGGTGTACGGGCAGGCCGATAAAGTCGTGCTGCTACTAGGGGTGGAAGACTTGGTGGTGGTGGATACTGAAGACGCGCTGCTGGTGTGTGCGAAGGGGGCTGCCCAGCAGGTGAAAGACGCGGTGGATCTGCTAAAAGAAAAGCAGGGGTACGAGAAATATCTCTAAGAAGCTGCCTGAAGCCCCTATCGGCTGTCACCCGACGGCAATGTATCCGCAGATGAACGCAGATGTGAAATGACGTTGGTCGGAGCGCACTTAGAATTTGAGACGGTTGCTAAGGTTCATTCCACGTCGAGGATGTAGTGCGCTAGCGGGGAGAGCCGTTGGGCGGTTGCGGGTCGCAAGTACTCGCGCTGGTTGGTCTGTTGCGGGTGCTCGCGGGCGATAAAGGCGCAGTGCAAGGTGCGGCGCGGGTCGCTGCTGTCGTTGCGATATGAGCTATGCCAAAGGCTGCCGTTAAACACGGCGACCGAGCCGGCGCGACCTGTTAGCTGCACTTGCTCGGGGTGATCGGCCAAGCGGTCGTCCATGTAGTCGGTGATTCTGCCGGGTTTGCGGTGGCTGCCGGGGACGCAGCGAGTCGCGCCGTTGGCTTCGGTGAAATCGTCGAGCATCCACATGGAGTTGACGACGTGATACGGCCCGTCGGGCGCGGTGGGCTGCCCCCAATCCGCATGTAGGATTTGTAAACCGTTGCCGGGCAGTGGGTCGTGTCCGTTGAGCGAGTGCAGCTTAAACGGTCGCTGCAAGACGTGGAAGACCGCGGTCAGCAGCGTCGGCTGTAGGTACACAGCGTTGAAGACCGTCCCCTTGTTGACCAAATCGGCGAGCCGGCGCACGCCCTCCACTTGGGAGACCTCAGCACCGGCTTCGTCGCCCTCGCGGGCAAAAATCGCGTCAAAGGCGTGGCGCAACTCGGCTAGCCAATCGGGCGCGATGACCTCTTCCAAGATGATGAAGCCGTTGGTGTCCAGTGCGTTGTATTGCGCGGGCGTCAGCGGCTGGGGGACGAAGCCTCGTTGCAACAGTTCGCTGTCCAAAGCGGATGTTCCTCTGATTTTTTTAATGTAAGGGGCGGTTTGTAAACCGCCCCCTACACCTGTTGCGCGAATTCGCAGAGGGTGGTCACGCCGCGGCGGATGTGCTCTTCGGAGGCGGCGATGGAGATGCGCACGTGGTCGCGGCACATCTGGCCGAAGGTGCTGCCCGGAGCCACGGCCACGCGCTTTTCTTTGAGCAGCCGGACGGCGAATTCGCCGGAGTCCATGCCAGCCGCGGAGATATCGATCATTAGGTAGATCGCACCGCCCGGGGTGTAGCGGTACAAGCCGTATTCTCGCAGGACATCGAGGGCGATGTCGCGGCGGCGCGCATAGGCGCGGCACATGGCGGCCACGTCGTCTTGCGGGCCGTCGAGCGCATCGGCGGAGGCTAGCTGGGAAAAGCCCGTGCCGCACGAGATAAACGGCTCTTGCAGCTTGGTGGCTAGTTCGATGTACTCGGGATTGGCGCGGGTAAAGCCGACTCGGTAGCCGGTCATGGCGTAGCTTTTGGACATGCCGGAGACGACAATGGCGCGTCCGTCGGCGTCGTGCGGCAGTGCGCTCTGATGTGGTTGGTCGAAGACGATCTGGCCGTAGATCTCGTCGGACAGCACCCACAGGTCATGGCGCTGGGCCAAGGTCATGAGCTCGCGCATTAGCGTCTCGTCGTACACTTGGCCGGTGGGGTTGGAAGGCGTGCAGAGGAGGAGGAGCTTGGTGCGCGGGCTGACTAGGCGGTCGATCTCGTCGAGGTCGGGCAGAAAGTGGTTTTCTGCCCGCAGATTGTAAAAGACGGGTCGGCCGTGGACGATGGAGACGGCCATTTCGTAGTTGGGCCAGCCTGGGTCGGGCAACAAGACCTCGTCGCCCGGTTCGAGCAGGGCGAGGAATGAGGTTGCGACGCTCATGACCGCGCCGGGGGTGACGAGGATGTTTTCGCTGGTGGTTGGCACGCCGGTGCGGCGCTCGAAGTGGCGAGCTGCGGCCGCGCGCAACGCATCGACTCCGGCATTGGGGACGTACTTGGTGTGGCCGGCGCGCGCATAGCGGCAGGTGGCTTCGACGATGGACTCTGGGGTGGCAAAATCGGGTTGCCCGACTTCGAGGTGGATGACCTCGCCCGTCTTTTCGACGGCCCAAGCCAAGTCCATGATCTCGCGGATGCCCGAGCGGGGAATGGCCGCGGGGATACGGGCAAAAGGCTTCATCGGATGTGGATGCCCGGGCCGGTCGCGCCGATCATCTGCACGGTGTTGTAGATGGAGGTTGGCGTCGAGGCCCCGGTAACGCCGGTGATGCCCTCGCTGCGCGCGACCTTGAGGTCGAGTCCGGGGCCTTGGGCGTGGATTTCGACGATGGCTTCGCTCCACTCCGGGCTTACCAGCAGCAGCGAGTGCGTGCGGTCGAAGCCGATGCCGGCGTATGCGATGGCCGCGTGGGTGTTGACGTTGCGCGGGAAGAGCGGGCAGATGCCGCGCGTCGGGCCGTCGTAGAGGACTGTTTCTTCTTTGATGTCGTCGGGGTCGAGGCCGGCGGCCGCGCAATCGACGTTGTGCGGGGGCTTCTTCATCACCACATCGACCGATTCCCACACGTCGCGGTTTTCCAACAGCGCATCCATGCCGACTACGCCGCCGTGCGGGACAAAGGCGCGGGTGCCAGCGCGGCGGGTGGTCTCCTCGATGGTGGTTTCGACGGCTCGGTCGGCGAGGGCAGTCACGGAGATGAACATGTAGTTGGTTTTTTCGAGAATCGTCTGTCCCCACTGGCGGGTGACGTCCGGGTGGGCCATTTCGACGACGAGGTCGGGTTGCCGCGATTCAAAGTCGCTCAAATCCGCTAGGCAGAGGTCGGCGGGGAGGTTTTGGACGGTCGCAGCCATTTGATCGTGGACGAAGACGACCTCCATGCCGTTGTCTGCGTCAGCGTCTATCATCTTGTGGACGACTTGGCCGATCTGGCCGTAGCCGATTAGGCCGATGCGGGTCGATTTTTGGCTCATGGTCTAGCTCCTCAAAACGGGGTGAAATCGGAAGTAGCGAATATATGCACTCGCCGTGGATATGGCGAACAAACGGCGCGTTTGATCGTCTCAGGTCGCGTCAGTGTTACCAGCGGCCCCTCAATCCCGCCAATCGACGACTACCCCGACGATATCCCCATCCCGCTCCTGCTTAATGCGCTCGAACATCGCCGGCATCTCGGCGCATCCTATCCGATGGGTAATGCAGTGTTCCCACTTGAGGACGCCCATCGCCATGTTCTTGATCACAGCGCGGCGGCAGGGCTGCCAGCCGTCGTCGCAAGGAAAGAACATCTGTAGCCGCTTGCCGTGCGGCGTGGGAAAGTCCAAGGCGATCGGATCGTCCCCGTAGTGGCCCTGCCAGACGAAAGACCCAAACCGCCGACAGAGGGCAATCGCCGGATCGATGCACTGCGGATGCCCGGTACACTCGAATACCACATCGGCACCTTCGGGCGCGAGTTCCCCTACTGCAGCGGCTACGTCCTGCTCTTTGCTATTGATTGCATGATCCGCGCCCAGCGCCTTGGCGACTGCCAGCGGTTTTTCATCAATATCCACTGCCACCACCACGCACCCCCGCTGGGCACAAGCCGCCACCACGCCTAAGCCAATCATTCCTACCCCGTGCACCACCACCGTGTCTCCCATGCGCGGATTGGCCATATCGACGCCATACAGCCCCACGGCCGGCATCACAAACAAACTCGCCACATCCATTCCCGCTCCGGGCACCATCTTGGCCACGCCATGCGTGGTATTGGGCCGAGTTACGACGCGGCTGCAATGCCCGCCAGAAACGCACCCGACCTCCGTCCCGTCGGCCAGCCTCATCGCGTCATTGCCGCGAAAGTACACTTCGTCGCCGACTGCAAAATTGTCGATATCGGCCCCGACAGCTTCTATGATGCCCGTGCCCTGATAGCCGGTGCACAACGGAAAGGGGTTGCGGTTCATCTTGCTGATCTTGCCGCTGATCAGTCCGAACTCAGTGCCGATACTGACTCCGGTGAAATGGGTGCGGATTGCGACTTGGTCGGGGGCGGGATCGTTCAGTACGACTTCAGTCAGCGCGAAATTTTGCTGTTCGTCACTGATGAGTGCTTTGGCATTCATGAAAAATCCTTTCGGGTGTTTTGTAGGTTGGACTTTGGCGATTTTGAGGGCATAAGTTGGTATCTGTCCGCTGAGGCGGATGAATACTTATTTGCGCTCGGAGATTTTGCAGACCCAGATGCTGATTTCGTAGAGCAGGAGTAGGGGCAGGGCCATCAGGAATTGGGAGACCGGGTCGGGCGGCGTGAAAATTGCGCCGAGGACGAAAATGCCGATGATGGCGTAGCGGCGGATATGGCGCATCCGCGCGGCGGTCAGCACTCCGACTTTGGCCAAAAAGAGCGACAGCACGGGCATCTCAAAGACAATGCCAAAGCCGGCGATCAGCCGCAGCACAAAGCCGATGTACTCGTCGGCTGCCCATTGCGAGGTCATGTCGGGCGGCTCTAGCGCGAGGAAAAAGCGCAGCCCGAGCGGGAGGACGATGTAATAGGCGATCATTGCGCCGACCGAGAAGCAGAGGACGCTCAGCGAGATAATGGGTAGCATGAGCCGTTTCTCGCGCTGCAAAAGCCCCGGGGCGACAAAGCGCCAGGCTTGGTAGAAGATGACCGGCAGCGTCAGCAGCAGCCCGCCGACAAAGGCGATTTGCAGGCTGATGAAGAAGTAAGTCATAGGCCGGAGGGCTTGCAGTCGGCGCGCTGGGGGCAGGTCGGCGCTGGGCGCGTCCGGTACGGGCGCAGCATCGGGCTGGCCCAACCACTGGCTCACCAGCTTTTTGACCGCCAGCACCACGCCCGAGGATTGCTGGCTCTCCAAGCTGAGGACGGCCTCTTCGTATGGCCGGGTCAAAATCTGCATAATCGAGTCGGAGAAGGCGAAGCAGATAACCGCGCCCACGACGAGCGCGGCTAGGGCCTTGAGAATGCGCCAGCGGAGTTCTTCGAGGTGGTCGAGAAAGGGCATGTTGGTTTCTCGGGGTGAGTCTGGGGCGTGGAGGGCGTCTGAATCGTGTTCAGCTTCTGGATCGCGGTCAGTCTCTGAGGCGTGATCAGCTTCTATGTCGTGATGAGCTTCCGATTCGTGGTCGGCTTCCGCTGGCTCGCTGACGGCTCGCGGCTTGCGGAAGCGGGCGATAAAAGCAACCAAGACGACTAGCAGGCAGCTCCAGGCGAACAGGTCGCCGTGCCGGGTGTAGAAGGTCATGGGTTGGCTGACCGGCACGGTGGCGACAGCGACTGCGGGTGTGAAAAGGTCGGTCGCCTCGTAGGTGCGGCCAAATGGGTCGATGAACAGGGAAATGCCGGTGGTGGCGGCGCGGGCGATGGCCGTGCGGTTTTCAACGGCGCGCATGGCGTTGATGAGCGCGTGTTGATAGGGACCCGCGCTGCGGCCAAACCACGAGTCATTGGTGATGTTGACCAGCACGCGCGCCCCAGCCGCCACGTGCTGGCGCACGAGATCGGGAAAGATGGACTCAAAGCAGATGAGCACGGCAAAGGGATGCCGGGGATGGGCAAAGACTGCGTGCTCGGTGCCGCGTGCGAATTCGGCCGGGCCGAGGTCGCCGGTCAGGCGGGTCCAGTCGATGTCGCGCAGCAGGGGGATGGCGTCGCGGTAGGGCGTCCGCTCGCCAAAGGGCACTAAGTGCATTTTGGCGTACGAGGGTAGAGATACGGCTCCGGGTTGGACGAAGAAGGCCGCGTTGTAGTTCGCGTGCGGCGCACCGGTCAGCAAGGGGATGTCCAGTTCATCGACGAGCGATTGGATGCGGCCTCGGCAACCAGCCCGGCGCACAGGATCGCACGGTACGGCCGTCTCGGGCCAGACCAGCAACTCGGGATCGCGCTTGGTTGCTTGGCGCGAGAGGGTGGCGAGGGCTGAGAAAGTGCGCTCCAGCCCATTGGGACCCCACTTGTCGGCGTATGTGGTGTTCGGTTGGATCAGGCCGATGCGCAGGCCCTCGGTTGGGACGGCGGTCGCCATTGCGCTCTGCGCGTGGACCCAAGGCAAGAGATAGCCTAAGGCAACACCTGCGAGCAAGACGCGCCGACCGACGAGTGCCGAGTAAAACAGCGCGTTGAGACCGACGACCCAGCAGGAGACGCCAAAGACGCCGGTCCAGGTGGCGTACTGGATGAAGTGCGGCAGGGCTGCTTGGCTGTGCCCCAATAGGAGCCAGGGAAATCCCAACTCTCCGAGCGAGAGCAGATATTCCTGCCCGGTCCACAACAAAGGCAGCAGCGCGAGTGCCTTTGCGCCCCATCGCGCGGCGAGCACGTTGAACAGCCCAGTGCAGAGGCCGGTAAAAAGGCCCAAATAAGCGGCCATCAGCCCGGTGCCTCCGACGACGGCAAGCCCCCCGCCTTGAGTATAGGCTACCCAGTATAAGGACAGCAGGTTCCACACTAACCCGCTGATCCAACCCGCGACAAAGCCGGATTTGAAGCCGCGATCTTTCAGCACCAGCAGCAAAGGCACCAGCGCACAATGGGCCCAGAGCGGATGATAGAGAAAGGCGAGCGGGTGATCCGGGTGACTGGGAAAGGCCAGCGAGAGCAAGGCCCCGCTCACGGCGGCGAGCAGCAGGCGGTAAAGCGGGATTAGAGCCAAGACAAAGCGCAGATTAGACATCGGCAGTGGAGGGTAATGGACAAAAATATAGGAGGGGGGCCGGGGTGGAGCAAGGTGCTGGCATGGATTCTGCTTTTATATATCGGTTGCGCCTAGTGCCTAGGGGATAGTGGGGGCTAGACGCTACATTCGCGTGGTTTTTTTGATACAACTTTGCCCAAGGAGGAATGCGCCGTGCCAACACAAACCCAGCCTGTTGACTACAACTTTGCCGCCCGCACTGTGGGTGAGGGGCCGCCCATCCACCACGAAGAACTGCCAAGGGAGCGGCTCGCGCGCTTGGGGCCGCAGGCGCTCAGGGACCAAGAGTTGTTGGCCGTGGCCTTGGGGACGGGCTATCGCGGTCGGCACGTGATGGAATTGGCCGAGGAAATTATCGCCGATTACCCCAAGGAATCGCTGGTAGATATGGATCTGGGGGAATTGAGCCGGATCAAGGGGCTGGGCAAGGCCAAGGCCGGGGTTTTGGTCGCGGCGTTTGAATTGGCGCGCCGCGGGTTGCACAAGGGGCTGGGGGTACGGCCGGTGATTAGTGCGCCCGGCGACGCGCTGTCGATGCTGTCCGATATCAAGGATCAGCAGCGCGAGCACTTTCTCTGCTTGTATCTCAACGCCCGCAATCAGGTGATCCACAAGGAGGTCGTGTCGATCGGCAGTCTATCTTCGGCCATCGTGCATCCGCGTGAGGTCTTTCGCACGGCTGTGGCGCAGGCTGCGGCTAGCGTGATCTTGGCGCACAATCACCCCTCCGGCGACGTGTCGCCCAGCCAAGACGACATCAACCTGACGCGGCGCTTGGTGCAGGCCGGCGAAATCATGGGCATTGACGTACTCGACCACCTCATCATCGGCAGCGACGATTTTATCAGCTTGAAGGAGCGCGGCTTGATCTAAAGAAAATTGTATTTGCCCGGCAAAAGCCTATATTACTGACGAGAACAGCAATCTATACAAGGGTACGCGAGCGATGAAAGACGAAGAGAGCCATCTAATTCCAGTGTATATTTCCGACATGTACCCCTATCCAGACTCGGAACAGGGTTTGGGTATGCCGCAGAAATTCTTGGTTTTGCTCAAGGGCACGGAAAACAGCGTCGTGCCCATCACGATCGGCCACTTTGAGGGCCAAGCCCTCGCCATGGCGCTTCGCAAAATTGCCTTGCCAAGGCCCCTGCCGCACGATCTATTGTGCAACCTACTCAAGCGAATCGACGCTGTGGTCCGCAAGCTGGTGGTCCACACGCTCAAAGAGGATGTTTTCCACGCGTACCTGCTGGTCCAAGCCCAAGGCCAGTCCTTTTACCTCGACTGTCGCCCCAGCGACGGCATGATCGTGGCCACGCTCTTGGGCGTGCCGCTCTTTTTGACCCCAGAGGTCATGGAAGCGGCCGGCCAGCCGCTGGAACACTCCGACGAGCGCGCAGAGGCCGAGGACGAACAAGCCGCTGCGCCCGAGGTGGTCCCAGATGCACCCGCAGAGGACAAAGCGGCTGAGAGCGAAAGTGTCGCGGATAAGCCGGAGGCGTTCGTGGATCCGCAGACGGGCGAGCCGATAAGTCAGTTGGAACAACTCAAGGCGCACTTGGACTGGCTCATCGCTCAAGAAGCCTACGAGCAGGCGGCCAAGGTCCGCGACCGCATAAGTGAGCTAGAGGCCGAAAGCTGAGGGGTGCTCTTGTCGCGCCGAGAAAAATTAGGGTTTCGATCTCTCACTCGGCTCAAAATATCTAGGACTGAGGGCGTCTCTCCTTATGAAAAACGCTTGACGCTAAGGCCCTTGCTAATCCCGCAAAGCAGCCCGAGGGGGCTTTTTAAGAACGCTTTTTAGACGCTCTTGCACTGCTGTTGCTGTGCTTATCGGTTCAGGTGCAGAAGGGCATGAGGGCAACAATGCCTTAATTTGGTGAACAGAGACCGTGCAAGAACCAGAAGTCACCAATCATCCAACAGAGATATTTGGCTACCCCTTTATAGATCTTTCTTTAGGGGCTCAAGATGCGCGAGAAGAGCAGTTTTGTCCATTTCTTGGCGGTGAATGTAAAAAGCCGCGAAAGAGTCAACCAGAAATAAAAGTAGGTGTTTGTTCAGTGGGCTATAAAGGGAATCTCCTGAAAAAAACTGCTCCTGTTATCATTTGTCCTCATCGGCTAGAGGAGAAGATCGTCTATGAAACTATTGAAAAGTTGTATTTTGGAAATCCGGCATCAGAGGATGAAATACAGTGGGCATCAGAAGTGTCATGTGGTGTGGCGGGTAGTATAGATTTTGTAGCAGCAAAAATTAGCGAAGGGATCGAGGATTTCATTTGCGTTGAATTTCAGGCAGCCGGCACTACGGGAACTCCTTGGGAGGCAGTTTTAGACTTCCACAGAACAGGCAGATTCACTAAAAAATCCTATAAATACGGTATAAATTGGGCGAATGAGTTTTTGAAGACGATGATGCAGCAGGTGTACAAAAAGGGTATGGTGGTAGAGACTTGGGGAAGAAAAATAGTATTCGTACTGCAAGATGTTGGTCTTGAGTATATAGAAAAGGCCACTGATGCCAGCGACTTACACGAAGCAACGGATGATGATTCCATACACTTCTGTACGTTCAAAATGGCTTGGAGCGAAAGTGACTCTACGTGGAGGTTAGTTTTTGATAAAAGAATGGGAACTAATACTGAAGGGATACGAAAAATTCTAGGGGGAGCTCCTGAAGATAAATTTCCAACTGTCGATGAATTCAAAGAAAATATAAGTTCTAGGCTGAAACTACATTCTGAGGCTCAACTGGACATTTTCTAATCTTTGGTTGGCAACTTTTATGTAGTTGTCACTCAATTCAATCCCCATGCTGCGTCTGCCCAATTGATTAGCGGCGACTAAGGTACTACCAGTTCCCATAAATGGATCGAGCACTATGCCTTTTTTGTGACTAGTAGCTTTGATTGGAATTTGCAATAATTCAATGGGGAACACGGCATAATGGGTGTCTTTCCTCCATTCATCTTCTGGTACTATATTCCATATGTCGGATGGAATATGGCCCTTAGATTTACTTGTTAAAATAAAATATCCTTTACTCTCCAGTTCTTTAGCTCGTCCACTTACCCTACCGTTATTACTGTGGTACGTACGTTGTGTACCTCGAATAGTCATCCTAAAATCGACGAGCTCGCCAGAGCGAATTCTTGCCAACGTCTCGTCGAGTGCTTTTATTGCGGCGTTTTTTTCGCTTTGAGTTAAGGAATCCGAGTCGATAATTTGCTGGCGGTATTTTTTGCCACTTACGCCAGTCGCAGATATCGTTTCACTACCTGTCACTTTGGGAAGTTTGGTAGGCTTAATTCTTATGCTATCCGCGTCGTAGTAGTATTTCTTGTTTTTTACAAAGTGAAAAATGTGTTCGTACATATCTCGCAATCTGTCTTTGGCACTTTGCGTTCCCTTCATCTGAGACCAAATTACATCGTTTCGCAAAATCCATCCATCGTCCTGCATTGCTAAAGCAACACGCCAAGGCATCCCCATCAGATTTTTATTGTGGTACTTGTCTCCGAGATTTAGCCATACCGATCCTGTCTTTTTTAGAATTCTTTTGATCTGCTTAAAAACTTCTGTAATATGATCTACGTATTCTTCGGGAGTCTTCTCTGTTCCTATTAGATGGTCTGTGTCTTCACTTATGTCGTACTCTCTTAATTGCCAGTAAGGAGGCGACGTTATTACGCAGTCGATACTATCGTCAGGTATCTTTTTAACAACTTCTCGGCAGTTGCCTTTCAATAACCCAAGGTCTCGTTGTCCATCTATGACTTGTTGAATTATTAGACTATTGTCCATAGAATTCACTCCTTCGGTTATGGAACTGGCAGTTGACCAAAGGACTTGTTGTGGGAACGCCTCAATAGCGCTCGCTGCGGAATAATCGAGCTTAGCAAAGATGCGAAACGGCGTCAAGTCCATACACGCCGGAGTGTTAGACGCTCTTGGACGGCTGTTGTCGTGCGCTAGCGGACGGCTTGGGTGCGGGCGTGTAAGAAGACCATGAGCGAAGCGAGGTCCGCAGGCGAGACCCCGGAAATGCGCGACGCCTGTCCGAGGGTTTGCGGGCGGATCGCCGCGAGCTTTTGGCACGCCTCGGTCGAAATGTTCAGTCCGGGAGCGGCGAAGTCAAAATCAATCGGCAGGCGCAGGGATTCGAGGCGCTTGAGCTTTTGCGCTTGGGTCTCTTGGCGCTTGATGTACCCCGCGTATTTGATCTCGGCCTCGACGTGTTCGGCCGCGTCCGGAGAGAGCGGCTGTGGCGGTGGGGCGAATTCGCAGAGGTGGTCGTAGTTGAGTTGGGGGCGGCGCAGCAGCTCGGCGAGCGAGGTCGATTCGGCGATGGGGGTGGTGCCCTGCCGCGCCAAGACTTCTTGCACCTTTTCAGTCGGTTTGACGCGCTCGTGCTGTAGGCGTTCGCGCTCGGCAGCGACCTGTTGCTGCTTGGTTTGAAACTGGTGCCACAGGTCGTCGCCGATCAACCCTAGCGACCGGCCCTTGGCCATCAGGCGGTCGTCGGCGTTGTCCTCGCGCAAGAGCAGGCGGTGTTCGGCGCGCGAGGTGAAGATGCGGTACGGCTCCAGCGTGCCTTTGGTCACGAGGTCGTCGATTAGGACGCCGATGTACGCATCGGCGCGCGTGAGGACCAGCGGGTCGTCACCGCGCGCCTTGAGCACGGCGTTGATGCCAGCCATAATCCCTTGAGCCGCAGCTTCTTCGTAGCCGGTGGTGCCGTTGATCTGGCCGGCGAAGAAAAGATTGGCCACGCGCTTGGTCTCTAGGTGTGGATAGAGTTGGGTCGGCGGGGCGAAATCGTATTCGACTGCGTAGGCCGGGCGCAGGATCTCGGCCTGTTCGAGGCCGGGCAGGGAGCGCACGATCTGGGGTTGCAGGGTTTCCGGCAGGCTCATCGACAGGCCGTTGAGATAAAATTCGAGCGTGCGCCGCCCCTCTGGCTCGACGAAAACTTGGTGCCGCTCCTTGTCGGCAAAGCGCGCGATTTTGTCCTCTATGGAGGGGCAGTAGCGCGGGCCGATGCCCTCGATGCGCCCGCTGTACATGGCCGAGCGCGCTAGGTTGTCTTGGACGAGTTCGTGGGTGTGGGCGTTGGTATAGGTGATCCAGCAGGGCATTTGCGGCTGAGTGATTTTTTGCACCGCATAGGAAAAGGGACGCGGAGGGTCGTCGCCGGGCTGTTCTTCGAACGCGGCAAAGTCGAGGGTGCGGCCGTTGACACGCGGTGGAGTGCCAGTTTTGAGGCGGCCGGTTTCAAAGCCGAGCGCGACTAAGCCCTCGGCGGCTTTTTCGGCGGCGGTCTCGCCAGCGCGCCCGGCGCTGTAGGAGAAATCGCCGACGTGAATTTTGCCGCGCAGGAAGGTGCCGGTCGTGAGGATGACGGTGTGGCCGCGGTAGGCGATGCCGCCCTTGATGCCGACGCCTTGGACGGTCCCATTCTCGATCAGCAGGCTCTCCATTAGGCCCTGGCGGATGTCGAGATGCTCTTGCTGTTCGCAGGTGTACTTCAGCTCGAATTGGTAGTCCTTTTTGTCGGCTTGGGCGCGCGAGGCGCGCACGGCTGGTCCGCGCGAGGTGTTGAGGCGGCGGAATTGGATGCCGGTGCGGTCGGTGTTGACGGCCATCTGGCCGCCGAGCGCGTCGATTTCCTTGACGATGTGTCCCTTGCCGATCCCGCCGATAGCCGGGTTGCAGGATAGCTGGCCAATGGTGTCCAAGTTCATGGTCAGGAGCAGGGTCTCGGCTCCCATGCGCGCCGCAGCGAGTGCGGCCTCGGTGCCGGCGTGGCCACCGCCGACGACGATGACTTGGTAAGCTTTGTCGTAGAAAATCATCGTCGTTTATACGCGGCGAGGATGCGGTCGCCTTCCTCTTCGGTTTCGTGCAAGAGCGCTTGCAGCACGTCTTCGGGGGTGCCGGCGCGCTCTTGCTTTTCAGACCAGTGCCACTGGTCTAGATAGGCGTCGGTGCCCACCAGTCCTTCCTGCATGGCGATGCGGTCGATCGCGAGTTGGAAGCGGCCGGGTAGGGTGTGCGAGCTCGGTCGGCGACCGGCAAAGAGCTTGATTTGCACGGGGATGTCGCGCCAGTAGAGGACTTGGTATTGAATCATGAGTCGAGTGCTCGGCGAAAGGCGCGGATGTGGTCCGGCGTGGTGCCGCAGCAGCCGCCGATGATCTGGACGCCGGCGGTCGCTAGGTCTGGGATGTACGCGGCCATTTCCTCGGGGCTCTGCGAGTAGATGGTGCGGAGGGCGCTGTTGAGCTGCGGCATCCCGGCGTTGGGATAGGTCATCAGCTTCTTGTCGAGGCCTCGCTCCTGCATGGCGGCCTTAAACTGCTCGACGCCGTGGAGGGCGTACGGCATGCCGGTGTGCTCGCTGCGCCGGGTTTCAGCGCCGCAGTTGACCCCGACGAGGTGGACGTGGTCGAGGAGGTTGTCTCCGCTGGAGTATTGGCCCGAGGCGAGTATGTCCAACAGGTCGGCGGCCGAGTGCCCCCAATCGGTGCGATAGACGACCTGCTTGCTTTTGCGGTCTTGCGTGTATTTGAGCGCGAGGTTGACGGCAATGGGCAGGCCGGTCTGGCGGGCGATGTCGCATACCATGGCCGCTTCGACGGCGGAAAACTGGGTCTCAATAGAAAAAAAATCGACCCCCCCCTCATACAGCGCGTCGATGATGCGTTGATGCGCGGCGCGGACCTTGTCGTTGGCAATGCCGAAATCCGTGCTGCCCGTGTCGGCCTCGATAGCCCCGGGGGAGGGACCGATGGAGCCGGCGATGAAGACGTCACGTCCGCCGAGTTCCCGGGCGCGCTGTGCCAACTCGGCCCCGCGCCGGGCTAGCGCACCGGCTTGGGTCGGGTCTTTGTCGGCCATGGCGAGGTGCAGCTCAGAGGCGACAAAGGTGTTGGTGCCAATGCAGTCGGCCCCTGCGGCGATGTATTCGGCATGAATATCGACGACGGCCTCTGGATGGATTTCGCTGGCGAGGGTGGAGTTGGTCAGCTCGATTTGGCGGGCGAAAAGCTCGGAGCCAAAACCGCCGTCGTACAAGAGGGGACGCGGGTCGTCTAGGCGCTGAAGGAAAAGGGACACAGGGTTGTCTCCGTCTAGGATAGGGTGTCGGGGCGGGAGTCGTTGAACAGCCACTTGAGCAAGCGTTGGCCAAAGTCGGGCGCAAAGTTCGGTACGTGCACGCCCTGCTCTATGGTCCACAACTCGATGGTGACGTCGTGGCGGCAGCCCGTGCGGTAGCGGGTGCGGACGGTCTCGGGGCCGTCGAGATTTTGGTCGAGGTCGAGTGGGGGAAGGGTTTCTGGATCGGTGAGATCGCAGCGGGCGAGTGCAGCCCAGCGCAACGCGACTTCTTCTGCGCCTGCGTACTCATGTTCGCCCGTGCTGCCGTCGTAGGCCACGGTCTCGTCGGCTGTACCGTGAATTTGCAGCACTGAGACTGGGGATGCGAAAGCGCAACGGGAGGGGTCGCTAAAGGAAGTGCCAGCGAGGCTGGCAATGGCGACTAGCCCTGGGATGCCTTCGCAGGCGAGTCGGTAGGACATAAAGCCGCCGTTGGAATGCCCGAGGGCGAAGATGCGCTCTACGGCGATATGCGTGGCGGCTTCTTCGAGTAGCCCGGCAAGGTACTGCACGTCATCGACTTGGGTGTTGTGGAAGTCGCAGCAGAAGTCTGTGGCGTTCCAGAAGCGCTTGCCATCGGGGTCGCGCGTGCCGTTGGCCATAATGAGGGCGAAGCGATCGTCGTTCACCCGCTTTGAGAGACCAAAATAGCGGTCATGCTGGGCCAAGTGGCTGGTGAAGCCGTGCAGGCTGAGTACGAGTGGAATGGGCGTCTCGGGGTCGTGATCGGCTGGGAGGACTAAGAAAGCCGGGCGTTGACCGCCCAATGTGTGGACGATGTGATTCTTGTTCAGGTCGGTGACCAGTTCGGTATGGGATATTTCTTCGCCGCAGGCGATGAAGGTCAACGACAGCAGAGCAGCAAAGATACAGATTTTGTCGTTCCGCATATTGACCCTCCTTTCCGTTCGCGATCTACAGGCCGACGGCAACGAAACCCGCTCTAAGCTCAGTTTTAATCTATGGGATAAGACCAATAATGACCAACGCGCTAGGCGGCCAGCTCGCCTTTGCGATAGGCGCGGAGGAAGGCGGCGCAGTACTCGTCGCGGCCCAAGAGCATATCCTCGGCGAGTTGGTAGGGACGAGCTTGGCGGTCGGTGGCAAAGAGGTCGGCTAGAGAAGTGGTAGTCGGGTCCATGATCGCGCTGTCGGCTCCGGCTTCGACGGCTAGCAGCAGGAAGACATCGTTGATTAAGTGGCGGCAGGGCAGGCCGAAGGAGACGTTGGAGAAGCCACCGGTGATGTGGACGTCGGCACCCAACTCGTCGCGCAGTTGGCGGATGGCGTCAAAAGCGTGGTGGCCGAATTGCACGTCAACCGAGATGGGGAAGATCAGGGGGTCGATGTACAAGTCGGCGAGCGGCAGCCCCAAGGCGAGGGCTTTATCTACCATTTGCCGGGCGTGATCGATCCGCTCTTGCGCGCTTTGCGGCATACCGGACTCGCCCGCCGCAGTGATGATGACTTGGGCGTTGTACCGTTTGGCTAGCTCTAGGGCTTCGGGCCGCTCTAAAGACGCGGAGTTGAGCAGTAGGCGCTGGGGGTGATCGGCCCCGGCTTTGAGGCCGACGGCGAGGGTGTCTAGCTGGGAGGAGTCGATGGCCAGGGGCGTCTGCGACATGGCCGATACGGCCTGCACCAACCAGCGCATGGCCTCTTGCCGCTCTGTGGGCTTGAGGGATATCTCATCGACATTGAGGTCGAGAAAATCGGTGCCGGCCGCTTCTTGACGCTGTACTTGGCGGTGGATATAGTCGAGGCCATCCGCGTTGCCGAGCATGGCTTGTTGCACGGCGATCTTGAGGTGTTTGACGCGGCCTTCCTCGTAGTCTTGGGTTGTTTTGACTGCTTCGGGAATGTGGAGGAAGCGGCGCTTGTTGTTGGCGTCGCGGAAGCGCACGGATTCGACGCCTTGGGGGTCTGGGCCGATGAGCTTACCCTTGCGCAAGACGACGCGGGTGGTGTGGATGTTTTCGCCGATGACGAAGAAGGGACGGTCCGTACCGGGGATGTTCATTGCAATTCCGTATTTGTTTGTGAGTGAAATGGGCGATTAAGACGGGCGTTGTTGCATGAAGTTGGATAAGATAGGCTGCTATGGATGGGATGCGATTTACTGGCAAGAAAATCGCCGCCATTTTGTCCAAGACAACCAGACTTTGTAAGGTATCGCCTCCCCCGTCCTTGGTCAACCCCTGTCGTCCTCGTATAGATCGTCGAGGAGACCTCAAGATCCGTGTTAATCTGATTGGCAAAAAAAGAAAAATCGGGTAGTGGGCTGTTTTGAAATTTTTTGGACATTTTGCCTCTTTATCGAAGGGCTTAAATTTTCAAAGTGACCCACTACCAAAAATCGAGTTGACAAGCGTACCCCCCCCCCTGTACATTACCGCCGCTATTTGTCGGCGCGATCAGGCTTTTGTTTTGACCACGCTCTCTCCCACCTAATTCACCACGAGGTCTTACCCATGAAAACCGCACTGACGTACGTATCGCTGCTTGCCCTCTTAGTGTTCTACTTCTTCGCCATTCCGAGTCCCATGCATGCCCAGATGGCCGATACGCTTGACATCCAAGTGCTTCCCGCCGGCAACATCAATGCCGTGATCAACGGAGACACGCTAGCCAACGGTTTGCGAGCCCATCCCGATCGTGCCTACCGACTTAAGCGAGGCGCGGTATACCAGTTTACGGAGACGATGAAGATCAATGGTGACCTAAATCTGATTGCTACCGAAGTAAACGGTGATCCGGATGAATTGGCTAACAGACCTCCCGTAATTGTTCCCGGAATTCTGCCGGACGACTCGTCTCCAACCCAGTTCTTTGACCTGATTGGGAAGGGTGCAAAGGTCAATATAAATGATCTCTACTTACTGTCCCGGAGAGCCGATAACGTTGTTGCAGGCTGGGATAATTACATGACGCTAACTGCCGATTCGATATCGCTGAGACTTCGCGACATTGTATTTGATAGCGGTGGCGGATTTGGCATACTCATAGCTGGCCACTGGTCCAAGATAGATATGCAGGATTGCGTATTTCGCAATAATCATCACAGTCTAGCGTGGATTGCGGGCGGTTCACCCATGATTGCGTTTCCCGGGGTCCATATGGATACGCTGAAAGTCATTAACAACACGTTTTTTGCTGTTAATGGGTATATATGGTCGGCGAGGGGCTATGATCGTCATTCGGTATTCGAGCACAACACTCTGGTTTATACCCATGTTAATCCCTTCTTGGCACACCATGGCTCCAATGTTCACATCAAGAACAACCTGTTTTACTCGGTACATTCCTTGGGTTGGTGGACGAAGTTTGTACTGGAAGACCCCGGTTTCTCCAATTGGCCAGATACCACATCCACTAGCCTGATCCACTTTACGGCACGGGATTCTGTCAGTAAGTGGAGCACGGATATTTGGAACCAGACTATCCCTGGGCCGGAGGTATATATCGATCCGGATCGAGGGGTCACAGCCGAAATGCTGGATCCAACGAGGCGCGTAATAGATGTCCAGAACAACGCGTATTTCTGGCCCAAGAAACTGTTTGATTATTACGATACCTATAACGCTAACATCACGCTTACTGATAGCGTCAAGGTCCCCGATGGATCAATACAGATACTCCCCAGAAGATTGCATAAGCCGAGGTGGATTACGGAATACACGCAATGGACGTTCGACAATCTGTTCCCAGCAATCGGCGTTCAGTCAACTCTAGCGGGTAATATAGAGGCGGATCCTGGATTTGATCCTGATATCGAAGGACACGTGGATGCCTTGATAGAGTATATGGACAAGACCGTGCATGAACGGCTTGATCTGAATTCACGATGGTCCTACGATCCGGGGGGAGAAGGTGTCCACTATCCACCTCCATGGCCTTTGCCAGAGAACTTGGCGTTTTCGAATTCGGCATTACAACATGCCGGTACCGATGGATTTGCGGTGGGAGACTTGAACTGGTTTCCCGAACAGAAAGAGCAGTGGCTGAATCAGAGTGCGGCAACCGCTGTAGAACACTTGGCGAGCCAAGTGCCAACCGGTTACCACTTGGCGGAAAACTATCCTAATCCGTTTAACCCATCTACCACTATCGGATTCGAGACGCCTGAAGCGGGGTTGGTTACGCTCAAAGTGTACAATACCTTGGGCCAATTGGTGAAGACTTTGGTCAATCAGCATCTTGCAGCCGGTGCGTACAAAGTCCATTTCGATGCCTCTGGCTTGAGCAATGGTGTATACTTTTACGCACTAGATGCTGGCGATATTACACTGTGGAAGCGAATGTTACTCCTCAAGTAGTCATGCAGCTTCTTGGCGCATGACCATTAAGGCTAGATGTAGGTATATTGGCTTGCTGACGGCGTGGCTAGCTGTACTTACTACAAGTACGGCTAGCGCGCAATCGGCAACGGTGCGTGGGGCTATATTGGATGCGGTTACTAGCGAGCCATTGCCGTGGGCAAATGTAATCATAGTTGGCACGAGTATTGGGGGCGCAAGTGATATAGAGGGCAAGTTTGTAATCAGGAATGTTCCGGTTGGATCCCACACGGTAAGAGCGACCTATATTGGCTACGAGACACGTGAGCTTGAAGTAGTGCTGACGGTTGATCAAGTACTGGAATTAGAGCTACCTTTAGATCCAGTGAGCCTCCTCGAAGAAGAAGTCGTTGTTACAGCACAGGCAAGTGGTCAAACGGCGGCGATAAATCGGCAACTGTCATCGCTGGCGATTAAGAATGTTGTCTCTGGTGCACGAATACAGGAGCTACCCGACGCAAATGCGGCTGAATCAGTAGCAAGACTTCCCGGTGTGTCGATTCTCCGGGAAGGAGGTGAAGGGGCCAAAGTCGTTGTTCGTGGCCTATCACCACAGTATAACCAGATTGCGATAGACGGCGTTCAGCTTCCAGGTAACGTCGTATCTAATAACCCCAATGAACAAGCGTCATTAGTAGGGGATCGGGCTACCGATCTCAGTATGATATCCTCAAGCATCCTTGGCGGAATTGATGTGGTAAAGGCGATTACTCCGGATATGGATGCTGCGGTTATCGGCGGCGTAGTGAATTTCGGCTTACGGAAAGCGAAGACCAGCGGCACTCGCCCTATCTTTGGCCTTACCTCACAAGGAAGTTACAATGATCTGAAAGGAACGTATGCCGACTATAGATTGGTTGGTTCTCTTGAACATCGAGTCTTAAATCAACGACTGGGCTTGTTCCTACAGGGCACCACTGAAAAGCGCAATCGGAGTGCTAATCGGCTGGCGGCCCATTATGTGCTAAACGACAAGTCGCACGGGGATGACGGTATTCCCGATCTAACGAGTGTCGATCTAAGTGACGTCTTCAGCGAAAAACAGCGTCATGGCGCGACTCTTGTGGTAGATTACAATCATGATTCGGGCGAAGTGGGCATTCTCAATTTTTTTAGTACATCGGAGACTGGAGCTCTGAGTCGAGGACAGTCATTCGTACATGCCATTGACGATATCACGTACTCGGGCGGACGATCTAGTAATGATTTAATGTCTGTCACTAATCTGCTCAGTATTCGGCAGGAAGTACCACTATTTGATATTGACCTGAAGCTCTCCCATACCTATTCGAGGAGCCAGAATCCTGAAGATTTCACACTCATATTTCTGCAAGACAGGGCAGGATATGCTGGCCAAGGCGATTTGTCCAAATCACATCCTTCAACCATAGCCGCTTCAGGAATACCTGACTCGATAGGCGCTAAACTGAAAACGATTAATAGCTCGAAAAACGTTGCTATGGACCGGTCGCTGACGGGATCTGTGGGTCTGGAAAGAGATCTGGTGACCGTTGATGTTCTTGCATCTAAGGTCAAGCTTGGCGGCTCTTATCAGTATCGCAAGCGATCCTATGACATCGATGACAGAGCAGGAGTACATTTCGATCTAGGTGGTAGACAGCTATACGCAAGAGTGTTCGAAAAGTATCCCGAATTGAACATGTACAATGGCGATGTTGTCTTGGCTCTATTTACAGACGATCCATATTCATATCGAAATTTTCTCGCCGGGGACTATTCACTGGCATATCCGATGAATATTGATTTCATGGAAGAGATTATAGAAATCGCCATAGCAAGAGATGTAGGCTTCATAGAGAATGAGTATAGATCTCTCGGCTTTGATTACAATGGATCAGAGGCCAAGAGCGCAGCCTATGGGATGCTCACGGTTAATATAGGCGAGAAGATTACGCTACTGCCCGGCATGCGTTTCCAGAACCTTAGGACGAGCTATACGGGCAATCGCGGTGTGCAACTGCCAGATGCCGGCGGTGGGATAGCATTCAATGCTAGGGATACGACCGCAACTAATTCTCGTGGCTTTCTGCTTCCTATGGTCCATGCGCGGTACAAGCCACTACGGTGGTTGCAAATTCATTTTGCCTATACCAATACATTAAACTACCCGGACTATAGCGCAATTGTCCCACGGTATGACGTGTCACTGGCGACGATCATTTACAATAATTATTCGCTAAGGACAGCTTCGTCGGAGAATATCGATCTCGCTGTGTCGATCTATGGAAATGCAGTAGGATTGTTTACGGTCAATGCTTTTCGAAAACGCATAGAGGACTTGATCTTCCCGTCAACAACATTCCTTAGCGATCTCAGTGCATATCCGGATCTGCCACAAGACGGCCAGCAGAATACGCAACTGTATAATTTCAGTACGTTTATTAACAATCCGAACCCGACCGACGTTCGAGGTATTGAAATTGACTGGCAAACGCATCCATGGTATCTACCTGGTATCCTGTCTAATCTGGTCTTTAATATCAACTATACGCGAGTATTTTCGGAAGCAAATTATCCGCGAACGGAATTGGATATATCGTATGATGAACTCGGAACGCTGTACAGAACGGTGGTGGATACGTTTTATACGAGCCGCTTATTGCACCAGCCCAATGACATCTTTAATCTAGCAGTCGGATTCGATTATCGTGGATTCTCAGCCAGAGTGTCTGCCTTGTACCAAGATAATATTTTCAAGAAACCCGACTTCTGGTTGCAACAGCGAATTCACTCGGACAAGTACACGCGGTGGGATCTCGCGATCAGCCAGCGGCTTCCGTGGTTTGGAATGCAGGCGTTTTTTAACCTAAATAATATTACAGGCGCGGATGATATTGATCTCAATCAGAAAACTAGCTTTCCGGCGTTGCAAGAACGTTATGGTATGACGGCGGATATTGGATTGAGAGTGATGTTCTAGTGGCACGATGAGGGGCCAAGTCTTCAGCTCACCGATCTAGTCTCACCAGTACTCGCAGTCTTTTGGCAGAGTAGCTCTGTGCATTGCCGGCAAAAGTCCAATCGGAGTGTTTATCCGCCCGATTGCCAATGCCGATATCGGCGCGTTCACCTCGACGCCAGTGGTTGATGGCAAAGAGCGTCTGTTCCGTCGTGGCGTTGTGTATCTGCATACTGCCATAGCCGTCAGTGGGGTCTATTGGCTGGTCGCCAAAGTCGTAGCTATGCTGAGAGGCATTGGGCACGGCAGAGGAGTTGGCTGCGGTGTAGTTATTGGGCCAGAATTCGATGTGGCCTCCTTCTAAGCCGATGCCGTTGGGTACGCCAGTGTTGGACCAGATGTTCATCCAGGTGACGGGTTGTTGGAAGTGAGCCCCCGAGGCCAAGGTGGGCACGCCGATCATTTTGAGATCATCGGTAAAGGCATCCAGTGAAACGTAGAGAAAGCGCGTTCCGCCATCACTGTGTTGCAATTCCACAAAGTAGGCGATGCGGTCAAAGGGCGCGGTAATCGCAGCACTATTGTCGATGTCGTAATGGATATCCGCGCCGAGGTTGGCCAGATCGAGGTCGTACACGAGGTGATAGTCTGCCGCTTCGGGCACTTCCATTTTGAGCCGATCGCGTTGGGGCACGACACCAGCGCGGAATGGGGCGGCGGGTAGGCCGGCGGCGTTGACTAAGTTAGGTTCAGCCAGCTTGTGCCAGGCAAAGCGCACTGCCACGGGGTATTCGACACCCGGTGCCGAAACTACAACCTCATCGCCTACTATTTTAGCATTTGCTTTGACGAATCCGCCGCGTTTTTGGTCGATCACTGCAAAGTGATCGAGAGCCGCGCTATCGCGTGTTTTCAGGCCGCTGCCATGGTCAAAGCGCAAGTGCATTTTGTCGCCTTTGATCTGCATCGAATGGTAGAGCGGACCTGAATAGCTCACCTCTTGGTTATAGGTCTTGGCCAGCGCCACCAGTGCCAAACGCCGCCCGACCTCCTGCTTGTTCTTGGGATGGATATCATTGAGGTCGCCTACATCGTGGATGACGGCCATACCGGTGTGGGGAATTCCCAGCGCGGCCGTTTGCGCTTCCCAGAATTTGGGTAGGACATCAGAGGCTTCGTCACCGTAGGAATAAGGGGCGATCTGTACGTAGTAAAACGGAAACTCGCCGTTCGGCCAAAGGTCGCGCCAACCCCCGATGAGTGCCTTCATTTTCTCCGTGTAGAGCATGCCCTCGGTGTGGTTGGACTCGCCTTGGTACCAGATGGCACCGCGCAATGCAAAGGGGACGAGGGGGTGGATCATGGCGTTGTAGAGCACGGCGGGTTGCTGCGGCCCGTTTGGCGGCAGGAGTTCGGGGGGATAGGTTGGCATTTCCGGTACCGGCTCTTCGCTTTGTCGCGCCGCCCGGGCGGCATTGAGCCAGGCTTCGACTTCGTCCAATACGCCTCCTAAGCGCGCTTTGTACAGATCACTGCGCGGATTTTGCAATTGCAGTTGCTCGTAGATATCGTGGACAGCAGGTACTGCGGCAAAGCCAGCGGGTGGGATCCAAGGTTCAATCCGGGTTCCTCCCCAAGCTGCCTGAATCAAGCCGATGGGCACGTCGAGTTCGCGCTGCAAGTGGCGACCGAAATAGTAGGCAGCGGCCGAGAACCCGCCCCAGCCGCCCTTGGCGATGGTCTCCGGGGTACAGAGGTGCCAATCGGCCTCGATGTCCGTTTGCGGTTCGGCGCTGAGTTTTTTGGGAATCTGGAAGAGACGGATTTGTGGATGATTGGCTGCGGTGATCTCCGCTTCTGGGTTGAGGCAGAGACTGACGCCCATTTCCATATTCGATTGCCCCGAGCAGAGCCAGACTTCGCCGACGAGCACGTTTTGCAGTTCAATGCTGTTGGTGCCTATCACTGTCAGTGTATGAGGACCACCGGCTTTGGCTGGTGGCAGTTCCACCTTCCACTCGCCCTGTGCATTGGCGCTGGTACTGTCGATTTGCCCGAGAAATTCGACGATGACCTGCCCTCTAGGCCCAGCCCAGCCCCAGATGGGCAGGGGGCTATCGCGCTGCAATACCATGTTATCGCCAAATATCTTGGGCAGGCGTACGTCGGCAAAGGTCGGTGGAGCGAGGGCTGACGCGAGGATCAGGACTATCGCATATAGGGGGCTGAGGGTAAGGAAATAAATAAGGCTTCGCATGCGTTCTATGAAATTGTGGGAACACATATACTGCCGTTCTCCGATTTACTCGGGGGTGTAAGTTACTTCGAGCTTGATGCCGTCAGGGTCGAAGAAGAACGTCGCGTAGTAACCCTCGCGGTACTCTGGACAGTCGATTGGCGGATCTTCGACATTCACGGACTCTAGGTTCTTGATTACCTCTTCGTAGATTCTTTCAACTTCTGCCCGTGAGTCCACAGAAAAGGCGAGATGGTGCAGTCCCGGTTTTCCCCGCTCATGTCGGCCTGCTTCTGTAGTGCGGCCGATCAGCAGGATCATCCCGTCCTTTTCGAATCGCAATCTGTCGATCGCGCCCTGCTCTGTCAGGTGCGGGGACAACGCGCGGAATCCAAGTGCTGCTAGCAAGGGCGAGTAGAATCTCGTTGCAGTCTCTAGATCGGAGACTGATAACCGGATGTGATGGATGGCTGTCATCTATTCCTCAGCGTTTGGATAGGCACCTGTTTTCTACGGAGAATATATGGTCAATCTCAATGACTGACGATGGGTTTATTTTTGCACGTTATTGCGTACTTTGGGCAGTGGGCAGGGCAACCTTTTCTACTCTATGGAAATGAGACTAATGCGTGGATGGATCGCCGGCATGGGGCTTGTAAGCCTGATGTGGGGCACAGGATGCGAGCCAGAAGCGGAGATCGAAACAGCGACAGCCGAAGTGCAATTCGTCGATGTGACCGAGACTGTCGGCCTCGATTTCCGCCAAGTCTCCGGCAGCGCAGAGCAGCGCTATATCCTCGAATCGATGTCGTCGGGGGCCGCTTTTTTCGACTACGATAGCGATGGGTATCTCGACCTGTTTTTGGTCAATAGCACGCGAGTGGAGGCCGATTCCTCGCATCACTCCAATCGGCTCTACCGCAACAGCGAAGGGACCAATGGGCGAGTCTTTGAGGACAAAACCGATGAGGCTGGTCTGCGGCGGACGGGTTGGGGTATGGGGTGCGCGGTCGGAGACTACGACAACGATGGCGATCTGGACTTGTACGTCACCTATTGGGGTCCCAATGTATTCTATCGCAACGACGGGGAAAGGTTTGCCGAGGTTGAGCTGGGCGTAGAGGACGATGGCTGGGGAACTAGCGCGGCATTTGGAGACGTGGATGCCGACGGATTTTTAGATCTCTACGTGGCTAACTATTTGGTCTTCGACTTGGAAAACCCGCCCGGCGGCGGCCAACTCTGTAGTGGCTTCAAGGGGCTGGATGTCTATTGCGGTCCGCACGGCATGGTGCCTCAAGCCAACGTGCTCTATCGCAACGAGGGCGGGACTGGCTTTGCGGATGTGAGCCGGACGACGGGGATTGACGCAGACAAGCAGGCGTCCTTGGGGGTGGTCTTTTTAGACGGCGACGGCGACGGCGACCAGGATCTCTACGTGGCCAACGACGGCTACCCCAACCTGCTCTATCGCAACGACGGGTATTGGCATCTGGCGGAAGTGGCGGCCTTTGCCGGGGCGGCTTACAGCGAGGACGGGCGGGCGCAGGCCGGCATGGGCGCGGCGGCTGGCGACTACGACAATGACGGTGATTTGGACCTGTACATGACCCACTTTTCAGACGACGTCAACACGCTGTACCAGAATCAAGGGGACGGTCAATTCGTCGATTTTACGGCAGCAGTGGGGCTAGGTGGTGAGGTGCGGCCCTACTTGGGCTGGAGCACGGGTTTTTTCGACTACGACAACGATGGTTGGCTGGACCTGTTCGCGGTCAACGGGCACATCTACCCCCAGGTCGCCCAGCATCCTTCGGGACTGCGCTACGCCCAGCGCAACCTGCTCTATCAGAATGCGGGTGGAACATTTGTCGAGGTAGGGGCTACGGTTGGGAGAGGCTTTGCCGAAGAAAAGGTCAGTCGCGGCGGGGCGCTGGGCGACTACGACAACGACGGCGATCTGGATCTGCTGGTCGTGAACCTGAACGACGCGCCGACTCTTTTGCACAATCTCGGCGGGAGCCGCAGCAATTGGCTGGGGCTCGAACTGGTCGGTACTGAAAGTAACCGCGACGCACAGGGAGCGCGGGTTGTACTCTTCGCGGATAATGGACAGCAGATGCGGGAAATACAGCGCGGAGTGGGGTACTTATCGCAAAGCGACGGTCGGGTGCTCTTCGGGTTGGGGGCAGCCGAGGAAGTGGAGCGCGTAGAAATCCGTTGGCCCAGTGGTCGGGTGCAGGTATTGGAGCGACTGGAGACTCGGCGCTACTTGGTGGTACAGGAGGGGGAAGAGGGCATCGTTGCTAGTTATGTCGGGCCAGCGGATACAGAAGACTTGGTCGCCCGCAAGCAGCCAGTCCAAATAGACAGCCTGCCGACGGCCCCCCGTTACGCAGCAGGGGATGACCAGACGGCTACAGACCACTATAAAGCGGGAGTTGAACTCTATAGACAGGGCCGCTATCAGGAGGCGATTGATGCCTTGAGAGCATCCATCCACATGCAGCCGGACAGTCTCAAAACCTACTACTCCTTGGGGATTGCGCTCTATTCGGGATTGGGGCGGGCCGAGGAGGCCGCGGCGGTTTTGGAAGAGGTGGTGGCCCGTGATTCGTCGTGGGTGCAGGTCTATTCGCTTTTGGGAGCGATTTATATGGATCTCAATCACAAAGACAGGGCCATCCAATTTCTCAAGCGCGTCGTGGCCCTGAGCCCTGAATGGGAAAACTACAACCGACTGGGACTGGCCCAACTCCGCAGCGGCAACCTGACGGCGGCGAGCTCGGCGTTCGAGCACGCAGTGCGCCAAGCACCGTGGCATCCGCATCCGCACTTGAATCTATCCCGTATTTATGAGCGACAGGGGAGGAAGCAGGCGGTCGCACGGCAGCGGCAAATTTTCGCACAGTTGCGGCCTGTGCAAGACCAAGTGCAGCGCCATCTGGAGAACTTAGCCGCCTTCCCAGGCGACATCGAATCTCGCCATCTACTGGGCGAAGCCTACGTGGCACAGGGACGCATTGAGGAGGCCCTTGCCACCTTTCGCCAGGTCATCGCCAGCGACTCCAGCTATGCGCCGTCCCATTACGGCTTGGGTGCGGCGCTGCACTACAAGAGCGAATTGCAAGCTGCGATTGCGTCTTATGAACGGGCCTGCAAGCTGCAGCCGGATATGGTAGGGGCCTTTGCCGATCTAGGCCAAGCCTACCACCAACTCCGCGACTATGAACAGGCTATCGCCGCTTATCGTCGGGCGCTGGCGTTGCAGCCGGGTTTGCAGGCAGTGCGGACCAAACTAGGCATGGCCTACGCCCAGCAGGGCGATTTGCAGCAGGCGGTAGAGACCTTTAAAGCGGTCCTGAACGTCGATTCCACCTTAGTCGAGGCCCGTGATGCGCTAGCACAGATATATGCCGCACAGGGGCAGTACACAGCGGCCATTCGCGAGTGGGAGGCCGTGCTGCGGCTGGACCCGCGCTATCCCCGCGCGGTGAGTCAGTTGCGCTTGGCGCGCGAGAAGCTCGTACAAAAGAAAGCCCCCGATTCGCAGACAACAGCGAAACGAGGGCTTGGAGATAAGTAAGAAGCCAGCAGAGGGGTTTAGCGGTCCAAACTGCTCTTGAGCTGGCCCCAACTGATTGCTTCGACGCTCGTCGCTGAAAAGTCAATGCCCTCTTCGAGCGGAGCGAGGACAAAGTCGTTCAGCGCGATATTGCTGCTCTCCGGGGTGGTACCCCAGAAACCCTGATAGGCGTGGTCGGACTGGGGTGCGTCAATATCGCCGTTGTTGATCGAGATGTGGATGATATCTTCCTCTTCGAGGTCGTAAATCTCGATATTGTCGGGCGTGGCGCCCTCCCGGGGAATCTCGGCAATCGGCGTAATACCTAGCTCATAGTAATAGGTGCTTTCGCCGAACATGTCGCCATCAAAGGACCAGCCATACGAAGTAAAGTCGCCACCGTCCGAAAGCCAAGCTAGGTTGCCGATGGGCTCGAGCGACTGATAGACTCCTTCAATCGGCGGCACGACCCATTTATAGGCAATCCGGTTCACCGGCTCGTCGGAGAGGTTCTGCTCGTCGGCCGCTAGGTGGGTGGGGTTGACTTCCACCTCCCAGTTGTCGTCGTCCCAATGGCGGGCCGGATCTTCGCGGTCGGTATTGTGGATATTGTCAAAGACTTGGTTGGCGAAGTAGAGCTTGTTGAAATTTTCGTTCCAACCGAGGATGTGCAGCGGGTTGAAGTCGCTGAGATCGAGCTCACCGCGACCCGCCTCGTGGAACTGAGCTGGGTCGTAGAGCTTGTCGCTGCGGATCACATAGGGCTTATCCGGGACGATGTTCCAGTCGGAAAGGTCGCCGTCTATGGTCGGCACAGCGTTATCGGGAAACTGAAAGAGAAAGAATAACTCACCCGGCGGGTTGTGGGCGCTAGCGAGCCCAGCCGATACTAGCAGGACCATCAGTCCTTTTGCAATTTTTTGCATGTTGAGAAAACCTCCTCAGAATATCGGTATATTGGTCATGGGACCAGATTTGAGTAGAGGGATGCGTTGCGAAGAAAATCGCCTGTCAGACAAACCTCCTTTCAATGACCGGCAGGTGGAAAGTTTGGCTGCGACTAACAACATTTTGGCTATACCCTACGACAATCGCCAAAAAATGTCAACCAAATCGCGCATCTAGAAACCAATTAATACGCCACTGCGAGGAACCCCATTTTTCTTTCCTTTTGCTCGACATTGAGGGACAGTTCGTACAGGTAGAGCCCCGGAGGGACGCGCTGGCCGCTGGCGTCGGTGCCATCCCACTCTTGACGAAACTGCCCGCTGCGAGACCGCGTTGGGGGCAATGTGACCACCTCTTGCCCGGCTAGATTGTAGATATGCACGGAGACCGTGCGGTCCGTCGCCACTTCGCGCAGATTGTAGGCGATGGTTAGCGTCTCGTTGAAGCCGTCGCCATTGGGCGTAAAGGGGTTGGGGCCGACTTCCACATTGACCAGCAAATTGCCACCCACCGGGGTTTTAACGGCGAGCACATCGCCGGAAAAGCGGAAGGTGGCGTTGCCAGGCCGGACCTGCTGGCGGATCTGATCGGGATCCTCGCTGTTGAAAACCCAGCTACTGAATTCAGTGCCGAAGCGCAGCACGGGCGCGTTGAAAACTACCTCCAACTGCTTGAAGCTGTCTTCTTCGCCCTTCACCGCTGGAAATTCGACTACGATCCGGTCGTCGAGGATTTCATAGGGGAAAAGATCGAGGTCCACTGGGGACCCGTCGAGTACGACCGCCTCTATAGTATCTACTCGGGCGTGAGTTAGAATCTCTAGGCGATTGAAGCCAATATTGTCCGCCGCAAAGGAGGGCAACACCACATAGGTGAAGGTGGTAGGCTCAAAGGAGTCCACTTCGATGGGCCAAATCTCGCCGACGACTTCTTGGGCCGCAGGTGCCTCACCCAACTGTAGTGAGAGCTGATCCAGCCGGGGGGCGGCAAAGGGAGCAGAAAAAAACTTGATGGCGATCTGGATATAGCGGCTGGGACCTGGCGAGAGTAGAGGCGTGCCGTCCTGCCAGGCTTCGGCGGGCAACGTCTCGTCGCGCAAGCCGGCGGCAAAATCGTAGGGTGGCGACCAGAAACTCCAGTTTTCGGTGTCGTACTGGGTGGGCAGGCGGGACAACGCGTCGATCTTTAAGTAGTCCTTCAGGGTGATTTGGTCCAGATCGCCGTTGTTGTTGGGGGCGAAGTAGAGCTTGGGGTCGGGGGTGTGCCCGGTGCGGGTGCGGATCTCCGCTCGGGCGCCCTCGGGCAACTCGCCGCTCCAGCGGATTTGGCCCCAGCTAATCGGGCGGCCAAAGTCCAAGATTTGGGTAATGTAGGTCGTCTCTTCGACGAAACCTTCGCCGTAGATTTCAAACTCGGCGAGTTCCCAGTTGCGCAAGGGATAGGCTTGGAAGGTGAGAAAGCGGATGGACTGCCGCTTGAAGCGCAGATCGGTCACCACGTCGAGATTCTCGCGGGTGGAGTGCAGCACGCTCAGCAAGGGGTCGTTTTTGGTGATCCAGCGCCTGCCGGGCGTGCGCCCGCACGCGCCGTCTTGAAAAGGCAGCGAAGCGTCGCCCACCCGGATGTCAAACCAGCCCACGAAATTATCGGCGAAGCTGTCTTCGCCAAAGGACTCAAGGGCCGGCTTGGGCTCGGCAAAATCTTCGATCAGTAGGCGGTCTTCCTCTTGGCTGAGGCGCGGATAGAAGCGAATGCGGTTGATCGGCACATTGGCACCGAAATCGAATATAATGGCGTCGTAGAAAGGACGCCCGAGTCCGATGCCCGGTGCTTTGTTGGGATCCTGCGAGAAGGGGCGAAACTGGGCGGATACCGGATTGGCATCGAGCATGAGCTTGTTGAGGGGGGCATTGTTGCCGGCGAAGAGGCAATTGTAAGCCGAATTTCCACCTCCGTAGGATACGCTGACTTCCCCCCCGGTGAAGTTTAGGGGGACCTCGTTTGACTCGGCGCTTAGATCGGTCAGAGCCAAGTTTTCGAAAGGATCGATGAAGCGGGGACGGATGGAGATGTCGGAGAAATCGACGAGGGTGTCCCCACCGGTCGCTTGCGGGGGTGTGCCCACAGCAACGCTTTTGAGCAGTTCGCCGTTGGCGTCATAGACCAGATACGCACCCACTTCGGCTTGGCTACGGGCGTCCTGCCAAGATGGGCCGTCCGCGCCGCCCAGATGGAATTCGGTTCGGGCGTTCACTTGAGCAACGGTGAGCAAAACCGTGCAGACGAAGAAAGACAAAGACCTAAGCATGGCTCATCCTTCCTTGAACTGGGGGACGAGATTTTATATATATAGGCAAAATAAAGCGATATCAACTCGGTTCCAAAAGTTATTTTACAAGCACTGGCTGCCAAAAGCCGCCACCGTCTTGGTTACATTGGAGCGCTGCCATGTGTGTATCGGGCTATTTTTTGCGCATTTTCGCCCTAACATTAGGGTTGCTAGCGGTCGTTTGTGTTCCCGTTTTCGCCCTCGACACCGTTACTTTGGGCGAAGGCGGCGAGTTGGATTGGCAGGGCGAAGGCAACTCGGCCGTGGCAGTCATCGACGCGGAGTATCGTTCGCCCCTCAATCCCAACCGCCTGCTAGTGGGCAACGCGCCGGGGAATCTAATCGCGTTTGCACATCCCGATTTTCCCCGTAGTCTCTTTCCCTTGCGCATAGAAGAAGGCGAAAACATCGCCAACAATACGGTGGTGCGAGGCGGCAACATAGACGCGCCCAATATCTTTGACTTCGGGCGCGACGTCGGGGTCGCCAGTGGCAGTATATTCGATCGCAACGACCTCCTACTGGCCTTGCAGGAGTTGCTCACCAGCGAGGATGGCGGCGAAAAGAAGGCGTTTGAGCGCAAGAATTTCAACGCGCTGGGCACATTGGTCATCCTCAACTTAGGGGGGCGTTTTGGCGTCAATCGCATCCGCTTCTATCCGCGCAATACCGTTCATAAATCTCCCACTACGCCCTTTCACAACGACTTCCTGCGGGCCTTTGAGCTTTTTACTAACGACGGGATCAGCCTAACTAACGACGGCAGTTTGATCTGGGACCCCCTGCTGTTACAGGCCGACAACGAAAATCCCGTCGTCGATGTGACCATAGATCCGCCCAGCTATGTCCAGTTTGTGCGCCTGCGAGCCACCTCTACGGTCAACTTTGAGATTGACGAATTTGAGGTGTACGGCACGGGTTTTCTCTCCGAAGCTCAATACATTTCGGATATATTCGACGCTGGCCAGCCCGCGCTCTGGGGCGATATGCGCTGGGTAGAAGAAACCGTCGGTCCCGAGGTGTTTTCCCGCTTGCAGATTCGCACCCGCACGGCCAACGACGCCACGCCCTTTGTCTTCACTCGGCTGCTAGCAGCTCAGCGCGACGCCGAGGAGATTCCGTTCTCTTTGGAGGACCCGACCCAGGAAATGGAACTAGCTGAGTACGAGACGCTGCCCAAGGCCGACGCCCTTGGTCGCCAGTGGAATCCTGGTCTCATCAGGGACGATCTAATCAACTGGAGTCCCTTCAGCACGCCCTATCCCGCAAGTGCGGCCAACGGCCCTGGGATTCCAATCGCCTCTCCCAGTCCAAATCGGTACTTCCAGTTTCAAGTTTTTTTTCAGAGCGATGATCTAGAGGCGGCTCGGGGGCTGAAATCCCTGAGTTTTGAGGTGCTGACGCCGCCCTTTGCCGACGAAGTCATCGGCGAGATTTTTCCGCGCGAGGTTAGCATAGCCGAAAACACGAATTTTACGTACGCCGTGCGCCCGGTCTTGGCGACGGCCAACCTGCGCGGTTTTGACACCATAGAGATATTCACCCCTACCCGAGTAGAGAGCATAGATCGCCTAGAGTTGGTGGATGAAACCGGACAACTCGTCGCCGAGCGCGTCTTTGCCGGGCTTGAGGACACGACCCGCGTTGACGGATTCCAAATTCTCGCGGTAGAAGACGACAAATTTTCGGTGCGGATTCCCTTCCTGCAAGAAGGCAGCACACTCGTAAAAATCCACTTTCAGACCGAGGTGTTGACTTATAGCACCAACTTTACCGCAGCGGTCCGGCTTTCCGACGAAGAGGGGGGCATATCCCAAGCCATTGTTCCGGGCGATGCGGCAACGCTGGCCACAGGAGACGATGCTGATCTGTCCGGCACTACCGTGTTGAGCCCCTTGATGCTGCGCGGAGGTCGTTTGCTAGACAGGATGGAGATTGTGCCCGAGGTCTTCACCCCTAATGGGGATCGGGTCAACGATGTGGCCAGGGTGTACTATAACTTGCTCGCATTGGATGTTGCTCGCCCAGTAGAGATCGCCGTTTACGATTTGAGCGGCCGGTTGATCCGCATCATCCACGACGCTCCCGAACGCAACGGACGCTACGAAGACAAGACGTGGGACGGACTCGATGCCCAAGGGCAGCTAGTCCCGCCGGGGCTCTATATCGTGCGGTTGGCGATAGAAGGGGATGCACAACAAGACGGTCAGTCCCGGCTAGTCGGCGTGGCGTATTGAACGCGGATTCTATCGCTGTCCGAGTATCTTCTGCACCAATTCTAAATTCTTTTCTACTTCTGCCATTGCCTTGTCCTGCAAGCGTCGTTTCCGCTTGAGCTGGTCGTATTCAGCAAAGTGGTCCTGCGCTTCCTCTGCTCTGCCGAGGCGCTCGTAAAGATTGCCCAGACAGGCGTGTACTTGGGGGTCCTGCGGCACGAGTTCGGCAATTTTTTCAAAGAAAGTTAAGGCGTCGGAATAGCGGTTCTGTCGGGCCAAGAGTAACCCCATGCTCCAATAGCCTTGGACGCGATTGGGGTCTAGGTCGATGGCTTGGCGCAAAAGGGCCTCGGCTCTTTGGGTCTGGAGCGTCGGCTCTAGAAGCGCGGTCGTTTGCCCGTCGCTTGCTTCCTCGACGAGCAGATCGGCTAAGCGGATGGGGTACTCGGGTTCGGTAGGGGCTTGCTCCTGCAGCGTGCGGTACTCAGCGGCCGCGGCCTGCAACTGGCCTTGCGTTTCGTAGAGCTGAGCCAACTGGTAGCGCACCACGGTGGAGTCGGGGCGTAGCGTTAGGGTGTGGCGATAGGCATCGGCTGCTTGGCCGAGTTGGCCCGCCATGGCGTGGGCGTAGCCGATGCGACCGTAGATAGCCGCCCAGTCGGGGCGCTTTTCGGCGACCTGCGCGTAGGTGGCGATAGCGTCCTCGTAGCGGCGCATGTGCAGCAGAGCATTGCCGAGAAAGTAGCGGACTCGGTCCCCCTCGGGGTAGAACTCCAGATATTTCCTGTAGAGATCAACGGCCTTGTGGTATTCCTTTTCATCGACGTAGAGGGCCGCTAGGCGCAAGAGCGCATCGTCGTGGTCGGGAAGTCGGTTGAGGACCCAGCGGTATTCGCGCATGGCATTGGCTGGCATGCCGTTGCGTTCGTACGCATAGCCCAGCCAGAAGTGCTGCTGCGGTTCGCCCTCTGAGTCCATAGCCCCAGCGCCGACATTGGCCATGAGCAACAGCAGGAGCAAGGCCACCAGAGCCTTGCTGCGGTACTGTGCTTCTTTCCACAGCGAATACATCCCGAAGCCGGCGTAGAGTAGAAGCAAGGGCACGACGGGTAGTCGGTAGCGCGCAGTGACGAAGAAGAGTACCACCGAAACCATATACGTCAGCGTGAATAGCAAAAAGAGACGCCCCTGCTCGGTCTTGCCCGCCGAGGTGTGCGCAAAGAGCACTAGCCCTAAGAGGGCGAACGGGGCTACTAATCCGAAGGGAAAGGCGACGCCCTTTTTCCACAGGAGGGCGGACAAAAGCGCCGAGTCTCGGCGAGCGAAATACGGATCGATATTGCGCTTTATTTCGTCGCCGTGCCAAAACAGGTAGAGCTTGTAAAGCTGTAGCCACGCATAGTCGAGCGGCTTCGCGGCGGCGAAATCCCAAGCACGGGCGAAGAAGAAACGGGATTTAGCCGATGGGCGTTCAATGCCGGCTTCGCGTTCGGGCGTTTCCGCTAGCTCTAGCCAAGCCCTGCCGGGACGGATATCGACTGTGCGCTGGTAGTCTAGATTGTTGCCAATGTAGAAATTGATCCCGGCGTTATGCGAGATGAGAACCCAGTCGTCGCCAACTAGGTAATTGCGCAGCGCAACCGGGGCAATGACCAGCGCGATGCCGAGGAGCAACAAGGCCCCTCGCTGGACAAAGTTCCCCTCGGAGAACCAGAGCCAAGCAAGCAATACCAGCGCGAAAAGAAGAATATTGGACACTGCTAGGCCGGCCAGACCCAGTGCGAGCCCGGCGATCAGCCACGGCCAGCGCTGCTTTAGGGGAGCGGTGAGCAGCAAGAGAAGCAGGGCCAAGTCGAGGAGGAGCGCCGGGATAGTGGGCAGCAATTCGCCGCCGAAATAAATCAGCGGGCCATAGAAAGCGGTGACCAGCCCCGCGCCGAGTGCCACGGCCGGGGGAAAGAGACGGAGACCAAGCAAATAGGTGCACCCACAGATGAGCGCACCGAATAGGGCTTGGAGCAGGCGGGGCAGGTAGTAATTTTCGCCGCTTAGAGAAAAGAGCAGGCCGAGCAGATAGGGATAGAGCGGCGGTTGCCAAAAGGGGGTCGGTTCCCCAGCCCAGGAGACTTCGCTGAAGTAGCGGGCGTCATCGACATAGGTCCGGGCATCGACGACCGGAACGGAGAAAAGTGGGCTGGTGGAGAGTTCACTCAGGTAAAAGAGACGCAGGCCCAAGGACAACAGGACGATTAAGGCACAGGTCCAAAGTTCGCGGCGACCGATCTTAAAACTCGGGCCCATAAGGCCAAACTTATTGCAGGCCAGCGTAAACGGCGATGAAGCTTTCGGTGATGGTCTCCGATTCGTCACCCTTGGGGTTGCGGCGGTCGATCCGCATGCCCATCTGCGTGGTGAGCTTGTATCCTAGATAGTCGGATACATTAGTGAACTGAGCGGCTCCGACGACGCTGTTGAAGTCGTTGAGGTCGCGTTCGAAATCGTTGACGAAGGTCAACTCTAAGCCGAGCTGGAGGGTCGTGTGCTGGAGCATGGGAAAGCCCAGCAGGAACCCGCCGATCTCGGCAAGTTCGGTCCGTCTTTCCTGCGAAAGCAGGTCGATGGTCTGTTTGCGGTACTCACTCTTCCAGCGCGGCTCGACCCAGAGTCGGCCTAGATTGAGGCGGTAGCTCACCTTGTTGATGACGCCAAAGAAAAAGTCGCGCTGGCGCAGGCCCAAGGGGGCGCGTTGGTCTTCGTCGAGACGCTGGTGATACGTATCGTATTTGAGAAAGTTCTTGGCGATGAAGCCTCCCCGCTGATAGTCGTGGCCCACCCACAGGGCGTTGATGTAGGTGTCGGGAGCGATGAGGGGGTCCTCGATTTTGGTAGATTCGCCGGTGCGGATATTGGCGTTGGGCAACCACTGCTGGAGGTCGTCGGGAATGTTGTCCTCGACTGACTTGAGCATCTCAAAGAAGCGAAAGCGGCCCCAGTTAGGCGTGGACTTATCGACGGTGAAAAGCACGTAGTCAACGCGGTTTTTTTGATTTGAGGAGATGAGGTCCTCGCGCAGCACCCCGGCCATCAGCCGGACCTCTGGCGTCAGGTGCATACCGCCATATACGTTGAATCCTCGATGGTCCTTCTTGTAGGGGTAGTCGGGTGCCTCGTCGTTTTCAAAGCGGTCAATCCAGACGTTGTTGTTGAGATCGATGCCGAAGAGAAACTCGGGGCGATCGACATTGTGGCGCATGAAAGGCTCTTCGTAGTCGGGTACGGAGTTGGAGAGGAAGCGATTGTCGTTTTGGTTGAAGTCGGAAATGAAGTCGTTGTTCTCGTCCCAGCCGGGATAGACTTCTTGGTCGCCGGCTCGCCAGTCCTTGCGCACGGTGTCGGGGTAGCGGTCTTGGTCGTCGTTGTCCTCGACTAGCTCGACTACGTGGACGCGCTCGTCCTCGTAGTCGATGAAGCCGGAACTTAGCGTGGTGAAGGTCCTAGTGTTGTAACGAGGATCCATGCTGTAGAGCTCACCGAAGGCGAACCAAGGGTACGTGTTGCGCGAGAGGTTGATCATCCAAGCGGGTGCGGCCCGGTCGCCGCGCAGGCCCGAAGAAGTCGCGTGGCTTCTGCGCAACACATTGGGGTACTGGACATACGAGTAACTCAAGTCGTATTCGCCGTAGAAGTTCCAGCCAAAAACTTCTTCTAATTCGAGGGTAGCCCCCCAGATTTGGGTCGCCGTGGGCAGCCCGTACTCGAAGCTGACGACCTGCAAGTTGGTGTTGTCTTGGACATTGCCCTCGGCTTGGGCGACCAATAAAAGCACCGAGACATCCGAGATGTTGAGCTGGTTGCTTGAAGAGATCCAGACTTGGTAGTCATTGCCCAGCACGAGGCGGAACTCGACTTTTTTGATTTCCTCCTTGGCCCCAGATGAGCGATTGACAAAAGCTGGGCTATCGAAATCGTAGCGCAGGCGAATCTCCTCGGTGCCGTCGGCCGAGAGAAAGCCCTGGCGGATAAAGCCGCCCTCGATGATCGGATCGAAGCGGATATCCTTGCCCCGGTCCACCTTACCGTCGTTGTAGGTAATGATGATATCGGAGCCAGTGGGGAAGAAAGCCGCGCCGCCGACTTGGTCTTCGGGTGAGTCGTCGCGCAGCACGATCTCGATGAAGGAGATCGTCTGGTTCTGGTCGATAGTGAGTTTGCCGGTGACGGGGTTGCCCCTGAAGCCGCTGATGAGGGTATTGGACTGGTGGGAGTTGACAGCCGTCAAGCCCAGAGTTGCGAAGTCGCCCACCTGTAAGGTCCCGCGTCCGCCGATCATGGAAGTGGCGTTGGTGGCGAGGACTTCTAGGTCGTTGGTGGTACTGCCACCCGGCTGGCTGAGGCGCGAGTAGATGAGCGTGCCTTGGTACTTGTCGGCAGCGTAGTCGAATTGGATGCCGTCCCAGCGGGGTTTGGAAAAGGTCATAGGCGTAAGCGTGGTGCGGATATTATCGCCGATAGTCACCGAGTAGTGGTGCTGGCCCTTGGCGTCGGCCGAGACCAATAACCCACTGAACCAGCCTTGGAACCTGCTGCCTTTGAGAACCGAGGATCCGAACTGCTGGGGTTGGGATTGGGAGTTGTTAAAAACGAGCCAGCCTCGGGTGACGAAGTTGCCGTAGAGGTCGTAGTAGTAGTCGCCCTCTAGCCGGGTATCGACGTAGCGCTGATAGTACCGGCGCGCATAGTTCGAGTACTCCCATTGGCTCCATCGGTACTCGTTGTAGAGCTCTTGGGGCACGTACCACCGCCGCTTGGCCGGATCGAGAGCACCGAAGAGGACCCCAGGACCCTGCGGCTCGAAGGAAACCTTGCCGCCTGGTTGGATGGTGCCCAGACGAGAACCGTATTCCTGGGCTGTGCCAAACTGGGGGAACGACAGGAGACAACACGGGACCAGAACAGCCAGCACAAACGAGCGGGTGCTTTTCGTCCTCTTCACGACGACCTCCTCAGAACAGTGGTACTTATGCACAACTACCGATACTTCACGACCAAACTAAGTATGGCAAAACCGCTTGTCTGTCAAACAATTCTAGTAGGCGATGGACAGTAAGCGCGTCCGCGTCGCCGAACGGCTTTCCCGATCGGTGTCGAGGTTCACTTGGCAAATGTATAGCCCAGGTGGCACCTTGCGGCCATTCAGATCTGTTCCATCCCAGAGCATGCTGACGCGACCACTTTGCAGCATCTGGGCATTCTCCCAAATCGGACGACCCGCCAGCGTGTAAACCCGCACTTGGGCCTGTCGCGGGGCCGTGAGCTTGAAGACCGAGAAGTGGATTTCAGTCTCGTCGTTGATGCCATCGCCGTTGGGAGTAAACGGGTTGGGGGCGATGCGGAATTCGTCAACTGCCTTGGCGTCGAGTGGCAGGTTGATCGAGAGAGCATTGCTGCCTATCAGCGCTGTCGCGTCGCCCGCTTCGACGCTTTGCCAAGGCGCGGCCATATTGGCACCGCCGCCCGTGTTGCGCACGGCCATTTCCAAGGTAGTGCCGTTGACGAAGACAGGGGCGGCAAAGCGCAGCCGCATTAGGGCACCCTCGGCGACTACGGTGCCCCGAGAGGAGGAAGATAGGCGGCGGTAGGCCGTCGCATCGAGCGAGTCGCCCGCTGTATCAAAGGGGAACTGGGCCCCGTCGCCGAGCAGGATGCGGAAGTAGCGAATAGGCCCCTGCTGGTCGGCCTCTAGGTCTTGGTAGGCGGCTTCGGAGACCTCGGACAGTTGGGCATCTGCAGTGCGGCGGAAATAGCGGACATCGCCCTGTTCTTCCACCTCGAGCAGGCCATAGGCTGCGTCCGTTAGCGGCAGGCCGTCTGCAGTCACCGGCACTTGCTCGCCCTCGGAGGTGAGACGGTTGTAAATGCGGGGTGCTTCTACCAGCGCGTTGAGAGATTCGGGCAGGCGCACCCAGAGCGAATCGGAGTTAGAATTCAGCAGTTCGAGTTGGCTACCGGCCCCATCGGCAAAGAGGGTGGGGTCTCCCGAGGGCGAGAAGATCCGCTCCGCTCCAACGGCTTGGTCTTGGATGCCCACTTCGAGGAGTTGCAGATCTTGGGAAGGGGGCATGACGAGAAGAATTTCGTCGAAGCCGACGCTGCGCGAGGAGACGGGCGACTCTATAAACTGGGGCTGGACAAAGACCTCGAAGGTCTCGGTCCGTCCTGGCACCGTTGCTTCAGGTGGCCATAGCTCGGCCACTATGTTGGAGGCTACGGGGTTGACGAGTTCGATGTCTATGGAGTTAATCGCCGCGGCGATATTGCGGTCGGTGGTCTCCATTTTGACTTGAATCTGCAGAAACTTGCGCAACCCCGGCGAAGTGACGCGATCTCCCGACTGCTGATAGGTTCGGCTCCAGGGGCTCCAGCCACTGGCAGGCACGAAAGAGGTGTCGATCGGCCCTTTGTAGCTACCGAGCAAACCGTCCCAAGCATCAAAAGTGATTTCGGTACCGGCTTTGTCGAAGTAGCGGATGGTTTTGCCCAGCAGATCGCCGGACCGGGTGCGAATTTCGAGGTTGGTGCCGGATGGGACCTCGCTCTCGTAGGTGATGCGACCAAAGTTGCGAATGGCTGGCAATTCGATCAGGTCCGAGGTCAGCACTACCTCGGCGGGGTAGCCTTGGGAAAAGATCTGGTATTCGCCGATATCGGCTCCTGTATTGTAGCCGCCGCGGCGGCCGGGATTCACGGAGACGACAGTCATTTCGAGGAAGCGGAGTTCGATCCCGTCATACGTGTCGAGGAGGTGCTCGTAGCGGTCAACGCTGTTGTCTTCGCGCTCTCGCGGGCTGATGCGGTGCCACTTCAAGCGGCCGGAGGAATCCCGCGAGCCATCCGAGCCGCGCATGATATAGCCGTCGATAAAGCGCCGTCGCCCCGAAGTTGAGACCGCGATGGCGTCGAGGAAGAAGGAAGCACCCATATCGACGGTCAGCACGCCGCGCTCGATGAGCGGAGACCAGACCAGATGCAGGAAGTTGGTATTGTAGTCGCCGTCGAACCCCGGGCCGGGCGAGAAATTTTCTCCTGAGAGATAGAGGCTGCCGCCGCCCACGACGATCCCCGGGCTGATGTTGTCGCCAAAGCCCCAAATCTCGATATCGGCTAGGCGAGGCCGCTCGCGGATGAAGAATTTTTTAGCGCCCTGCCTTTCGGGTGGCAGGTTGTCGTAGAACGTTTCCACCGGCTCTTCAAGGCGGCTCTGGTCCAGGCGCTCCTCAAAGCCCTGCTGGTCCTTGACAAAGTAGACGATGTCGCCTTGGTCTGACGGACCGAGCGCTAACCACTGCTCTTCATCGACTTCAGTACCGCGGCCGGCGCGGGTATCGGTGACGACGATGCGAATAGTCTGCACCAGCCGCCCGCGCCAGCTTTTAGAGCTCTTTTCTTGCTTCAGCGCGAAGCTGAAGTCGCGTTGGTCTCGGTTGGGTGCCTGCGTGCCGCCGACGCGCTCTAGGTCCACGTCGGCCACATCTTCGAGAATGACTTCTTGGTCGGGCGCTATTAGGACCCTAAAGCGCAGGAACGGGTCGCCGAGCTCTTCGCTTGCGAAGTGCAACAAAATCTCATCGACGGCCACGACCCGGCCTAAGTCCACCTCGATCCACCAGTTGTCGAGGGGATCGTTGCGGTCTGGTTCCCAGTAGGTGCTCGGATCGCCATCGAGGATGTTTTTTGCCGCTTGTGGATTGGAGCCCACTCGGCTGATACCTGGCCGGGCAAAGTAGGTATAGAGGGGGTTGTCTTTTCTGTCGGTAATGACGTTGCCCTTCACATCGAGCGTGAAGGTGCTGTCGATGTTGAGGATGGCGTGCTCTCTTTTCTTGCGCCTGAAATCGGTCAGCGGGCGGGTAAAGGTATCTTGGTCGTCGAGGATATTGTAGCGCTGGCGCGAGTAATGGGGCCGAACTCCTCCCTCGGGTAGCACGTCAACGGCATGGACGGGTAGTTGCCAGTTGCGCCAGTGCTCGGCGGTCCTGACGGCGATGCTGTTGTTGGTAACCCGATGTCCTTGGTTGCGCTGGGCGCGTGCTTCGCGCCCGTCGGCGAGCAGGCCGAGGCAAAAAACCAAGGCGCAGAAGAAAGACGGCGACTGGACGAGTCGTTTGCTGGAATATCCCATAGCTACCTCCTAATTGGGCAGGCGGCGGGTCTCCACTCGACGGGCTGGGTGGGTTTGGCCCGTCAACTTTGTGTGTAGAATACTAATTTGGTAGGGCTGAGTAAAGGGATTTAGAAGCCGTCTGAAAATCTCGGATGCTGCATTGGGAATTGCCGAACAGCTTGTCAGCGGCGCAGGAGACTGTCGGGCACGGCTTCGCGCAGGCGCGCTTCGTCGATCTTGATCTGGGCGGCGTACTTTTCGCGCAATTTCTCCAACAAGGCTTGCAGATGCCAGTGCTCTCGCTCGCGGCGCAGCAGGGCGGCAGCCCTCCTCTGAACCTGTTCATAGGGTTCGATGGAGGCCTCCTCATGGCTGAGGATGCGAAAAAGGGAAAAGCCTCCCTCGACGGCCACGGGTCCGATGAGTTCGCCCTCGGGTGCATCCTCAAGCGCCGCCATCAGCTTGGGATAGATGGCTTTCTTCAGCGGGTGGAAGTGGAATCGATTGGCCTTCTCAATGGCGTCCGAGCGCAGGCTTTCGCCCGCTAGGTCGGCAAAGGGTGTGCCACCTTCTAACAGCGCTCTCTTTTTTTCGGCTTCGTCGGCACTGGGCAGGAGTAGTTCCTCAACCCATACGGCAGGCTCGTGGCTAAATATGTCGGGGTGGCTGTCGTAGTAGCGGCGCACATCCTCCTCGGATATGTCTAGGTCTTGGGTTATAGCCTCTTTGAGGCCATCGAGCAGGGCTTCCTCTTCTTTGGTCTTTGCTAGCCGCTGGATTGCGGGTTTTTGATAGTAACCCGCCCGCCGTGCGGCCTCTTTGATGAGGAAGGGATTCAGGACGATGCGTTTGAGCGTGGAGGCTGCTTGTGCGCTGTCGGCGAATCCAGAGCCGATGTTTTGTTGTTGCAGAACCTTCACCGCTGTTGCCACGGTGATTTCGCCCTCGTCAAAAGTATATAGGGGAAGCGATTCCGCGGTCAGTGGGGAGAGATCCTGCCGCTGGTAGGCGCTTACTAGCGGCTGGAGGGCCTCTTCGTGCAGGCGCACCTCAAATGCGTTATGAAGCAGTTCGAGGTGTTCCCTTGTGGCTTGGGTAGATCGCTCGGCAAAGAGCTGCCTACTGATGGAGTCCCGATACTTGTCGTAGGAAGCGGGCCGCTCTTCGGTGAAGCGCACAATGTTCCAGTACTTGCCCGTGTACATAGGTTCCGAGATTGCGCCGAGAGAGAGGGTGCGGAAAACCTCTGGTGGGATGTGAATCCGCGGTGCCATATCGCGCCCTATGAAACCCAGTTCGCCACCTTGGCGGGCCGAGCGCGCATCTATAGAGTAAGCAGCAGCTACTTTTGCAAAGGGCCGTCCGGCGCGCAATAGGGTCAAAACCGAATCAGCCTCAGCTTGGCTCTCCACCAGTATGCCGCTGACTTTGCGCTCTAGGCCATAGCTCTCATCGTCGAAATAGGCGCGAATATCGTCTTCGGGAATTGCGATTGCATCCGTGATTTCGCGGGCCCGATAGAGGGCGCTGACTCGGTTGTCGATTGCGTCCTGAACGATTGAGCGCACGGCCTGCGTGGTATCGATCCCGAGGGAACGGGCTTCTAGCAGCAACAGACGGGCGTCGATCATGGTCTGCAGATAGTGCCGACGGGCTTGGTCGGCGGTCTGTGTAGCAGGTCTGCGCCCCGACCATTCGGCGGCAAAACTCTTCAGCGCAGCGGCGGTGATTTGGTGTGGTCCTACTTCTGCTACGGGCCGTTCCGACAAGAGGTCGCAGCCACTTGCGACGCCCAAGCAGCCGATCCACAGGCAGCGCACTAATCGTTGGAGGAGCATCATCGAACGGGTTTTCGCGAGATGTGGCGGGATGGTCGTAAGTTGGTTTTACTGCGAATTTTTTTTCTTGCCGTGGTGATCTTTTTGCAAAAAGGCGTTGGCCCAGGCACTAGTGCCCTGTAAGGCCGCGTCCTTGATAACGGCTGTGTCACCGAGCATTTGTTCCTCTTCGCCATAGGCTTTGAGGCGGTCGTACGCGCGTGCCCAAATGCAGTCCTTGTCGCCGACTTCGCACTTGCCTTGGCGCGTGCCACCGCAGGGGCCGTTGCGTTGGTTTTTGACGCACTGCGATTCCGGGCATAAGTAGGCGATGTCCGGCAGCGAGCAATCGCCGCAGTCGCGGCAGTCAAAAGCGGCGATTTTGAGCGCGTGTTCGGCCGCGTGAAAGAGCTTGGCGGCCTTGGGGTGCTCGGCTAGAGCGCGGGCGAGATGAGCACCGGTGCGAAAGCCCGCGCTCTCGGGCGCAAAGACTTGGTCGTGGATGCGGCGGTTTACCTTGTAGCTCAGCGGCAGGTGGCCGCGCGCTTGGCGGAGGGCGGCTTGCTCCTTGGAGGCGAGGTACGCGCGGTTGATAGTAGTAGAACTGAGGCCGGTGTCGCCCTGGGGTTCAAAAAAGTAGAATTCGTCGGCAAAGGAAAAGCAGAGTTCCACGGCAAAATCGCGCCAGTCGTCTTCCGAGTAGGTCGCGGCGAGCGCGAGGATTTTTTCGTAGTCGCCGTATTGCAGGTGCCCGCCGAGATAAGCTCCCCGGTAGCCGAGACCCTTGGCGATGGCGCACTGCTTGGCGGCCAATTCCAAGAAGAACGCCCGACCCTTGTCGTTGGCTTGGGCCTGCTTTTCGACGACGGCCATCAGTTCGTCGGTGACTTCAACTCCGGGAATGTGGCCCTTGTGGAAGAAGCGCGCCGCCGGCCGCGAGAGCACGTACACGTTGGCGATGACTGGGACATCGAGACCGCACAAGGCCATGTATTTGAGTAACTCGTCCTGCTTGCGCGCGTCGTAGCCGATCTGGCTGATGACAAAAGCCGCGCCGACGTGGATTTTTTTGGCCAGCTTGAAGTATTGGGGCATGACCTCGCGCTCGTAGCGCTTGTGGTTGTTGACTACGGCCCCAAGATAAAAATCCGTGGCCTCCATGCGCTGGGTCCGCTTGCCCTTTTTCATTTTCAGCCCAGCGTTCATGGCGGCGAACATTTCGAGCAGGCCGACCGAGTCGAGGTCGAAGACCCCGCCGGCCGTGCCTTGATAGCCGCTGATGGGGTAGTCGCCAGATAGGGCGAGGATGTTGTTGAAGCCCTCGCTGGCAAGTTGCCAAGCGCGGCCTTGCAGCGCGTTGCGGTTCCAGTCCTTGCAGGATAGGTGGATGATGACGTCTTGGCCGCGCGAGATCAAGTCTGTGCCGAGGGTGTCCGGGTTGATCATGGCGTTACCCCCGGGGTTGTCGGTGATGCTCAGAGCGTGGAATTGCGGATGCTCGGCGAGGCGGCGGGCGAGGGCGAGAACCTTGCGGCCGTCGCGCTCGGTGATTAAGCCCCGCGAGGTCACCAACTCGACGATGTGGACGAAGGTGTCGGTGGTTTCGAGCAGGTGGCGCAGGGGTTTCTTCTGCCAGGCACCCGAGTAGCGGGCGGGTGGATGGAGCGCGGTCAGCGACATGGCTAAAGTGCGGCGGGCATGGGTTTGAATTGGCAGCCCTCGACGAAGAGTTCAAAAAAGTCCGGGGTCGTCTCCAGTTCGACGTGCTCAATGCGCTTGGCCAGCGCTTCGATGCGGGCGCGTTTGCTGGCGGAGAGAAGCACTTCGCGCGCCCCTTGGACGGCGGCATTGCCCACCTTGGCGATGCGGGCGATGGGCACGGGGGCCAAAAAGCCAATGTCGATGGCGGCTTGGACATCGACGTAGTTGGCAAAGCCGCCGGCGAGGTAGAGCTGTTGCACGTCGCCTGGATTCAGGCCCAAGGTCCGCAAGACGATGTACTGGCCGCAGAAGTTGGCGGCTTTGGCTTGGGCGAGGTTGGAGGCGTCGAGGCGCGAGAAAGTGATGCCGCGCTCGGGAACTAGCTCAAACTGGCGCTTTTTGGCGGCGAAAACGCCTTTGGGGGTCATTAAGTCGTGGCGGCGCAACTCGGCGAGGAGGTCGATTAGTCCAGAGCCGCACAGTCCCGCCGGCGTGGTGTCGCCGATGGTTTTCCACTGCCAGCGCGTGCCGTCCCAGCCGATGGACTCAATGGCCCCGTCGCAGCCGGGCATCCCATAGGTGATGCCGCCGCCCTCAAAGGCCGGGCCGGCCGGGCAAGAGGCCGCGACGAGACGGCCTTGATGCGCGACTACTACTTCGGTGTTGGTGCCCACATCGACTAGCATCGCGCTCTCGCTGGCAAGGTCCATATCGACGGCGACTAAGTCGGCGGTCACATCTGCGCCGACGTGGCTGGCGATCAGCGGCAGCGAGTACGCACGCGCTTTGGGATTGGCCTTCAGGCCGAGGCGGCGGGTCTTCTCGACGAGGCTGGTCGCGGTGCGTTCACCGCTTAGGAATTCGTGCTCAATGCGCGATTTGTAGGGCTTTTGGCCGATGCTCTGCACGTCGAGGCGGAAGAGGATATCGCGCATCGTCGAGTTGCCCGCGACCACGATCTCGTAAATTTCCTGCCGCACAAAGCCGCCGCGCCGACACAGGTCCGCGATCTCGTGGTTGAGCGCCTTGACCAAGGCTTGGCGCAACTCACCGGGGTGTTGCCCGTCGTAGGAAATGCGGTGCATGATGTCGCTGCCGCCAAAGCGTTGCGGGTTTTCAAATGCGCTCAAATGCACGCTCTCGCCCGTCTCCAAATCGACTAAGTCGAGGACGATGGTGGTGGTGCCCAAGTCGATGGCTAGGCCGTAGAGGTGGCCGCGGTATTGGTCGATTTCCTCGTCGCCGTAGTAGATGGCTTGCCCGCGCCGCTGGACTACGGGGTCGATCTCGGCAGGTCTATCTACGGTATGGGTCAGTATGCGGGGCGTGCGAAAAAGTGGTGCAAACTCGATATCGACATCCGCGTCTTCGACTTTGGCTTGGCAGGCGAGCCGGAATTCACCGCCGAGGAAGTCCTCGGCCGGCGTCGGTGCGCTGAGGGCTTGCGCGCCGCTCGTGACCTCGACGATGCACTCGTGGCAGTGGCCGGTGCGTCCGCAGGAGGTGGGTACCCGGGCACCGAGTTGATCCGCGTAGTCGAAGAGGGTGCCGCCAGTCGATAGCGGGTAGGAGGTGCCGTCGCAGCGGATTTGGCCGCGACCGGGTGTGGCCGGACGTTGCTCCGTCTCCCAGGCCGAGCGGTAGTCGAGCTGGTCGTCGCTGCCGCACTGGAACAGCCCGCCCGGTTCTTTTGGCTTGCGCTGATTGCGGCAGCCGAAGTGGGCGGTGCATTGGTCGAAGCGGTTCTTATACGGGCAGCGGAAGGTCGCCTGCACGTCGGCATGGGTAGCGATGCCCGCGAGAATGTCCGACAGGCGGTCGAGGCTCTTTTGGTATTCTTGGGGGTCGATTTGGGTCATGGACGAAGGCGTCGTTATCGCTCAGAAGTGTATAGTGGTAATGGCTCGATTTGAGCCAATTCGTCTCGATATTGCTGCTCCAACTCCCAAAGATCTCTGGCGTGTTGGGCCCTCAGCCAAAACTCAGGAGAGTTCCTGAATAAACGGGATAGTTTCAAAGCCATGATGGACGAAATAGAGCACTGCTCTTGTAGGAGTTCACGGATGGTATGTCGAGATTCGCCCAACTCATCGGCCAAAGAGTCCGCCGTCAATGCGTAGTCGGGAAGAAAATCTTCTCTTAGCATCGCCCCAGGATGCGTGGGCGGGATGGTGCGTTTTTGGTCATTCGCGATAGCCATTAATCACCTCTTTAATGATAATCTGTTATCTCTACATCGTAGGCGTCACCGTTGGCAAAGCGAAAGCAGATACGCCACTGATCGTTGATGGATATGGAGTGTTGGCCTTGGCGATTCCCCTTCAAGGGATGGAGACGATTACTGATCGGTACGCGCAAGTCGTTCAAGGTCTGAGCAAGATCGATGTACTCTAATCGTCTCATGGCTCTTTGAATTAGGTCGGGTGGTAAACGTCTCGATTGTCCCTCTGTATAGACCCTTTGGGTTTCTCTATCGGCGAATGTTTTGATCATCGTCGCTGGAGGGCATCACCCATACACCCTACTCGTCCTCAAGTTCATTCAGCAAGTCCTTGGCCAAGGACACGCAGGCAAGGGCGTCTTTCCCATACCCGTCGGCGCCCATATCGTCGGCAAATTCCTGGGTCACGGGTGCGCCGCCGACCATGATTTTGACGTCGTCGCGCAAGTCGGAGTCGATAAAGGCCTCAATGGTCTTGCCCATGTTCGGCATAGTGGTGGTCAACAGGGCCGACATACCCAAGAGCGGGGCTTCGTGCTCTTCGACTGCGTCGATGAACTCGTCTTCGGAGGTATCTACGCCGAGGTCGTGGACGACGAAACCGGCCCCGCGCAGCATCATAATGCACAAGTTTTTGCCGATGTCGTGGAGGTCGCCCTTGACCGTGCCCATGATTACAATGCCGATGGGATCGACGCCCGAGGCCGAGAGAATGGGTTCGATGTGGGTCATGCCGGCCTTCATGGCGCGGGCGCAGGCTAGTACTTCGGGGACGAAGATAAAGTTTTCGCGGAATTTGATGCCGACGATGGCCATGCCGGCGATCAGCCCGTCGTCCATGACTTCAAGGGCCTCCACGCCCGAGGCAATGGCTTGGCCGGTCAACTCATCGACCGTATGGTGGTCGCCGTCGATGAGGGCCGCGGCGATGTTTTGCATCTGCTCGCTGGCTTGGGCAAAGAGGTTGGTGATGCGCTCGCGCTCGTCGTCGCGCTCGATGAACTCTTCGATCTCGTCGCGGATAAATTCGTTGGCGATGCCGGTGATGTCTGCCATTTATGATCTCTTCTTGTTGCGAGCCTGGTCCCGGTGCCACTCGTGCACCGTGTGGGGGATGGCTTTGAGGTTTTCGATGGAGGTCTGCAAGGGGATGGCGCACTCCGGGCCGATGAGTTGGACGCCGGCTTCGAGGTTGCGCACGACTTCGGCGCTGACGACTTCTGGTCCTTTAGAAAAAAGGGTTTCGGGGTTGTTGATGTTGCCTACTAACGAGATGCGATCGCGCATGATTTGGGTGGATTCCTCGGGCGTATTCTTGGAATCGAAGTGGAAGGCCGCCATGCCGGTTTGGGCGATGTACTCCATACGGTCAACCGTGCGGCCGCAGATGTGGAGGATGATGGGCACCGAAAGCCGCTCGGCAAACTCGATGTGCAGGTCGCGCAGGTAGCGCTCGTAGTACTCGCCGCTGACGAGGTCTCCGGTGGCGTGATCGGGCAGGCACAGAGCGTCGGCACCGGCTTCGATCTGCGCTTGGCCGAATTCGATGGTAATCTCTTTCATGCGATCTAGGCAGAGCTTGGTCTCACCGGGATCGTCGAGCGACAGCAGCAGAAAAGGCTCGACTCCAAAGCAGTGGTAGCCCAGCGACCAAGGCCCCATGGTCTTGCCGACGATGGCGACTTCGTCGCCGTATTCCTTGCGCAGAATTTTGATTGCTTCGGTGACGCAGGCCGTGTCGGGGTGGGTGCAGAGGTCGGCGGGGATTTTGATGTCGTCTGGCTCGTGCCAGATCGGTTCGCTCATGCGGACGGTGGGCCAGTTGTCCTTTTGCTCCCACTGGATTTTGCACCCGAGGGCCGAGGATTCTTGAATGATGGTGAAGACCGGCATGATGGTGTCAAAGCCCAACTCGGTGTAGCCAGTGGCGGCCAGCCTCGCCATGAGCTCGGGCTCGCGGTTAGCCGCGGGGAAGGGGGCATCGACGAGGTCCATCAATTCGACGGTGGCCACCGAGGTCGGGTTGCAGAGCGGGGTGCGGTCCACAGGCTGGCGGGCGAGGGCGGCGAGGACGCGCTCGCGACTGGTCATCGAAGAAGGCATGATAGACTCCTTTATTCCTGGGCGCTGGGGGCTGAGAGCACGCCGCGGCTGGCCATGGCTTCAGCCTCGCGCACGGCGGCGCGCACGTTGGGGGCACGGACGAGCAACAGGCCGATTAGGGCGTCGTGGGAGTGGCCGCAGCCGAAGCGGACTTGGTTGGGTTGATCGGCGACTTCTTCCATTTCGCCGAGGCGGATTAGGCCGCGGGCGATAGTGGCAACGCGGCGCTCCACACCTCGGACCTGTTCGGTGGCGCGGACCTCGTACAGGCCCTGACCGAGACTGGCAACGGCGATAGTGGCGTTGGCTTTTTTGTCGAAGATGTGTAGTGGGCGCGGCTCGACGGGCTGATCCGGCGACAGCTTACAAGCCTCTAGGAAGAGCCGCTTGACCGCGAGCAGATGGGCGTGGCCGCAGGGGAAGCGGAGCAGGCCATCGCCGGTTTGCTCCATGCCGCCGAGTACCTGCATAGCGCGGGCGACTCCGGCGACGCGCCCGGCGGCTCCGGGGAGATGGCTGTAGGTGTGGACTTGATAGCAGGGAGGGCCATCGGGGCAATAGAGCGCAATGGAAATGTCGTCGAAGTGGGGATCCATGGAGACCAATTCGACGCGCGAGCCAAGATCCAAAGTTTGTGCCATTTGCATTCCCTCTTGACAGCAAAGCGCGGGATTGAGTACTGTTTTAGAAAATAGCTAATGGTCTGACCATCGGCAAATTTTATTTTCTTCTGCATTTGACACTTGGCACCTGCTTATGAAAAAAGCCACGGCTCCGATTGACGATGCCATGCGCCCGGTGCAGCGCACGTCCGTAAGCGACGAGATTATCGCGCAGATAACGGACTTGATCGAGCGCAACGTCCTCAAGCCCGGCGACCGGCTGCCGCCGGAGCGGGAGCTGTGCAAGCGCTTTCAGGTTGGGCGCTCCTCGCTGCGCGAAGCCTTGCGCTCGCTATCCATGATGGGCCTACTCGACGGCCGCGTGGGTGAGGGCACCTTTGTCTGCAACAAGGGCCAATACGTGGAGCGGGCGCTGCAGTGGGGATTTTTGCTCGACGGCAAGAAACTCCAAGACCTGAGCGAAACGCGGATGATGCTCGAGTCGCAAAACGCCTATTTGGCGGCCGAACGGGCCACGCCCGAGGATTTGGCGGCCATTGCCGACGCGCTGGCCGGCATGGCCGGGGGGCTTTCTGACGAGGGGCGCTTTCTCGCCAGCGATTTGCAGTTCCATCTCCTCATCGCCCGGGCCACGCACAATTCCATTCTCTACAGCTTGCTCGAAACCACGCGCAACTATCTGCAAGAATGGATCAAGGAAAGCTTGGCGGAGCCGTCGCTGGCTGGCCCTCGGGCTGAACTTTCGCTGCTGGAGCACCAGCAGATATTGGCGGCATTAAAGCGGCGAGATGCGGAGGCCGCGCGGCAGGCGATGGCGGCGCACATCCGATCTAGTAGCGGGGATTTGGCGGAGAAGGTGCGGGGCGATCAGTGATTAGAGGAATGGGAAGGTGTTGGGGCAGACGCGGAAGTCTACCCCGATAGTCTTTAGGCTTCGCCATCGCTTTCGTTCGCAAGATCATCTACTACGGGCGTGATCGTTTCAATAAGGTTCCGCATCTCATCAGCGATCTTGCGGGCGAAGTCGTCGTTGAGCGCATCGCTTTCAAGCTTTACCTGAATACGATGATTTTCTGTGACCTGCCATTCGTGGGGAAGGGGGTCGATGCGGTTAAGGATGGCTTGAAAGTCAAAGTTTGCTTCTCCATCTCTCGGGACATGTTCGAAAAAGGGGAGCGCATCCCACCCGTTTTTCTGCTCACTTGGCGGAAACAGATGGACTTGATAATGCGTACAGTTTATTCTCCAAGGGCTTCGCGAGTAAAAAAACTTATATATGCGATAGGATTCATTCCAGCCCCCGGCGAACGGGCTCGTCTTGTCCGGCCTGATTGCATCGGGCAATTCGTTTTTCACCAGATCTCCGACGTTGTCTCGTAGAAAGAGCGTGATTTCATCACTCGCGTTTGGATTTCTGCCTCCACCCCTTCGCAGAATGTTCCTAACTTCGACGATATCTATCCCAGGTACCGGGATAATGGTAGAGGCGTGCAAGTACAGTGAATTAGCTTCCTCGTCTCGGTACGGCGTCAGTTGGACGCAGGTTATCAGGTTTTCGCTAGGGGCCTTTTCATTCAACCACAAAACGGCAGAGGCCGCTGCTGGCGCAAACCTGTGGCTTGCCAGAATGATGCGCTGGTCGTGATTCAACGCATTGAGGTCTTCTGCATCTTCGGCATTGAGATGTTGTAGCAGGATAGCCTCGGCATCCGATTCCGATATATTTCTATAGCGGGCCAATATACCGACGATTTGTTCAACCTTGGCATGGGAGAAATAGCTGGCGTATTTGATGGCTTGCCAATGAACGTCCTCCCCTGAGTCGTCGCGCTTAAGTTCGATGACGACCAGTTTTCCGTCCGTATCCACTGCTAGCAGATCTGGCCGTTCCCTCGCCCCTTCAAAGCCGCTGAACTCCTTGCCGATTATCAATAAGTCGTCGCCCAAGATGTTGGGATGGGTGGCTATCCATTCTTGAATATCTTGGCGCTCTCTCAAGCCCAAATCGGCGAAATCTACTTCTGTCAGCGCTCGAGTTTCTTTGTTTTCGGGGTTGATACGGAACATCTGCGATTCGTTGCTCATCTTTTGTCCTTTCGGTCTTAGGTTAGAAACTCGATGGCCGCACAATCACGGACTAGCTAGCCGTCTCTGGTTGACCCCGGGCCGAACTTTCGCTGGCGGAACACTATCAAATCTTGGAGAGCTTGAAGCGGCGGGATGCGGAGGCCGTGAGGCAGGCGATGGTGGCCCTAGTAGCGGTGATTTGGCGGAAAAGGTGTGGGGATGAGAGGGTGCGGCCTGTTGGCTTACTTGACGCGTTAATTTTTGCTATCGCCTGAAGTCACATCGAGAACTTACAGCCACAGGCATCGCAAGTGCCGCACTTCATCCAACCACATTCTTCACATTTTGAATCATATTCACTACTAAGATCGCGTTTACATGAGTAACAATGTGTCTCTCTTTTTCTGAAATCAAGTCTCTCTTTTTCTGAAATCAGGTCATTCATAATTTTTATGTATTCGTTTACAGCCTTTTCCATATTCGGTAAATACTTTTCGTGAAAGGGTACTAATTTTTCCCGAATGATTTCTTTAACAAATGTCCCTGATTGCCCATAATCTACCTTAAAAAGCCTCACTCTGTCGGGTTCTATATCAGTTTGGGCTTTAGGATCGTATATCAATAACCCAAGTTCTGGATGATGTCCGACCCAATATTTTTGGCCATTATACAAAATTTTTTGCATAGATGACGACCCTTTCGCTAGTGGTTCGGAACGTCTAGCCGTCGATCAGGGTCCGGTTGACGAACTCGGTGACTTCCTCGATTCGCCCCAATCCCGTTAAAATCAAGCTCTGAGCAATGCGCCGCGAGAGCCCGACGATGCGTTCGTCGTCGAGTGCGACTGGCTGGCGGCCGTCGGTCGCGCTCAACAGCAGGCAGCCGAGGTCGTGTACGGCTTGGTGTTTGACTTCCTCGGCCTTCTTGTAGCTCGCATTCTGAAAATAGCTGTTCCAGAAGACATTGACGGCCTCTAAATAGGCGGCTTTTTGGGCGGTGTTCTGCATGGCCTTGATGCACATATCAGCCGTGTAGAAGGCGAGGTCAAAGGTGGGGTAGCCGTAGTGGGCGGTGGCAAAATCGACCCAATAGGGATGGCCGTTGGCGACCCATACGTTGCGGGGCCGCAAGTCGCCCAAGACGAGACAAAACCCCTCTTTGAGCAGGCGATTGGTATGGACGGCAATGGCCTTTTTGAGGTCGGGATAGGCGTTGGCGATATAGTTGTAATGCGGGTCGATGCGCAGTTGCTCAAATGCCTTAGTAGATGCAAACTCGTTGGCGACCTCGGACGAGTTGGCTGTTTCGTTGTGGACAGTGGCCAGCAGTTCGCCGCACTGGACGGCGATTTGCAGGTCGATGCGGCCATTGACCAAGTCGCCTTCCCACGACAGGGAGTTGTGCGGCGGTGGGGTTGTCACGAGGATGAAGTCCGTACGGTCTTCGAGCAGGACTTCCGGCAAGACCTCGGGAGCGAGAAATTCCGCCAAGCGCTCGATGCAGCTCTTCTCGGCGAAGATGCGCCGCCGATCGGTCCACCAGCGCTCCTTGATTTGGACGCGCGAGTGCGCCTGCTTGACGATCCAAGCCTGATTGGCAGCCTCTACGTAGTACACCCGGTTTTTTAGCTCATCACTCAAGCTCTGGACGCGGATCGGGCCCGCGTCGGTGCACAGTTTTTTGCGTTTCAGGTACTGGGATATAGCCTTTTTCTCTAGGTTCATGGGCTTCTTTCAGGAAGTAGTGGGGGTGGTGGCACGTACCTGTTCGACTTGGCTGGCGGCATGGTACGAGCTGCGCACCAATGGGCCAGACTCGACGTGGCGAAAGCCCAAGCCGAGAGCAAAGCGCCGCCACTCGGCGAATTCGTCGGGATGGACGAAGCGCTCTACGGGCACGTGGTCGGCGGACGGGCTTAGGTATTGGCCCAAGGTCAGAATGGCGCAGCCAACATCCGCTAGATCTTGGATGCTCTGGGCTATTTCTCTTTTGGTTTCGCCGGCCCCTAGCATCATGCCGGACTTGGTGGGGGCGGGACTGATCTTACGCGCTCGGTCGAGGAGCTCTAGCGAGCGGCCATACCGGGCTTGCGGGCGCATGGTGGAGTAGAGGCGAGGCGGCGTCTCAATGTTGTGATTGAGAATGTCCGGGCCGGCTTCAAGGACGGTAGCTAGGGCCTGCCAGTCGCCTTTGAAATCCGGGATCAGGACTTCGACGCTCGTCTCGGGGCAAAGCTGATGTACTGCTGCGATCGTCCGGGCGAAGATCCGCGCTCCGCCGTCTGGCAATTCGTCGCGATTGACCGAGGTAATCACCGCGTGCTCTAGCCCGAGGCGGGCAATGGCAGCGGCCACGCGCTCAGGCTCGCCTTCGTCGAGCCATTGGGGGCGACCCGTCTTGATCGCGCAAAATCCGCAACTGCGGGTGCAGACATCGCCCAAAATCATAAAAGTCGCCGTGCGCTGGCTCCAGCACTCGCCGATATTGGGGCAATGAGCACTCTCGCACACCGTGTTAAGCTGTAAATCGGCGAGCAGGTTTTTTAGGGCGATGTAATTGGGGTGGCCTGGGGCTTTAGCCTTGAGCCAGGGCGGAAGTCGGCGCTTGGAATTAGATGCCATAGGACAGAGGAGGAAAAACTAAAAGAATAAGATATAATACGACTCCAGCACGCTAATATCAAGACTTGGTGGGTCCCGAGGCTAAGCACGTGCGGCACAGCCCGTACCACAGATAGCCGAGGGGAATGAGTTTAGTGCTGCGATAGGCGATGGAAGCGACCGGGCCCCACGTGCGCTCAGGGTCAATCGGCCCATAGACTCCCGGTTCAAGGTCGAAGAAGACAAAGGGCGTCGGCAGAGCGATAAGAGCAAATATCCACAATAACTTAGGAGAACCTGAATGCGCGTACAAAGCCACGAGTACGGGCTGGAGAAAGACGTAGTGATGCTCCCAAACGTCTTTGTAAACGAGAAAAAAGGTGCACATCCATAGCGCGAGCAGCGGCAGGGCATCGCGGCCACGATAGGTGGCCACCAGTGCCGCGACGAGGATGGCGGCCTGCGAGCAGTAGATAACCGCGCGGCCTATAAGAGGGAGGTCGGCGAGGGTTGTCAACTCGGCCAAGGGCCGCTCGGCTAGTTGGGCCACGACGCTGACCAGCCCGCCTTGCAGCCCGAGGTTGCCCGCATGGGTGAGGGCCCCTTGGACGGGAGCGCCGTAGATATTGGCGGCGAAAAAAGCCGCCGTGCTATCTGGATGCAGCAGGAAGTAAGGCAGCGACGTAAGCAAGCCGGCTAGCAGCCCCAAAACGAGGACGCGCCAAGCGCGAAGCCTTAAAAGCGCGGGGGCGAGGATTAAGGCGTTGGGTTTGACCAAAAGGGCACCCGCCCAACACAAGCCAGTCGCCCATCTCCGGCCGCTGTGGAGGCCGACGATGAGCCAAAAGAGCAGCGAGGCCGCCCAGAAGCTGACCTGCCCCATGTAGAGTTCGAGAAAGTAAGGCGAGAACGCCAGCCACATAAACAAGGCCAAGCCCCGGCGCGGCCCTTCGACCCACCGCCAAGTCAGATAGAGGTTGGCCGCGAGGAAAAGCTCAGTGCAGCAGAGATGCAGAAGGTATGCAGTAAGGGGCTGAAATTGGGCGAAAAGACTAGCGACCAAGGCAAAGGCCGGCAGATAGCGGAAGCCGAAGGCTCCCGACACCGAGTAGATGTCGCGGCCGTCGGCTAGGGCTTGGCCCGCTAAATAGAAAACCCCAAAATCAAAGCCACGGCGGGTGTGGGAAGCGTCGTTAAAGAGGGGCCGGAGGAGGTCGGTGCCGAGGGCGGCGAGGAAAACGGCGTGAATTAAAAGGCCCGCTACGAGGTAGGGAACAGGCCGTCTAAAGCACTTCATACCGCCGCAAAATACAAACTCCTACTGGAGATCGCCGCGGCCGTCTTCTTGGGCGATGGAGTCCTCTGCTGGTGTGCCTATTTCCCCCTTGTCGAACCACATCTGGTACTCGCTCGGGTCGGCGATGATGCGACGCGCCTCCAGCACTTGGGGATCCACGGTTACATTGTATGCTTCGGCCACTGGCTCTCCGAATGCTTTTTCGAGGATGGCGAAGGTGAGCCGCCAAGCGATGAGGTCTTCGTTCTCCTGCCAGTGTTGTTCCTCGATTTTGTCGATTTCGTCAGTCAGGTGGCCAAGCGGTTTGGCGAGCTGGTTGTACTCCTCGTCTTCGGCGACTTTGTCCAATTCCTCGATTTGGGCTTCGAGGTCGCTGATGTAGTTGAATCCGCGATTTTCGGCAAAGGCGCGGAAGGCCGCTAGCTCTGTTGGGCCGACGACGAAGTCTGGCGTCAGATCGGGGTACTTGAGCCGGTGCTCGCGGGCGTAGTAGAAGAATTGGTTGTTGAGGCTGTAGAAGCCGCTGAGCTGCGCGTCGAGGCGGCTGCCACTGCGTCCAGATACCTCGATGTCTGGGGTGATGCCGCCGCTGCCGCGAACGATGCGCTCGAGCCGGAGGGTCTTGAACTCCTTGTCGTACCCGCGGACGAGGGTGGAATCCTTGCGCATGCGCTTGTCGATGGAGCGCCCCGAAGGCGTGTGCCAAGCGGCCATAGTCAGCTTGAGTTCGGCGCGGTCGTCGATGTGGACGATCTGCTGAACGGAGCCCTTGCCCACGGTCGTAGTTCCCAGCACTAGCCCGCGGTCCCAGTCTTGGATAGCACCAGCGACGATTTCGGACGCCGAAGCGGACAGGCGGTTGACCATGACGATGAGGGGTGTGTCGCGTAGCAGGGCGTCCTCGCGGGTTATGTATTCGGCAGTTTCGATGCGGCGGCCCTCGGTAAAGGCCACGAGGCAGTCGCGGGGCAGGAAGAGATCGGTGATTTGCACGGCTTCTTCGAGGTACCCGCCGCCGTTGTTGCGCAGATCGAAAATCAGCCGCTCCATGCCTTGTTCTTCTAGCTCGACAATTGCCTTGAACACCTCTCGGGTCGACCCCTTTTGGAAGCTGTCGAGCTTGATGTAGCCGGTGCCGTCGGG
>JAJDVZ010000103.1:0-5598 GCA_022825835.1 Candidatus Latescibacterota bacterium
GTCGGCGAGCCAAGCTCCGCGCAGCACGAGGATGTCGCGGTTGCCGTCGTTGTCGTAGTCGGCTTGGCAGATGTTGAGGCCGCCGACTTGGCCGGTGAGGCCGGCTTGCTCGGTGCGCTCGGCAAAGGTGCCGTCGCCTTGATTGCGGAAGTAGCGGAGTTGGTCGTCTAGGCCCCAAGAAGAGGCGACGATGTCGAGATAGCCGTCGTTGTCGAAGTCATCGACGATGCTGCCGCCTGACAGGGCGACCACGTCTAAGCCTAGCCCCGGTGCTCGGTCCGCAAAGCGCCCGATAGTGGAGGAGTCGGCGAAGCAATCTGGGGGTACGAGCCACTCGGGCGGGACGGCGTGGGGATACTGGCCGAGGGTCATGTAGGCGATGTTGAGCAGCCAGCGGGCGCTCAGGTCATCTGGGTTTTCGCGTAGGATCGCTGTGTACTGTTCGATGGCGGCCTGTGAGCCTTCTTGCAGCGTGTGGATCCCCTCGCCTTGGATGGGTAGCAGACAGGAGGCGATGGTGTGGTGGAGCAGGCAGTTTTCCTGTTCGCCGAGGCGCAAGTAGGCGATGCCCAGCCGGTCGCGGACGCGCGTGCGGAGGCTGAGGGGCAGGTCTTGCGCTTGCAGGAGGTGCAGTTCGGCGATGGCCTCGTGCGTCTGGCCGGCGCGCAGGAGCTGGATGGCCAGTTCGAGGCGTAGGGCTTGTTGGCGATTGTGATTTTGCGCGTTGGCTAGCTGCTCGCGCAGGTAAGCGGCACTGGCGGCGTTCATGTTTAGGGTGTTGAGCTTGGCGGGGACTTGGGCGCGGATTTCGCTGGCGAGTTGCTGTAGGCGAGCGGCCATGCGCTCGGAAGCGGATTGCTGGGCTTGGGAGGGCGCTGGGCAGAGCGTGAGGAGGAGTAAGACGATTAGGATCATAAACGCGTCTTCTTCTAAGATGTAATACATTGACAACATAAGAGTCATTTGTTATTACTAAAAACTTAATGCGCTTCAAAGAATGCTCCGAAGTGCATGGCTGTTATCGAATCAACCCCCATTTTAGGAGAGGGAGATAAACTATGAGGAAACTATTGACGCTGAGTGTGGCCGTATCGCTTTTGGGCCTGAGTTCGCCTTCTTCGGCGCATGTGCCCGAGGGGCTGATCTTGGGCGTCTGGCAGTGGCCCACGTCGCATCTGCCGGTGATGGATGGCGATATTTCCGAGTGGGACGTAGTGCCCGACAATTTGTGGCTCACGCCGTTTAGCGAATTCAACGGCGAGCTTCTGCACGTGGTGGTGGCCGGCGAGGTTGGAGCCGAGGTCAATACCGCAGATTTGAACTTCCGCTGGACCTCGGGCTGGAACGACGAGCTGGATCGCCTCTACTTCGTCTATGACCGCTTCGACGATCTATGGGATCGCGATGCTGGCGGCATAGGTGGTGCTGGCGGTGACGACAGCTTTGAGATCAACCTCGACGCCAACCACGGCGGCGATGTCTCGTGGTTTGGTGCTGACGATTTCGACACCGAGGAAGAAGTGCTGCGCAACCGGGGACGCCTCAACCAGATGAGCCACTACCGCTGGCCGCCGATGGAGCCGATTGGCTGGAACTGGCTTTGGGCCTCGAGCGCCACTTGGCACGACGTCGAGCCTTATTCGTGTTGCCCCAACTCCTTCAATCTCAACGGCGCACACGCCACTGAGGCGACCTTCCAAGTTGAGTGGTGGACCGTGGGCTGGGACGACTTCGATCACGCGTCGCCCGAAAACAGCGTCCAGCACGACTTTGGTGAAAACGACATCATCGGTCTGGGCATCTCGATTATCGACAACGACGTAGGCACGGATAACGACACCGACCGCCGCTTTGCCGCTTGGCGTATGGGCGGTGCACGCTGCGGCAACGGCGATGGCAAGTGCATCACCGACTTCATCTTGCTACCGGCGCAGATGGATCTCTTGCCAACCGCCGTCGAGAACGATAGCTGGGGCCACATCAAGGCTTCGTACATGCAGTAGCAGTCCCGGCAGTTTGCGGGTTTGACTTAGGGAGGTGGATCGACTGCGATCTGCCTCCCTTGTTTTTTGGATCCGCAGATAGACGCAGATGGACGCAGAATAGCAGAAACCGTTCAAGTCATTCAGGATTGCTAGATGACGCGGAGAAAATTTTTCGCCCTGTTGGTGTTTTTCGCTGGCATTAGTGCTGTGTACGCCCTCGCTGAGCGGCAGGCGCAGGGAATGCAGGCGACAGAGGCAGAGCTGAGTATCGACTGGGACGCGGTGGTTGACGACCCGGAGGAGCGGCTCGAAATCTCTTGGATGAGTATCCCGCGCTTTCCCACTGCGCGCGAGGGCACTTGGATCGAAAAGCGGCTCGAAGCGCGGTTCAACGTCGATTTCAAGCCGCAGTTTACCAGTCATTTTGCCTATATGCGCCGTCGGCCGTTGGTCTTTGCCGGCGGCAATGTGCCCGATTTGTTCTACGCCGGCGATCCAGTCGTGGTGCAAAAGGACGCCCACCACGGCTATGCGCTGCCCATTCCCTACGAGGTCATCCAAAAACACGCGCCCAACTACGTGCGCTATCTAAACGAGTACGCGCCCTCGGCGTGGCTCTACGCCTACTGGAAGGGGGCCAACTACGGCATCCCCACTTGGGGTAGCAGCTTGGGCTATCCTGTGCCGGGGATCTGGAGGATGGACTGGCTGCGCAACGTCGGCATCGACAAGGTGCCGGAGAACCTCGACGAGATGTACACGGCGCTGTGGAAATTTCGCCACGAGGACCCGGATGGCAATGGGGTGCAGGACACCTACGGCATGTGTCCCAATGCGCAGGCTTGGTTCAATGTCTTCGGTGCGGTCTTCGGGGCCTACGGGATCGTGCCGCACGGCTGGATGCTGCGCGATGGCGAGGTTGTGTGGGGTGGGACCCGGCCCGAGGCCAAAGAGATCCTAGGGCTTTTGTGCAAGTGGTACGCCGACGGGCTGATTGACCCCGACTTTGCGATCGGTCAAATCAAGAGCAGCCCAATACCCTACCAGAAATTCGTCAGCGGTAAGACAGGGTATCTCTTTAGCCACGGCGGCTATAGCAGCTTTGACCAGTACAACAAGGCATCGTTGGTGTCGGTCATTGCCGAGTTGCAGCCGGGTGCTGAGGTGGTGGTCGGGCCGTTTCCGGCTGGCCCGGAGGGCATCCGAGGGGGACGAGTGTGGAGCACGGCTGCCCATGTATTTGTCTTCGGCAAACAGGTAGCGGCCGCGCCTGAGAAGGTCGTGCGGATGCTCAAAATTTTCGAGGCGCTAGCTGTTGAGGAAAAGCTCTTTGTCGAGGTGCGGATGGGCCAGCGGGGTGTGCATTGGGAGTTCGACGCCGAGCGCGGCCTGTACCATCTGCCGCCCTACGACGACCGCAACGTTGCCAGCAAGCATCTGACCGTGTTGAGCGTCGATGGCCCGGGCGGCTTTTTCGCACCCTGCGGGGTCCGGCCCGCCATTGCCGATAAGTACTTGCCGACGGCGATGCTACAACACCGTGAGCGCTATCAGCGCACCGAGTGGGCGCAGGCCGGCCTGTTCGGCAAGCCGGACGTGGTGCCCTCGTCGATCAAGCACTTGCGCGATTTGCGCAATTTGCAGATGACGGTTTACGCCGAGATCATACGCGGCGAGCGAGATATCGACTATTTCGACGATTTCGTGGCCGAATGGACGGAACGGGGTGGAGCGGAGATGACCCAAGAGGCGCGGGAAATCTACCAGGTGCGCGAGGAGATTTACAGGAAGGTTGGGGTGCGCTAGATCATGTGGCCGTGTCGTCCTCGCATGTAGAAGGTGCCGTCCCGGTTCATACCGGCGAATTTCCACGTGTCGGGGTTGATGGGCCAGGGCAGGACATCGGCGCGGTCGGCCCATTCGCGGTAGCGCTGTTCCATTTTCCTAACTCTATCTTTTTCTCGCTCCGCTATGTCGTTGAGTTCAGTCCGATCTTCGTCCATGTTGTAGAGCTCCCAGCCGCCTTGGCCGCTGGTTTCGCAGACCAGTTTCCACGGCCCGATGCGGATGGCGGCGTTGCCTTCGTGTTCCCAGTACATAGGCTTTTCGCGCGACCACTCGCGGCCTTCGAGGAGCGCGAGGAAGCTCTCGCCTTCGAGGGGGGTGATGGTGTGGCCGTCGTATTCGGTGGGATAGGAAGCGCCGGCCGCGTCGATGAGGGTGGCGGTGATGTCGATGATCTGGGCCGGGGCGTGCGCGAGGTCGGGTTGTTTGATGGTGGCCGGCCAGCGGACGATGCAGGGGGTGGCGATGCCGCCTTCGTGGACCCAGCGCTTGTAGCGGCGGAAGGGGGTGGTGCTGACATTGGCCCAGGGCACGTCGTAGCTCATGTAGGTGTCATCGGCCCCAGGCATCAGACCGGGGATGTTGCCCATTTGCACGGGCCGCTCGTCGTGGGTGGTGAGACCTCGTAAAAAGGCCCGGTCGATGCGGTTGCCGTCCTCGCACAAGAATTCAGCGCAGCCGCCGTTGTCTGAGAGGAAAATGACCAACGTATTGTCCTCTATGTCGAGTTCGCGGAGTTTGGCGAGGATGCGGCCGATGCCTTGGTCCATGCGATCGACTTGGGCGGCGTACACGGCCATGCGCCGGTCTTCCCAGTCTGGGTCAGCCGCTTCAGGCCAAGGGGGTGCGTCCTCGTCGCGGGGCGATATGTCCCAGTGAGAGCTGACGACTTCCATGTCTTTGAGCGTTTCATGGCGGGCGGTGCGCGCGGCGTCCCAGCCGCCTTTGCGGTACTGGCCCTGATAGCGGGCGATGTCTTCCTCAAAGGCGTGGAGCGGCCAGTGCGGTGCTGTGTATGCGACGTACATGAAAAAGGGTTGGTCGGCGCTTTCGGAGATGAAGTCAACGGCGTGATCGGAGATGGCGTCGGTGAGGTAGAAGTCGGTGGGGTTTGCGGCGATAGGTGTGCCGTCGAGGGTGCAGGTGCGCCCGCCGAAGTAGCCGCTGTTTCTACCGAGGCCAAAGAGGCGGTCGAAGCCGTGCTGCATTTCGGGAGGGCTGTCGGCACTGTCGGGCCTTTTGCCGCAGTGCCACTTGCCCGACATTAGGGTGCGATAGCCGCGCTCCTTGAGCACTTGGGCAACGGTGACGGCTGAGTGGCGTAGATAGCCGCCATAACCGGGGGCGTTGGGGATGCCACCGGCCATGTGGCCGATGCCGGCTTGGTGCGGATAGAGGCCGGTCAGCAGGGCCGCACGCGAGGGACAGCAGCGCGCGAAATTGTACATCTGCGAGAAGCGCAAGCCCTCGGCGGCGAGGCCGTCTAGGTTGGGGGTGCGGATTTCAGAGCCGTAGCAGCCGAGGTCGGAATAGCCCATGTCGTCGGCGAGGATGAGGACGATGTTGGGACGCTGGGAAGTGGTGGACATAAAGGGACTCCTTCTTTGCAAATTAGGAATTAGGAATTAAGCTAAGTACACGACAGTAATCTAAGTTGTGGTACGGCCCTGCTTTAGGTTTTATTTGTAATCGCTCAAGATTGCATCTAAATCCTAAATACAGGAGCCGCACCATGCTTATTCATATGCTAAAGAAAGCCCTCATGCAA
>JAJDVZ010000115.1:0-5881 GCA_022825835.1 Candidatus Latescibacterota bacterium
TGCTGGCCTTTAAGCTGGAAATGTCCACCGTCCCCACCAGCGAGGTCGAAGCCCCGCCGCAAGACGACTAAGAAGCTGGCTGAAAACTCCGGTAGCAAGGTATCCGCAGATGAACGCAGATGAGCACAGATGCTGGATGACGTTGCTTGGAGCGTACTCGGAATTTTCGGACGACTTCTAAGATGCGCTCCGCCTTTCCCTTTCTCCGCTTGCTGCTAGCGCTCGGCGCGGCCCTGCTCGGCGCGCTGCTCTTGCCCGATCAAGGTACAACGAGCGGACTGAGCCTTTTTCCTCCCGCCGCAGCCATCCTCGTCGCCGTGGCCACTGGACGCCTGATCTTGGGACTCGGGTTGGCAATCGTCGGTGGTGCGCTCATTTCCCTGCCGCCAGACGTCCCATTCTACGCGATCCCATTTCGCAGCTTAGAGCGTGCCCTCATAGACTTTGTCTGGACCCCGCTGCGCGACTCCTTTCAACTCTTCATCCTCGGCTTCACCGCCTCCCTGATCGGCATGGTGCGCGTCATCTCGCTGGCCGGCGGCACCCGAGGCATCGCCGACCTGTTAGTCGCCCGGGCCGCTGGCGTGCGCTCGGCTCGGCTGGCCACCGCGCTGTTGGGGCTGGCGGTCTTCTTCGACGATTACGCCAACACGCTCGTCGTCGGCACCACCATGCGCCCCATCGCCGACCGCTTCCGCATCTCGCGCGAAAAATTGGCCTTTCTCGTCGATTCCACCGCCGCCCCCGTAGCCGGCATCGCCGTCGTCAGCACCTGGATCGGCTTTGAGGTGGGTCTGTTCGACAGCGCGATGAAACAAGTCGGCGCTGGGATTTCCGGCTATGAACTATTCTTCCGCGCCCTGCCGGCCCGCTTCTACTGCCTGCTAACCCTGACCTTCGTGCTGTGCTCCACTGTCGCCGGCCGCGATTTTGGCCCGATGCTCAAAGCCGAGCAGCGCGCCCGGCGAACCGGCCAAGTCCTCGCGCCGGGAGAGCGCCCCATGACCGGCGACGCCTCCCAACTCCCCGAACACCCCGGCCTCCGCGCTCATTGGGCCGTGGCCGCAGGCCCCGTCCTCCTCGTCGTCGCTGGCGTGCTCGGCGGGATGCACCTAGACGCCAGCCAAACACCAGCCGTGGTGGCTGCCCGCGCCGAACACGGCTTTTTCGCCCGGCTCTACTGGATCCAAGTTTTCTCCCACGCCGACGGAGCCAAAGTGATGTTCCTATCCGCCTTAGCCGGCTCGGTATTAGCAGCGGTCTTGGCCCTAACCCGCCGCGAGGAAACAAGCCCTAGACGCCCGCTTGGCCTAGTGGAAGTCTGCAAGACCTGGGCGAGCGGCATTACGGGCTTTTCCTATGCGCTGGTGATATTGATCTTGGCTTGGGCGATTAAGGAAACCTGCGAGGCCGTCGAGACTTCGGCCTATATCGTCGGTGCGCTCTCCGGCTTCCTCGACCCGCACTTCCTCCCCCTCCTCGTCTTCCTACTCGCCGCAGTAGTTGCCTTCTCCATCGGCACCTCGTGGACGACCATGGCCGTCCTGTTGCCGACCATGATCCCGGTAGCCTACGACTTGGGCGGGCTGGCGCTGACGGTCCTCGTCGCCGCCGCGGTATTGGACGGCGCGATCTTCGGCGACCATTGCTCCCCCATCAGCGACACCACGGTCCTCTCCAGCATTGCCGCGGCCTGCGACCACTTAGCCCACGTGCGCACCCAGATACCCTACGCCCTGACGACGATGACAATCGCCGGGCTGTGCGGCTACTTGGGCAGCACCCTGCTGTGGTCGCCGACCACTGGCTTGATCGTGGGACTATGCCTGATTGTTGCAGTGATTTTTGTAGTGGGAAGAAAAACAGACGCCGATTGACTAGGCCGTGGACTAACTACCATCCCGCCGTCGTCCGATTCACCAATTCCTCTAACACCATGTCCAGCGCCCGCTCCACCGCCGGATCCCGCCCCTCTTCCTCGGCCAGCGCGGCGTCATAAGTTGCCCATCCCTCTAGCTCGGACAAGGTCAACAACACCTCCCCATCCTCCACCCGCACCAATTCGGCCGCTACCAAGACCGCAAACCGGTACTGCTCGGTCTGCTCGGCCGTCGTATAGGTAAAGGGGCGGTCCTCAATGGAGATCACGTTGAGTTGCAAGAGGGCATCGGCGCTCTCTTCGTCAACGACCCGCAACTGGCCATCCGCGGTGTAAAGCGAATCGGCGAGTTCAGTTAGACGCTCGGCCACGGCGAACTCCGAGGTCTGGTTGTCAGCTACGGGGATGCCAATGCTGCGGATGCCGCCCAACAGGCCGCCGGAGGTCGAGTAGTAAGCGCATCCACCGATGCAGAGCGCGGCCAGCGCCACTCTAATCGTCTGACTTGCTCGCATCGCCCTCGGCTGCAGGCTTACTCGCATCGTCATCAGCGGCGGACTTACTCGCATCGTCCTCGACCGCCGGCTTGCTCACATCCTCCTCAGCGGCTGACTTGCTCCCGTCGTCCTCAGCCACCGCCAACGACCTCGCTCCGTCGCCCACGGCAATGGGCTGGTTCTGGGGCCGCCCCCGCACATCGCCCCCTCGCACCTCCAGCCGCTGCCACTGCTCTTGGCCCGGGGCGCGGGCCACCGAGTGCTCGACCATCATCGCGCTCAAAGGCCGGGTATCGCCCACCACCGGCACCTCGCCTACGACCGGAGCGCGCACCGTACACAGGCGAGGTTGCACATGGGTGGCGACTACCCGCGCCTTGACCGCTTCCCAACGACCCAGCGGCTGCCCGCTGTCTGGGTCTGCGATCTCCCCGTGCAAGGCGAAAATGGCAAAGGCCATGCCTTCCTGAACGCCCTGCTCGCTACCGACGTTGAGTACCAGCGTTGTGTCGTCGATAATGGCGGCTACTTTGCCCTCAATAGGCGTGCTCATACGGCTGTACTCCGAAAAAAAGACCGGCCCGCGTTTGCTGGACCGGTCTTTAGATACTTGGTAGAGGTTCGAATCACTCGCTTGCGGCCCACATATAGTCCCCGTAGTCCCCGCTGTTGTCGAAGATAAAATCTTCTGGGTTCTGGTATCCTCGGTGTTTGCTCAACTGCTGATCCCGCAAACGCACCGCATAGTGTAGGTGCGGGCCGGTCGAGCGGCCCGAGTTACCCATCGTCCCGATCTGCTGCCCGCGCTTTATCTGTTCACCTTGCACGACCATAATTCTATCCAAGTGGCCGTATTCGGTCTGGTAGCCGCCTTGGCGCGCATAGGGCTGGCCCTGCTCGTCGCGTTCCTTTTTTCGATGAGCAACAATAATCCTATTACCGAGGTACTTATCCTTCCCAGCGTAACTTACAAAACCATCCGCCGTCGCGTAGATCGGCGTCCCTATGCGGCCAGCAAAATCGACGCCCCGGTGGAAGGCCCGACGCCCGGTAAAGGGATCAATGCGCCAGCCAAAGGGCGACGACCGCCACGTCTGCTGCTCGGGAACGGGTAAAATCGTGGGCAAGTATTGGACGTTTGTTTCTTCGAATTTGCGCTCGATTTCCTCAAAACTCTCGGCCTGTAGGTTGACCATCCGCTTCAGGTAGTCGATGCGCACGCTCATCTCGCGCATCATCAAGTGCTTTTGCGGCGGTAAAGACGCGATCTCCTCGGACAAATCTTCCACGCCCCCGACGCCGCCCAATTCCCCCTCCGCAGCGAGTGGCTCTATCTCCAGCGGCTCCATCTCGTGGTGAGCGCGCAATCTATCTTCAGTCGCCTTGAGCTGATCCATGGCCTCCCCGAGCTGCTGCACTTCCTCGCGGGTCTGCTCTAAGCTGTGCAGGAGGTTTTTGTTTTCTTCCTGCAAGGCCAGCAGGACTTTCTGATCGCTCGATTGATGAAAGCCCTCGGTGTAGGCGTAATAACCACCACCAACCACAAAACCCAACACGCCCAGCAGAATCAGCCCTAAGGCGCGAGGAGAAAAACTATACTCGCGGATCTGACCATCGCGCGGGGAAATGACGATAAAAGTCCGGCGCTTACCCAACATATTCGCTTTCGCTGCTATCTTCATGCAGGACAACTTTCGCTAAGGGGATGAGACGTAAATGTTGGATATTGTTTGAATTAGAAAGTTATATTATATAGATAACGCGCCGGAAAGTCAATAAATTCGCCCATGCTCTTGGCCATCGACATCGGCAACACCTGCATCGACATCGGTCTTTTGGCCGGGGATGAAACCGTTTGTCGCCACAAATTCCCCACGGCCCCGCCAGCCAATACCGACCTCCTGTGCCGGCTGGCCGGGCTTGCCACCCCTCCCATTGGCGCAGTCATCGGATCGGTCGTCGCGGAATTGGGGGCGGCGTACGCCGCAGCTTGTCGCGATTTCTCCGCCGGCCCCGTCCTCCAAGCGCACAACACGTCGGATTGGGGCCTGCAAATTGACTACGACGATCCCGCTCGGATTGGCGTTGATCGCCTCGCGGCGGCCGCAGCCGCCCATCGCGCAGCCCCGGCTGGCCAAGCCGTTGTGGTCGTCGATGCCGGCACCGCGCTAACGGTCGATGCCATCGACGCCGCTGGCACCTTTCGCGGCGGGGTCATCGCCCCAGGGCTGCGCCTCGGATTAAATGCCCTCAGCGCAAACACCAGCTTCCTACCCCAAGTCGAGCTCGCGGCCACCACGCCCTTGCTGGGCCAAAACACCGCGGACGGCCTGCGCTCGGGGGCACTGCACGGGTCGGCCGCACTCGTCGAGGGCCTTTGCACGCGCATGGCCGCAGCCTTAGATAGCCCTGTCGCAGTCTTCCTTACCGGCGGCGACGGCCCCCTCCTCCACCCTCATATCGCCGCGGTCCACACGTGCGATCCAGACCTCGTATTGCGCGGTTTAGCCCTCGCGTACCGGCGGCGCACTGCTTGACGCGGTACAGGCGTGTTGATATTATGGCATGTTTCTATTATGCATCTCAACGCGCCCTACTGACCAAGGAGTGTCGCTTGTCCATTTTGCGCATTTCGCTGCTGCTCGCCCTCGTCGCATCCGCTTCTGACTTGCGGGCTGAGCGCTCCGTTGAAGACGAATACAAAGCCCTGTTGTGGAAGACGGCCAAAATCATTCACCAGTACTACGTTGAAGAAGTACATCCCGATTCCCTAGCGCAGGCGGCCGTGCGAGGGATATTCAACTCCTTAGATCCAGCCTCGGAATACACGTTCAACACCCATGCCCAGCTCGATAGTGAGGACGTGGAAAGGCAGCTAAACGACCGCTTCTACACCCTCATGCAGATGGCCCAAGCCATCGACGAGAATGCCTTTTATCCGGTTACTGCGGATACGCTAGTCCGCTTTGGCATCGCCGGGATGATGGAAATTCTCGACCCCTATTCGGTGTTTTTGGAAAAGCGCAATCTCGACAATTTCAACATCCAGACCCAAGGCAAATACGGGGGATTAGGCTTCCGCATCCAAGTCGTCTATCCCGACAGCGCGATTGCCGTGTGGAGCCTCCTACACAACCAGACGCCGGCCGCTCTAGCGGGCGTCCAGTCGGGCGACCTCATCACTGCGATCAACAACACTTCCACCAAGGGCATGTCGGCTGGCGTGGCCGCCGACAGCATGCGCGGTACGCCTGGCACTTCCGTGACTCTGACCCTAGAGCGAGCTGACCGCCCCACTCCCTTTGACCTGACGATCGAGCGCCGAGAAGTGCAGATGAACAGCGTCTCCCTTGCCACCCTCTTCCCCGACGGCACCGGCTACATCAAGCTCGACAGCTTCCAAAAGGGGTCGACCCGAGAGGTGTTCAAGGCAATTGTCGAGCTAGAAGAACAAGGCATGGAGCGGCTGATTTTCGATCTGCGCAACAACGGCGGCGGGTACCTC
>JAJDVZ010000024.1:0-18415 GCA_022825835.1 Candidatus Latescibacterota bacterium
CGTAGCGCGAGCGGCGGGGTTGCCGCAAGTCGATGCCTCCTTCACGTATAGCCGCAATTGGCTGCTGCCTTCTTTTGTTTTTGCTGGCAATGCCGTCAGGATCGGCACGGAAAACAACCTCACGGGCGTCCTGAGCGTGCGCCAGCCGCTCTATGCCGGAGGTCGCATTCGCGCTACCGAGGACATGGCTCGCCGCCAATTTGCCATGCTCGGCGAAGCCGAACGGCAGACAACACAACTCGTGCTAGCCGAGGTTGAGGAGCGATTTTACGACCTGCTCCTAGCCGAGGAATTGCGCACCGTATCGCATCTGGCGCTGGCGTGGGCTAGACGCAATCTGTCTCAGGTGGAGGCACAGGCTCAGGCTGGTCGGGCCGCTGAGCTGGACCAGTTGCGCGCTCAGGTACAGGTCTCAAACATGCGGGCCGACTCCATCAGTGCAGAAAATAACCTGCGGCTGGCCACGATGGCCTTCAAGGATGTCGTGGGTTTAGACTTGGATCAAGCCATAGAAGTGCGGGGAACGTTTCGCACGGAGACGGTGCTCAATCTCGATGATCTGGACGGGCTCGTCGTCTTGGGGCTATCGAAGCGGCCAGAGTTGGCACACGTCGCGCAAGAAATAGGATGGCACGAGCGGAAGATCGCTGCCGATCAAGCGTCCACCCGGCCTAGCGTGGAATTGGTAGCCACTGGGCAAACCCAGTTCCAAAGCGACGAGTTCGACCTAGCCGATCGGGCGTGGCGCAAAAGTTGGAACACGGGGCTGGTAGTGCAAATGCCGCTTTTCGACGGGCGGCTCACCGGGGCGCGCGTAGCGCAGGCGCGGCAGGACCTGCGCCGGATAGAGTTCGACCGGCAGCGGATCGCGCGCGAGATTCGGCTGCAAATCCAGCAGGCCTATTATGCGGTCGAGGAAGCCAGCGAGCGCATTGAGGCTCACCGCGATGCAGTATTGCAGGCCGAGAAGGGCTTGGAGGTCGCCGAGGTGCGCTATGCGAGCGGGGTCGGCACGCAATTGGAAAATCTGGATGCGCAATTGGCGCTAGTGGAGGCGCGCACGCAAAGCGCTGTCGCGCGCCGCGATAAGGCACTTGCCCTGATGCGGCTCGAACAGACCGTGGGCGTCCTCGGCGAGTAGCCACAAACACTTAACAAAAAAGGGGAAGGCATCATGGCCAATAGACAGTACACAGTTAGGGCCTCGCATTGCGACCATCGGGCGAGCGAGGAAGAAATCTACGAGGTACTCAAGCGGACTACCGATCCGCTGGAGCGCTCTTGGAAGAAGCTGGAAAAGGCGCAGCGGATCGTATTAAAATTCAATATGATCAAGCCTCCAGAGCGCATCGAGTACTTCGCTGGCCGCCGGAGAGAGTTGGTAGATGATGCCGTGGCTCGCGCGGTGCTGCGCCTGCTGCGAGAGCGGACTACAGCCGAGCTAATCGCCACCGACACCTATCCCTACGGCAACGGCCATGTAACGCCCGACAACTTTAACTATCGCTATATATTGGACGATTTTGGCGTCCGCTATGTCGATTCGAATTTGCCTCCCTTTGCCACGTACGACGTGCCCGGTGGCGGCTGCATGTTCGACCGCTATCTGCTCAATGCCATTTTTGCCGAGGCCGACGAGGTGGTATCCATCGCCAAGATGAAGAATCACGCCTTTATGGGCATTACCTTGACCCTGAAAAATCTCTTTGGCTTGCCGCCGATGATCCCGCCGGAAGGGCGGACGCGGTCGTATTACCATCATCTAATCCGGCTTTCTTACGTCCTGCCGGACTTGGGCATGATTACTAAACCCTGCCTCAACATCGTCGAGGCCCTCACCGGCCAATGGGGCCGCGAATGGGGCGGCGAGGGCCGGATCTGTAACGCTTTGATGGCCGGCGATCATCCGGTGGCGACCGATGCCTGTGGCATGACCTTGATGGGCCACGATCCTCATTCCGATTGGCCGACCCCGCCTTTCCGCCGCGACCGCAATCACCTGCTGATAGCTGCCAAGCACGGCTTTGGCACCGTGGATTTGAACGAGATCGACTTTGAGAGCGAGGTCGAGGCTCCGCTGGCCGAATTTGACTCGGTATCTACGGACTCAGACGCCACGGTGGCCAATTGGCGGCGCACCACCTGCGAGCAAGGGCTGATCTACCAAGACGAACAGCGGAAGCTCATCGACCGCTACCGCGGGGAGTTCATCTATATGCAGGACGGTCAAGTGGTGTGGAACGGCGTCGATCCGAGCAACCTCGGCAGCCGCCGCAAACTCAGCGGCGACAGGAAGGACAGCGCCCTTTGGCTCAAGTACGTCGATCCAGCAGAGGGGGAAGGGGAGCGCTTTGAGCGCTATAACGAGTGTTTGCGACTGGCGTCTTAACGCAGGAGGAGCAGATGATTAGGGGCGACAAGGAACTGTACGTAGTCGGCGACCGCGTGCTAATCCGAGTTGACGACATGGAAGAGCGCACGGCCGTGGGGCTCTATTTGCCGCCGACTGCCTTGGAAAAGGAGGATGTGCAAAGCGGGCGCATTGAAGAAGTAGGACCAGGCGTTCCCTTGCCGCCGAAAGCCGATGACGACGACGCACCTTGGGAAGAGGGGGGCGAGCAGATGCGCTACATCGGCCTCCAAGCCAAAAAAGGCGACCACGCCATTTTCCTGCGCAAGGACGCGGTGGAAATCAAGTTCGACGACGAGAAGTTCATCGTCGTGCCGCAGGCGGCGATTTTGGTGCTGGTCCGCGACATTGCTTGAGGTCCGCAAAAGAGCGTAATCCATGACCTCAGCCACCCTCAGTCGCGGTCCGCTCCTCTGGTCCGGCGAACACTGGATTCTCTATCTGCGTCCGCCCGGGAGTCAAGCCGATAGCGGGCAACTCAGTCTATACTGCGCGGCCTACAGTCCTGCAGGCCGGGGCACTGTGGCCTATATCGACATTCCTGGCTCCGAGGGCCTGGGTGCGGATATCCATGTGCGCGATGAAAACGGCTGGACCGCCTTGATGAAGGCCACCGTTAGCGGCCATCTAGATGCAGTGCGCTTTTTGGTGGATCGCGGGGCTGATGTCAATGCCCGAAATGAGTCCGGCGATACGGCCTTGACATGGGCTGTCGAAGGTCTCCAGATCGAGGGTGGCGAAAAGAAAAAGTGCTACGAGGAGGTGGTAGCTTTTCTTAGAGCGGCTGAGGCTGTCTGAGGGATGGGGAAAGCTCGTATATGACGAAAGCCCGGTCCGTTTTTACGCGGCTTGGGCTTTTTGGGTGGGGATACCTCGATAAGATATTCACCGATAACGCAGATAACAACTCATCATAAGTCCTTACCAGCATCCCATACTGGCTTCAGACGGTGTGCAATTTCTTCCACATACTTCTTTCTCGCTTCCTCGTCGGACAGTAGCTTGGACACGAACTCAAGGTTCTCGGGAGTGGGATTTCGCAAGTCCGGTCCTCCATCGGCACATCGATACCAAGGCCACCACGGATTTGATTTGCCACCGTTCACGTTTTTTAATGCTTCCTTGAGTCTGCTGTACTTGGCTTCGTCTTTTTCCTTGGCATAAAGGACGCCAAAGACAATATCGCTGCCAAACTGAACGCTAATCTGGGCGTCTCCACTGCCAAACGGATAGAATAGGCCCTTATGCATGCCTCCTCTCGTACCCCTGACGTATCTTCCCATTGTCTCCTCAGAGAATTCGTGCTCCTTGTCCTTGTCGGCGGGATCCTTTGAAATCAGCTCTGTCAGCGCGGAGTCAATTTCACCGTACAGTTTCTTTAACAACAAAATCCTGACACGAATCGCAGCCTCATTCAAGTCGTGGATGAGAGTGAGATTGTTGCCCTCTAAACAAAGTTTCTCTAAGTCTTTCATGTATGCCTCACTGAAATCCGTACCTGTCAGCTTGCGAATGAGCTGTAGGTACTGACCGATTGACTCCCGCAACGCGGGTTCGTCGTAAGCGCGTTTTTGACACCCTTCCAGCCAAGGAGGAAGGTCATCCCGGTAGTAAATGCTTTGGTAATCGAGATTGCCGACGCTATCCTCGGAAGGTTCGTAGCCATCAAGCGTCAGATACAGCAAAGATATGTCGTCGAATCCCCTTTCTCTTAATCTATCGTGGTATCTCTGTAACTGTTGGGATTGATCTTCGGCCCCAATTTTGTTCTCGATCACAACCGCTTGTCTGACGTCGTTGGTAATCAAGATGTCGATGTTGTCTCGCTCTCGCTCTACCTCGATGCCGCTCTGGGCAAAGTCCTTGTCCTTTTTGACAATACGCCGCAAGAAGCTCTCCAGATTTTGTCGTGGTGCGTCGGGGGACTTCTGGTAGTTGAGCAGCGCGTGAAGAAACCGGGAGTGGAGATTTACCTCGTCGCGTTCTCCACGCAGAGTGGAGAAGATGTTGAAGGGAACCTCTCGTCCGGCCTCATATTTCTCGTATAGGTGCGTTGCTCGTTTTAACAGCCATACTGCCTGTTCTAGCCGCGATTGGTCGTTGTTCATGGATGTCTTTTATCAAGTTTAGTGAATAGGCAGACCAAACAACCGTCGTGCCGCAGTTAGAAAAACGCCCCTCGCTTGAGAAACTCCCCTAGTGCTTCCTCGCCTCAGCCGTGCAGTAAGACCAGCAAGATGCACAACCGGAAGAAGCCGGTGACGGGTTCAGCAGGTGGTAAGGTAGTGTCTCAGTTTGAATTTTTTCGGATGTTTTTCCCCTTTATCAGAGGACTGGAAATTTCAAACTGAGACACTACTGGTGGTAAGCTCATGTTGGTAGTCCCAGACTAGCGCGAATAGCTCGGCGAACCTGAGCACAGATTTGCATGGCATGAAGAGTATCGCTGGCCGTTGCTGATTTTCCGGGATAGCGAAAATCCACTGCATGTGCGGTAAGCACCTGAAAGTCAGTCCGCCAAGAGTGCCAATCTGGTACAGTTTGCACAATCAGATCCAGCAATTCTTCCAGATCGTGAGTCCTCGGAAAAGGAAGGTTCGCTTCTTGAAGCCAAGCCTTTAGATACTTTTCGATACACTGTTGGGCGTGGAAGCAGATGGCATCATGTGTCGGATTGGGTGCCTGCTGAAGCCACTGAGCCGAAGTATAATCTCCTTCAGCCTTTTGCGTCCATTCCAGCGTCAACGGATTCATAGAGTACTTGCCCTTTTTGCGTAATTTCCCGAAGAAACCAGTCGTTATGCGAGACTCGGTAAGCAATTTCTTCCGGGGAACGGACGAGCAAATCCATGCGGAAGCGGCGGGGGATGCGCTGCCGAATCTCTACGGCTTGGCGACGAGTCTGCGATTCTGGGATCGCCATGATCACGCACAAATCGACATCCGAGTCTTCCGTGGGGGTGCCGTAAGCATAGGAGCCGAAGAGAATAATTTTCAGGGGGGCAAATTCTCGGGCTATGTCATCACAGGTCGCCTGAATGTCTTTTGGGTCAACCATGCTTGCCAGTCCCTAAAGAAAGAAAAGGGCTTGGGATCGAGGGCGGGACGCCTCAGAGCGCGAGACATAATTCAAGGTATAAAGGTCTCGCGCCTGCGACAACTCGACAATTTTCGATAAGGCCCGGCGTGGATTTAGAAAAACGACCCTTGCTTGAGAAACTCCACTGGCGCTTCTCCTGGCCCCAACTTACGCGTGTAGTAGTCTTGCATGGTCAAGGCCAGCAGGATGCACAGCCAGAAGAAGCCGGCGACCGCGAAAAGCCCGACCAGCTTGGGGCTGTATTTTACGTGCATGAAGAACAAAATGACTAGCGATGCCTTTGCTAGAGCGATGATCAGGGCGACCGGGGTATTCAAAAAGCCCATGTTGACGAAGGCGGCCGCGACGGTGAGGACCGTGCCGATCATCAGGGCGAAGAAGATCAGAAAGTAGATCTTGAGCGGGACGACGTGATGTTCAGAGTGATGTTCAGACATTAGTGGCGTCCAATCAGATAGAGCAGTGGGAAGAGGAAAATCCACACGATATCGACGAAGTGCCAATAGAGGCCGCTGATTTCAATCGGCGTAAAGTACTGCGCCGAAATCTCATTGCGCCGGACCTTGGCGATCATCCACAGCATGATGCCGACGCCGACGACCATGTGCAGCGCGTGCATCCCGGTCATCACGAAGTAAAACGAGAAGAAAATTTTGGCGTTGCCGAGCGTGACCGCCGGGTCGTTCCACTGGAACATGCTTCCGGGGATGAGGTACTCGTGCCACTTGTGGCTGTACTCGATGTACTTGACCCCCAAGAAGGCGCAGCCGAGAATGATCGTGGCGACGAGCCACCCCGTAATCGCGTTGCGACCAGCATTGGTCTGCGCGGCGCGGACAGCCAGCGCCATGGTCAGGCTGCTGGCGATCAGCACGATGGTGTTGAAGGTGCCCCAGCCAATGCTGAGGAGGTGAGAGCCAGCGGTAAAGGCTTCGATATATTCGTTGCGATACACGGTATAGGCACCGAACAACCCCCCGAAGAACAGGATTTCCTGGATGATGAACGCCCACATGCCGAGACTGGCGGCTTCGTATTGCTGCTGCGCTGTCTCGAACTGGTGTAGGTGGTGAGCGCTATGTGCGTGATCAGACAACTTCATCCTCCTTAGCGCGTTCAGGTACGGCCTCAGTGCTCGGCTCCGCTGGTTCCTCCTCACCGTACGGATAGGCTTCCCAAGTAACTATCGGGATAGCTTCAAAGTTGTGGGCTATGGGCGGCGAAGGGATGTCCCATTCGAGGCCCTTGGCTTGGAACGGATTGGCGGGGGCCTTCTCGCCCTTGAACAGGGACCAGAGGAGATAGACGATGGTCAGCGAGAAGCCCAGCCCGAGGACGGTGGCACCCGCGGTGGACATGATGTTGAGAGCTTGCCATTCCTCAGGATAGGCGTGATAGCGCCGAGGCATCCCTAGGTAGCCCAAGATAAATTGTGGAAAGAAGGTCAAGTTGAAGCCGGCGAAGACGAACATGACGCCGAGCTTAGCCGCTCCTTCCGAGTACATGCGCCCGGTCATTTTAGGCCACCAAAAATGCAGGCCGCAGAGGAACCCCATGACCATGCCGCCCACCATGACATAGTGAAAGTGGGCGACCACGAAGTACGTATCGTGGAGATGGACGTCCACGCCCAAGGTGGAAAGGAACAGGCCCGTCAGCCCGCCGATAGTGAACAGGCCGATAAATCCCATCACGTAGAGCATCGGCGAGTCTAGCTTAACCGAGGCTTTGTGGAGGGTGAAAGACCAGTTGAAAATTTTGATGGCCGTGGGTACGGCGATGAAGAAGGTGATGAAGGAAAAGACCATGCTGGCATAGGTGGATTGGCCGGATACGAACAAATGGTGGCCCCAGACGAGAAAGCCAAGCACGGCGATGGCCAGCGAGGAAAAGGCGACGAATGAATAGCCAAAGACCCGTTTGCGCGAGAAGCAAGCTATGACGTCGCTGACGACGGCAAAGCCCGGCAGGATCATGATATACACGGCTGGATGCGAGTAAAACCAGAACATGTGCTGGAAAAGCACCGGATCACCGCCGTAATTGGGATCGAAAATGCCGATTTTGAAGAGGCGCTCAAAGCAGACCAGCAACAAGGTGATGGCCACCACCGGGGTGCCTAGTACCTGAATCAGGCTGGTCGCGTAGTGCCCCCAAATAAAAAGCGGCAAGCGGAACCACGTCATACCCGGGGCCCGCATCTTGTGGATGGTGACCATGAAGTTGACCCCGGTGAGGATCGAAGAAAAGCCGTTGACAAAAACGCCGACTAAGGCCAAGGAAACGAACGAAGTGGAGTACGTACTGCTATAAGGCGTGTAAAAGGTCCAACCCGTATCAATGCCCCCCATGATGATGGCCAGTACGGCGAACAGCCCCCCGGCTGTGTAGAGATAGTAGCTGAGGAGGTTCAGGCGGGGGAAGGCCACATCGCGGGCACCGATTTGCAGCGGGATGAGAAAGTTGCCCAAAACCGCCGGGATCGAGGGGATGAGGAAGAAGAAAATCATCACCACGCCGTGCATGGTGAAGAGCTTGTTGTAGGTCTCGGCCTCGACTAAATCGCCTTGGGGCGTCATCAGCTCAAAGCGGATCAGACTGGCGAAAAGGCTGCCGACCAAGAAAAAGACCGCCAGCGTTATCAGATAGAGGATACCGATGCGCTTGTGATCTAGGGTCAGGAGCCAAGATTTGATCCCGTACGTTTCGTTGAGGTAGTTTCTCGGCTCGCCGTTGGCGCTGATTGCGTGGCTCATGGCTTGAATGACCTCGTTGAGATGTTCACTCTGCGGACTCACTCAGGGATTTGATATAGGACGCGATTTGCAGCAGCGACTGCTCGCTGATCTGCCCCTCAAAGACGGGCATAATTGGTTCGTATCCAGCGACGATCTTGGCCGTGGGCTGGAGTATGGACTCGCGGATGTAGTCGCTATCGACGACGACTTCTTGCCCATTGCTGAGTGTCACCGGCTTGTCGTAAATCCCGACCAGCGAAGGCCCGCGACCCGTAGCTGTGGATTTGTGGCAGGTCTCGCAGCCGAGTTGCTGGAACTGGCGTTCGCCCGCCTCGACCATGGATTCGCCGCTGGACGCTCCCATTAGCCAGTCGTGGTACTCCGCTGGCTCTAAGACGATTACCTTGCCGATCATGCCCGAATGCTGGGTGCCGCAATACTCGGCGCAAAACAAGTGGAACTCGCCCGTCTGCGTGGCCTCGAACCACAGGGTCGTGTAGCGACCGGGCAGCACGTCATTTTTGACCCGGAAGGCCGGAATAAAAAAGTCGTGAATTACGTCCTCTGAGGTCATGGTCAGGCGGACGGGCTGGCCCTTGGGTACGTGCAGGGTATTGATTTCTCGCTTGCCCGATTCGTGTTGGATCTTCCACATCCACTGCTTGCCGACCGCGTAAATTTCCAAGGGGTCGGACGGCGGCCGCTGGAGCCGAAAGAAGACATCGGCCCCGAGCAAAAAGACAAAAAGTGCCAAAAAGAGCGGAACGATAGTCCAAGACAGTTCGAGGACGAGATTGCCGTGAGTCTGCTCGGGCTGTTCGTCTTCCGAACGGCGGCGGTACTTGATGGCGAAGATGATTACCATGCCGAAGACGAGCAGGCAGAAGATCACAGTCAAGACGAGCAAGAATGCGTACAGGGCATCTACCTGCCAGGCGATGGTGGAGGCTTGGGCGGGAAAAAGTGGAAAGTCGGACATGCGGTTCAAGGCTCCGAACTAGTTGAGCTGAGGGTGGTGCAGGTTGTTGCGACGATCCCGCTTGAGCATAGCGACGATAAAGCCAACGAGAGCGAGCACGGTAATTAGCCCACCGATGCGCAGGGAATTGCGGATGTAGAGACCGTATTTGCCGGTCATTGGGTCGTAGCTATAGCAGAGCAGTAGGAGCTGATCAACCGGATTGCCGATAGCACCGTCGGCTGCTTCGACGAGGCCCCAGCGCAAGTCTCGCGGGGGATAGTCGATACCGTATAAATAGCGCGCTAGTTTACCTTCCGGCGTCAGCACCATCAAGCCGCTGGCGTGGATGTACTGGTCGGTGTCTTCGTCGTATTCGTAGCGAAAGCCGACGGCTGCGGCTAGCTGCTTGATCTGGTCTTCCTCTCCGGTGAGGAAATGCCAACCCGTAGAGCTATCGCGGCCGCGATAGTTTTTGCTGTACTCGGTTTTTTTGGCCGCAGCCAGTTCCGGCGTTTCACCGGGATCGACGCTGATGGTCAAGACGTCGAAATCCGTGCCAATGCCAAAACTCAGCACATTCATTGCCCGCAAGAGGCTATTCAGCACTTGGGTGCAGAGCATGGGGCACTCGTAGTACACCAAGGTGAGCACGATGGGCTTCTTACCGAAGTATTGGCTCAGGGGGACGCGCTCGCCGCTAGAATCAGTGAATTCGAGATCCAAGGGGATCTGGTCGCCCAATTTCTGGTCGATGCCGATGCTCTTTTGTAGCTGCTGGGTATAGCTCTGCGCCCCAGCCTGGTCGGCTAGCAAAAGCGGCAGAATTAATGCCAAAAAGATCGCGCTGCGAGCGAATGTCGTTGTCGGTCTGCTCATGGTGTCGCTGGCGGAGCGATGAGCGGCATTTTGCCCTCGCTCACCAGATCAATTGCTCGCTCGATGGGAATGTGTACTACCTTCACTTGTTCGTCGATCCAGCCATAGGAGTTGAGGATCGCGGCGTCGCTTTGGGCCAACTCGAACTTTTGCTTTGGCGGGTCCACCTGCAACCTCGGCGCGTCGCTGGCAACGCGGTTCTCGACCAGCGGCGGGACCGGATCGTCGAAGAGCGGCTGGTAATAGGCGAGGGCTCTGAATAAGACGATCATGCCGATAAAGGAAGCGATGACTAACGCGGTAATAAAAAGGCCGGTCTGTGCCAGCGGCGTTACCCGCGCATCGGTTGTCTCGTAGCCAGCGTTGTTTTGGTCGCGTGCTTGTTCAGCCATGATTGCTTTCGCCGCCGTAAAGGTCTGCAAAGCGGGGGTCGTTTTGCGCGATCAGGGCGCGCTTTTTTAGCTGCGCGAAGAAAAGCGCCAAGACGAGGCCACCGATGCCTATTGGAATGGCCAGGTCGAGCCAGTGTGGGTTGATCCCGGTGCTGTGGAAGCTCGGCCCCTTTTCGGCGTGAACTTTGGTGAAGGTCGGTGCCGTGATCCAATACAAATCGACCAAGCGCATGAAGATCAAGCCGGCGGCAATGGTGGCGAGAAGCTTGGTTTTGGACTTCATGGTGCTGGATATGAGAAAGAGAAAGGGGACGGCAAAGTGAAACACCAGTAGCCCGTAGCCGACGTATTCCCAGCCGCCTTCCAGACGAGTTATGTACCAAGTGATTTCCTCGGGCAAATTAGCCGACCAGATGATGAGCAACTGGGAAAACGAGGTATAGGCCCAGAGCATGACGCAGGCCAGCATAAAGGTGCCCAAATCGCGCAGGTGCTGCTCAGTAATCACGCCCTGTAGCGGCTCCCGACGCGACAGGGGGACGGCGACGAGGAACGTGAATCCCCAAGCCATCAGCCCCATGCCTATGATGTAGATGATGCCGAAAATCGTCGAGAACCAATGCGGCTCAAGCGACATTAGCCAATCAATAGAGGCCAGCGTTGCGGTGATAAAGAAAATGACGATGCCCGGACCGCTCAGGACCTGCATGCGATGGGTCGGATGCGTCTCCGTCGTCTGATCCTGCTGCAGCGACCAGCGGTTGAGCAGGAAGACGAACAGTCCCCAAATGGCGAAGTAGAGCACGGTGCGCACAATAAAGAACGGTTCGTTGAGAAAAGGGGCCTTTTGCTGGATGATGCCGTCTTTTTGCAAGACTTCCGGGTGGGACCACTCGTAGAGAGGGTGCAAGCCGAAGAAGAGGATCGGCAGCGACAGCACAAACAGCAACGGCAGGGTGCGAGTCCCGGCTTCGAGCAGCCGCCGGATCGAAAATCCCCAGGTGCCACCGCCGACGTGGTGGATCATGAGGATGCCCAAGCTACCCAAGGGCAGGCCGATCCAGAAAGTAAAGGCCAGCAAATAAGAGCGGAAAAACTGTTCCTCGGCCGTGAAATACCCGACCGCAGTGGCGGCCAAACCAGCCAAGCCCACGACTAGCGCGTAGCGCTGGAGGTTATCTAAATAGGGATGCAGGGCAGCGGACTGTTGGGTAATCGACTCGTTCATTGAAGTTGCCTTTGGTCCTCGGCCGGCAGTTGGTCGAATTCGAGGTTTTGGCTCAACTGTAACACCTTGATATAGGCGACGATGGCCCAGCGGTCGGCCACGGAGATGCGGGAGGCGTAGCTATACATGACACCAAAGCCGTTGGTAATGACATCGTAAAGGTGGCCGACGGACACCTCGCGCAGCCGCTGTTGATGATAGGTCGGCGGCTGTTTGAGCCCGCGCTGGACGATCATGCCGTTGCCCGCGCCGGTCTGGCCGTGACAGGGGGCACAGAAAATGTTGTAGCGCTCGCGACCGCGCTCTAGCAACTGGCGGTCAACGGTCACTCTATCCGGCAGGGTCTCCGCGAGTTGGCCTTGTATTCTGCCTTGGTAGAAGTGCTCGTCGAGCATCAATTGGCCCCTCGCCACGGTGCCGTCAACCTGCGAGCGGAAAGACATGCCGTCAGCGAAGAACGCCGAGGCTTCTAGCGGCTCGTATTTTTCTTGGTCGTACATGGCCTGCCGCAGTTCGCAACCGGCGGTGCCAATCAGCAACAGCGCCGCTCCCAACAGGCCAGTGAGCCGTCGCTTGGCGATGGTCATTTCACTTTTCAACTTCGACAACCTCATGCGGATTCAGGCCGCGCAGAAATTCCTCGGTTTTTTCGCGATCGAACTGAGGATCTTCGACCTCAATGCTGAGAAAGAAGCGATCTTGGCTGGCGCGGGCGAAATTGGGCGCGTTGAAGACCGGGTGATAGGGCTGGGGCAAACCGTTGGCGATGAACATGCCAAAGGCCGAACTGAGCGCGGCAAAGAGAATGGTCAGTTCAAAGGTCACCGGGATGAACATCGGCCCGCTGTGCAAGGGCTTGCCGGCGATATTGAGCGGATAGTCGATGGCCGAGACCCAATAGCACAGGGAGTAGCCCGTGATGGCACCAAGTAGGCCAAAGGCGAAAACTAGCCAAGGCAACCTAGTGCGCGGAAAGCCGATGGCCTCGCCCAAGCCGTGAACGGGCATAGGAGAATAGGCGTCGATCTTGCGATAGCCAGCGGCAAAGGTCGCCTTGGCTGCGGCCAGCAAGTCGTCGGGAGATTCAAATTCGGCCAACAGGCCGTAGTGCGTTGATTCTTCGTGCTGCTGCATAAGTTCAATGGCTCACTTGTGGTCTCCGGAGACCAGCAGATTGCGGATCTCGTGGATGGAAATCATCGGTAGGCCGCGGATGAACAAGAAAAATAGGACGATGAACAGGCCGATGGTACCCACGTAGATGGCGATGTCCCAAATCGTCGGGTGAAACATGTCCCAGGAAGAGGGCATAAAATCTCGGTGTAGGCTCGTGACGACGATGATGAAGCGCTCCAGCCACATGCCGACGTTGATGAACTGAGAAATGAAAAACAGCCAGAACATGCTCGTGCGGAAGTGTCTAAACCAGAGGAGCTGCGGCACAATTATGTTGCAGACGATCAAAGCCCAGTAGAAGGGGCCGTACGGGCCATGCATGCGATTTTGCATCATATAGCCCTCAAAGACACTGGCGCTGTACCAGGCGATGAGTTGCTCCATGAAGTAGCCATAGCCCACAATCAGCCCGGAAGCCAACATGACTTTGGCCATGTTGTTTAGATGGCGCTCGGTTATGAAGTCGTCCAAGCCGTAGATGAGGCGCATGGGGATCATCAAGGTCAGCACCATGGCAAAGCCCGCATAGATCGCTCCGGCGACGAAATAGGGGGGAAATATGGTCGTGTGCCATCCGGGTATAAGCCCGACGGCGAAGTCGAAGCTGACGACGCTGTGGACAGAGAGCACGAGGGGCGTGGAGAGGCCGGCCAGCAGGAGGGACGCCATTTCGTAGCGCTCCCAGTGAATGGCCGAACCGCGCCAGCCGAGTGCTAGCACGCCGTAGATGACTTGGGCGATGCGATTTTTGGCGCGGTCGCGCAGGCTAGCTAAGTCTGGGACCAAGCCGACAAACCAAAAGACCAGCGATACCGTCAAATACGTCGAGACCGCGAAAACGTCCCAGATCAGCGGACTGCGGAACTGCGGCCAGATGTCCATGGAGTTGGGATAGGGCAACAGCCAATAGCAGGCCAGCCAGGGCCGCCCGGTGTGAAAGAGCGGAAATTGCGCGGCGCAGAGCACGGCAAAGATGGTCATAGCTTCTGCCGCGCGGTTGATCGAGGTACGCCACCGCTGCCGAAAAAGCAGTAGAATCGCCGAGATCAGGGTACCGGCGTGGCCGATACCGATCCACCAGACAAAATTGATGATGGCCCAACCCCAGCCTATGGGGTTGTTGATACCCCAGATTCCTACGCCTTCAAAGAGCAGGTAGGGAACGCCTATCATGAACCCGTGTAGGAGCAGAAAACCCAAAGCAAAGCAAATGAACCAAGCCAGCGGGGTGTTTTTGGTCAGGACGATCCCACTGATCTTGTCGGTGATCGAGGTGTACGAGGTCTGGCTCGGGCCGAGTTCCGATACTGGGGGGCGATAAGGCGTTTTCGCAGCTTCGGACATGCTAAGCCTCGGCAATCTTGGGATTCGGGTTTTTGATACTTGCTAAGTACGTAGTGCGGGGGCGCGTGTTCAGCTCGGTGAGAATGCCGTAGTTGAGCGGCGATGCCTTGAGGTCGGAGACCTGACTATTGGGGTCGTTGATGTCGCCGAAGACAATGGCTTCGGTGGGGCAGGCCTGCTCGCAGGCGGTGACGATTTCACCATCGCCTATGGTGCGACTGGCCTTTTTGGCCTCAATCCGCGCTTGATTGATGCGCTGGACGCAGTACGTGCATTTTTCCATTACGCCGCGGGAGCGCGTGGTGACATCCGGGTTGCGCTGCAATTTTAAGCTCTCAGTATCGCGGTCGGCGTATTGGAGGAAGTTGAAGCGCCGGACCTTATAGGGACAGTTGTTGGCGCAGTAGCGGGTGCCGACGCAGCGATTGTAGGTCATGTCGTTGAGACCTTCGTCGCTGTGCGTCGTCGCTGCGACCGGGCAGACCAACTCGCAAGGAGCGTTTTCGCACTGCATGCAAGGCACGGGCTGGTGTACGATCTGGGGGTTGTCGGGCGAGCCTTGGTAGTAGCGATCAACGCGAATCCAAGGCATTTCGCGGCCGTTGAGGACCTCGTCTTTGCCGACGATGGGGATGTTGTTTTCGGCTTGGCAGGCCGTTGCACACGCATTGCAGCCGATGCAGGCCCCTAAATCAATCACCATACCCCAAGCGTAGCCAGTGTACTGGTGATCTGTGCGGTTGTGCAGCGTCAAGTCATCGGGCGGATCGTGGGCTCCCTCGTGGGCAAAATGCGGATGCGCTTGGTAGTAGTCCAGCGAGGCTTGGCGCAAGAGGTTGCGGCCTTCCATGTAGTGGTGATCTTGGGTGCAGGCGAGGCGATAGTTGTCGTACGAGCCGCTGACCTGTAGGCCGGTGCCGCTCCACAAGGCCCCCGTAGGACGCAGGGCATAGGCATTAAAGCCCTGCCCCATGCGCACGACGCGGCCACTGCGCTGTTGGCCGTAGCCCAAGTGCAGGGTGACGACGCCGTCGGCTTGACCGGGCACGACCCAAACCGCGGCATTGATCGCGCGCCCGTCAAAGCGCAACTCGGCGAGGAATTCGCTCTCGAGCCGCAGGCGCTCGGCCGTGGCTGGGCTGACGAGGGCGGCGTTGTCCCAAGTGAGCTTCGTGATGGGCTTCGGGGTTTCCTGTAGCCAAGCGTTGTTGGCAAAGCGGCCGTCCCACACCATGGGATCGGGCCGAAAGTGGATTTCGAGATCTTCTTCCTCGGGAAGGCTCCCAGTCGTTGCCGGCAACTGCAAAGTGCCTAGCTCCACGGATTGGACTTCGGGGCGCGTGCCCTCGACGAAGCCGTCGTGCAATGCGCGGCGCCAAGCAATCGCATCTAGGCCTTGGCTTTCCCAGTACTGGCGCACGATGTCGAGATCGGGGACCCCGGGCTGGCCGGTGAGCACCGCCAAGAGGTCATGGGCTGATTTGCTCTTGTAGAGCGGGCGAATTAGCGGCTGGACGATCGTGGCGAGGCCGTCGTGGGCGCGGGTGTCGCTCCAGGCTTCGAGGAAGTGCGATTCCGGAATGTGCCAGTGGCAGAGTTCCGACGTTTCGTTGTCGTATAAGCCGAGATGGACTCGGTAACCGACCTTGTCGAGCGCTGCGGCAAAGTCGAGATCCACGGGCGCGTCGTACACCGGGTTGCCGCCGAGAATGAACAAGGACTCGACTTGACCGGCGTTCATGTCAGCTACTAACGTGGCTAGCGATTCGCGCTGGTCAACCGATTCGACTTCGAGGGGTGCAGTGTAGTGTACGGTTGCGCCCGCATTGCCTAAGGCGTGATTGATCGCGTGAGCCAAAGCATGCACCGCGGGGGACTGTTGGTCGCCAGCGAGTACGAGGCTTTGGCCAGGATTGGCCTTTAGGTCATCGACCAGAGCCGCAATCCAAGCGTCGTGGGTAGAGAAGTCGGCGGGGACGCTCGGTCCCTTCCAATCGATGCCAAGCCCTTGGGCGACCTTTAAGGCCAAGGCTTCGATGTGCGCCGTGCCCAGTGCCAAGCGATGATCGGCTATGCTACCGGTGGCCGTTGGACTGCTTTCGACTGCATAGAGCCGGTTGCTAACCTTGGAGCCGTTGCGGATCCTGCGACCGGCCGCAAAATCCCGGGCGTGGCGGACATTGCCAGCACCGCTGCAAGTAAAGTCCGCATCCAGCGATAGAATGACCTTGGCTTTGGCTACGTCGTAAGATGCATGAACCGGCTCGCCAAACGCCATTTGGGCCCCGGCACGGGCGTTGTCGCGATTGACGGGTTCGTATTGGTGCCACTGGGCTTGGGGAAATTTGGCCCGCAGGGCCTGCAACTGGTGCCCGAAGGTCGGAGAAGTTACCGTCTGAGTCAGGATGCGCAGGCCTGCGCCGCCGTTGCCCTCGTGCGAGCTCAGCCGCTGAGTCAGATCGGCTAGGAAGATACTCCAAGCACTGATGCGACCGGCGTTTTTGACCGTTTGCGAGCGATCGGGGTCGTAGAGGTCGAGAATCGAAGCCTGTACGAGCGCATTCGAGCCGCGGCTGCCGGAGGGATGCTCGGGATTGCCCTCAATTTTGGTCGGCCGCCCCATGTGGCTCTCGACCAGGATGCCCATGCCAATACCACCGAGCGAGGTGGCGGAGGCAAAGTACTGCGGCTTACCGGGGATGACGTTTTCGGGCGCTCGGACCTGGGGGACTATTTTTTCGCTGGGCTGAATCGTGCAGCCCGAAAGCCCGCCTAGTGCCAGCGATGCACTCATGAGCTTGAGGAAATTCCGCCGACTTACCGGATCCTTCAACTCGGCAGCTTGCTCGGGGAACTCTCGCTGGACCATGGCGGCGAATTCTTCGGTCTGAGCCAATTGGTCCAAGCTGCGCCAGTACTCTTGGCCTTGGGCAGCTTCAAGGCGGGCGCGGATGGCCGAGAGATCGATGTTTTTTCTGGTTTCCATGTTAGCGGTGGCAAATAGAGCAGTTGGTGAGTTGACTGGTCTGCACGCCGTATTCGGCGACGAGTTGTGCGCCCAAACTTTCTTGATCGGCTGGATACTGGTAGTTCATGTTAAAGACTTGGTCGCGCGGGCGGATGTACTGGGCGGGATCACGGTGACAATCTAGGCACCACTCCATATTCAGGGATTCGGCTTTCCACATCAGGGGCATTTGATCGACTTGGCCGTGGCACGACTGGCAGCCAATGCCTTGGTTGACGTGGATGCTGTGGTTGAAATAGGCGAAGTCGGGCAGGTCGTGGACGCGATTCCACTCGATGGGCACATTGTCGCGGAAGCTCGCACGCACGGGTTCGAGGATGGGAGCTTCGGTCCAGATCTGCGAGTGGCAGGTCATGCAGGTTTCGGTCGGGGGGACGCCGGCAAAAGCACTCTCCTCGACGGTCGTATGACAATAGCGGCAGTCGATGCCCATGCCGGTGACGTGGTGTTTGTGGCTAAAGGGAACGGGCTGATCGATGGGCACGTTGACTTGATTGACAAAGTAAATGCGATTGATGTTGAGGACGATAGCGAGGATACTGCCGACTAGGACGAGGCCAACGAGGATGCTGGCTTTGGAAGCCCAGTTAGCGCTGCGCGGAAATACTTGAGCCATGTTTTATTAGTTTAGCTGAGGTTGTAGAAAGCTGGCCTTACCTCTTCCGGCCAAAACAGTCTTGTAAATTAGGCCAGTTTAATTTGGTGTCAATACATACGATAAAAAACCTAGGGCATTTGACTTTGAGTCTCTCGCGATATAATATGAATAGCGTCCCTCCTATAACCCCCGTAGCTCAGCAGGATAGAGCAACAGATTCCTAATCTGTGGGTCGGCGGTTCGAATCCGCCCGGGGGTAGTTCCTTTCCTCGAAAACGGCTGTCTTCCAGATAGTTGCGGTCGTGTGGTACAGGCTTAAGAGTGCGTACAAATGCGAAGTGCAGGGCTATCGTCCCGAGGGGAATCTAGCAGTTACTCCAGCGATGAGGACGATGAGAATGTCAGAAACCCATCTAGTAGCGAATTTTAATTAGGTTTTACATTTAGATGACAAAGCGTGAAGAGACGCTGCAAATCGCCGGCCAAGTCGAAGCCATGCTCGTGGCCTTGGATCGGTTCTCCTCCTTTAGTCGGCTGCTCAAACCCGCCGAGGTGGAACCGTTG
>JAJDVZ010000162.1:0-40391 GCA_022825835.1 Candidatus Latescibacterota bacterium
GGGCTGGATTTGCACATCTTTGAAGAAGTTCAACAGCATTATGCGCCGCTGACTTTCTTGAACGAGATTTTGCTGATAAATATCGCCCGGACGCAATTCGATCTCGCGCCGGATCACCTTCTCCCGCGTCTTGGTATTGCCAGCGATCTCAACCTTGCGAATCGTCCACGGCTGCCCTTCAAACACCTGAAACGACACGTCAATCGAGTCGTTGCGAATCGTCTCCTGCGGCACCACTCGCGTGTCCAAGTAGCCCTTCTCGTAATAGACAAAGCGCGCCAAGTCGGCTAGCTCTGGCCCCGAGCGCCCATATACCATCCCCTCCTGCAACTCCAGCTTCTCCACCAACTCGTCGGTGCCGAAGAGCGCGTTACCTTCCCAAGCGACTTTGCCCAAGCGGTACTGTAGTCCCTCGTCGATTTCCACGTCGATGAACAGGTGCCGTCGCGTCGAGTCGTAATAGACACTGTCGCGCACTATGGCTGCCTGCTGAAATCCCAAGCTGCGATAGTACGCTAGCAGCTTCTGCTTGTCCTCTTCGTACGTGTCGCCGTTGAACTCGCCCTTGCGCCACCAACGCTTTTCCTCGGTCTCCATCAACGACACCAACCGGCGCGGCTCCGGACCTTGACCGTCCCACTTTTGCGGACGCCGAGGACTGCGCGCCGGCAGCTCTCGGCTGTCGATCACTGTGCCGTCGGCGCGGTGTTGGACCAAGCGGATTTGCTTGATCTGCACCTTGGATCCCTCGTTGATGTCGTATTGGAGAAATACCTCACCCTCTTCTGCACCGGCAAAGGTCTGGCCTTTGACCTCGGCGCGCAGATAGCCCTTCTCGCGATAGAGATCGAGGATTTTCTGCTCGCCCCGCACCACATCCTTCGGCGCGATAACCTGACCGGTGACCAAGCTCAGCGCCTCCTTGAGGTCTTTTTCCTTGAGGTTTTTCTGCCCCTTAAACTGCAAACCCTCTAAGGCCGGGTATTCTTCAACCATGATGATCAGGTTGATTCCCTCGGGGACGGGGTCGCCCCAGATCTGGATATCCTCAAAGACGTTGAGTCCTTGGAGATCGCGCACTGCCTGCTGCACATTCTCTTGCGACAGCTCAACTCCAGGCTCCAAGCCTACCGTGGTCAGGATCAGCGACTTTGCCACCTTGCGCAGCGTACCCTGCATCTCGATCGAGACAACCTTTTGGGCCTCGACCGCGTTCCCTATCAACCCCACAGCGACGATAGCAAAAAGTATGGTGCGGAAATTCTGCTTCATATCAACTCGCGGTCTCGCGTTTCTTCTTCATCCTTTCGCTCGTATCCACTCGACGCTCCTCGTCAAAGACTAGTTCCTCACCCCTTTTGGTGACGCGGATGCGGCTGCCCTCGCCAAAGCGGCCTTGGAGAATCTCCTCGGCCAACGGATCTTCGAGCATCTTCTGTATGGACCGCTCCAAATAGCGCGCACCATACGCCTGATCAAACCCCTTGTCGGCAAGCAAGGCTTTCGCTCCAGGCGTAACTCGCACTTGGATATCCTGCAATGCTAAACGCGCTTTGAATTCCTCCAAGCGAATATCTATTATGGCGGCGATATGCTCTTTGTCGAGCGCGTGGAAAATGATGATGTCGTCAACGCGATTGAGAAATTCGGGATTGAAGGTCTTTTTTAAGGCGTCGTTGATTTTGCCCTCCATCAACGCGTACATTGATTCGGAATCGGATTTTTGGAAGCCCAATACACCGCCTGTGCCCACATCCCGACTACCTGCGTTAGAAGTCATAATCAGCACGGTGTTACAAAAATCTACCTTGCGTCCCGTGCTATCGGTAAGCCGCCCCTCGTCGAGAATCTGTAACAGGATGTTGAAGACATCGGGATGGGCTTTCTCGACCTCGTCTAGCAAAACCACTGAATAGGGACGACGGCGGACCCGCTCGGTAAGCTGCCCCCCTTCGTCAAAACCCACGTAGCCCGGAGGTGCGCCAATCAGGCGCGACACTGCGAATTTCTCCATGTACTCAGACATATCGACCGAAATCAACGCATCAGCGTCGTCGAAGAGGAATTCAGCTAGCCGCTTGGCCAACTCGGTCTTGCCCACGCCCGTCGGGCCGAGAAAGATAAACGAGCCGATGGGCCGCTTGGGATCCTGTAGGCCCGCGCGACTGCGGCGGATAGCCCGTGCAATCGCAGTGACCGCTTGCTGCTGACCGACGATTTTCTTGGTGAGCTCCGCTTCCATGGCCAGCAGGCGCTCGGTCTCGGTCTTGGCCAGCCGCGAGATCGGGATGCCGGTCATACTAGCGATAACTTCGGCGATGTCGTCTGTGGTCACTTCGACCACTTCGTCGCGAACCGCTTCCTCCCAGGCTTGGCGTTTTTTTTGCAGCTGTTCATTCAACTGGAGTGCCTTGTCGCGCAGCACGGCGGCGTCCTCGAAGTCTTGACGCTCGGACGCTTCGTTTTTTTGGCGATTGATTTCTTGTATCTCGGCCTCAATGCGGCCGATCTCTTCCGGCGGACTGAGCCGCGCCAGATGCACGCGCGAGCCTGTCTCGTCAATCACATCAATGGCCTTGTCGGGCAAGTAGCGGTCGCTTATATAGCGATCGGACTGGCGCACCGCATAGGCAACGACATCGTCGGCAAACTCCACGTGATGGTGGCTCTCGTAGCTGGAGCGCAGCCCCTTGACTATCTCAATGGTATCCTCGACCGAGGGCGGATCGACCATGATACTCTGAAAACGCCGCTCAAGGGCCCCATCCTTTTCGATGTGTTTGCGGTACTCGTCGAGAGTGGTTGCCCCGATGCACTGCAGCTCGCCGCGCGCCAAAGCGGGCTTGAACATATTGGAAGCATCCAACGTGCCCTCGGCACTGCCGGCCCCGACAATGGTGTGCAGCTCGTCGATGAAAATGATGACTTCGGAATTTTGCTGCAGTTCGTTCATTACCGCCTTGATGCGCTCTTCAAACTGGCCCCGGTATTTGGTGCCGGCGACCACGCCGCCCATGTCGAGGGTGACCAAGCGCTTGTCGAGGAGGATCTGCGGCACGCGCTTTTCAATGATGCGCTGGGCCAGCCCTTCGACAATGGCCGTCTTGCCGACGCCTGGGTCGCCGATGAGGATGGGATTGTTCTTCTTGCGGCGACTGAGCACTTGCGTGACGCGCTCAATCTCCTTTTGGCGACCGATCACTGGGTCTAGCTTGCCCTCGCGCGCCAACTGAGTCAGGTCGCGGCCAAAGTGGTCGAGAAAGGGCGTCTTGCTCTTCTTGCCCTTTTCCTTGCGCCCGGTCGTCTTGCCTTCGAGCACGGCCAAGGTCTCTTCTAGGGCCGTTTTGTAATCGACCCCAAAGGCAGCCAAAATCTGCGCGGCAACCCCTTCTTTGTCCTTGAGCAAAGCCAAAAGCAGATGCTCGACGTCGATGAACTGCGTCTTCATCTCCTTGGCCTCGTTGGCCGCTACTTCGAGGATCTGTTTGGCGCGGGGGGTATAGGGCACCTCGCCAATGGTCATGGTGCCGCCCGAAGTCGTCACGTAGTCTTCTACTGACTGCTTGACCGTCTCCAAGCTCAACCCCAAGTTCGTCAGCACGGCCACGGCCTTACCCTTGCCGTCCTTGATAATGCCCAACAGCAAGTGCTCGGTGCCGATGTAATTGTGCCCTAAGCGCACCGACTCCTCGCGCGCTAGCTTCATTACCTGTTTTACGTTTTCGGTGAACATGTTGTTCATCTAGTCGTCCTCCACAATCCGCCTATGGTATATGTCATAAGGAAACTTGATTCTCGACAATTCGGAGAGCGCGAATTGAATATCGAGCATGGCAAACTTTACTGGATAAAGCTCGATTTTGAACCTACCAAATGGGCCGATTGTTGTCAATTGTCAAGATAATCCCCTCTGTTCGGCCCAGCGCCGTCTCACTAGTTCGGCGCGGCGCACATCGCGGTCTGCCGACGAGAGATCCGCGCTGGCTTCGGCTTGCAAATGCGAGGGCTGAGTAACGATCATTAACTGGTTGATAAAGCCGAGAGGCAAGCCGTCAATAAGCCCCAAGCTACATCCTAAACGCACGGCCGATAACAAGTTCATAAAATCCTGCCCACTCAACACCCGCACGTGTTGCAAAATCCCATACGCCCGCCAAACCTTGTCCTCCACTTGGGCCGATGCGTCTGCCAGCAAGGTGGCCTGCGCCTCTTTTTCATGGCTTATAATCTGTTGGGTTATCTCCGAGAGCTTCTCGACGATCTCCCCTTCAGTTACGCCCAAGGTGGCTTGGTTGGATATCTGAAATAGGTTGCCGACCACATTGGTACCTTCTCCATAAAACCCGCGCACCGCAAAAGCCATGCTAGTCAATCCGCGCATCACCCGTTCCATATCCTCGGTTAGGACCAAGGCCGGCAAATGGATGAGCACCGATATCCGCAAGCCCGTCCCCGTATTGGTCGGGCAGGCCGTCAAGAAGCCCCAGCGCTCCGACTGCGCCCAGTCCAACTCGCTCCTGAGCGCATTGTCGAGCGCATCAACCCGCTGCCATGCCGCGTGCGTTTGCAAACCCGGGAGGATGGCCTGCAAGCGGAGATGATCTTCCTCGTTAATCATCACGCCAAGCGACTCATCTGCATTAAAGAGCACGCCGCGCTGGCCCTTGCTTTTGGCCAAAGCCGGGCTAATCAAGTGGCGCTCCACGAGCAACTGGCGCTGGTTGGCCTGTAGGGTATTCATGTGGAAAAAGGCCGCATCGCACATAGGGCGGCACTTTTGAGCGGCACTCAGGACTTGTTCAATGATTTTTTTTTGATCTTCAAGCGTGGTCTTCGGCGCAAAAGCCCACCCTGCAAGATTGCGGGCCAAGCGGGCGCGACAACTAACGACCATGCCGTCGGTATCCCCTTCCCCGCTGAGCCAGCTAGCCGCATTGTGAACGAGATCCTCAATATTCACGGCTATTTTCCTTCGAGGACGCGGATGCGGTCCCTGAGTTGAGCCGCCTCTTCAAAAGCCTCTTCTGCTACCGCTTGGGCCAGCTCTTCGCGCAATCGCTCCAACTCGTCAGCCCCCTGGGCGCTTTGTGCCGCTTCTATCGGCCCCTTGCCCCGATGCCTGTCGTCGCCGTGGATGCGCTTGAGCAGGCGCTCTAGCTGTGAGGCGAAGGCATCGTAACAATGCGGGCAGCCGAGGCGACCAATTTTCTTGAACTCCTCGTAGCTCATCGCGCAAGTCGAACAGCGCACCCCCCCGTCGCCTTCGGCTCCGGCCAACTTGGCCAACTCTATCTTGATTTCCTTCACCAGCACCGGCGCTTCTTTGGCCTGTGCAGGCGGGACGACCAGCACCTTGATGTTTTTTTCGCTAGCGCACTCATGGCAGAGCAAGAGCGTCTGTTTTACGTCATCAACAATATGGGTAAAACTCACGATGGCCTCGCGCTTGTTGCATACTCCACATTTTTTCATGTCGCATCGTCTTCCATCTGCAACACACCCGCTTCTATGCGCCCCCGGCGATCCATGCTCTGGGCCAATTTGCGGTCGTGGGTCATCACCACAAAAGCCTGTCCGCGCTCTCGGGCCAACTCGGCGAGCAGTTGGTGCAGCGACGCACTCGTCGCCTCGTCGAGATTACCCGACGGCTCGTCGGCCAGTACGACCAACGGCTCGTTGACCAGCGCTCGCACCATGGCCACTCGCTGGCATTCGCCTCCCGACAGCGCCCCAGGCCGGTGGTGCAAGCGGTCCGCTAGTCCGACGGAATCCATCAGCTCAAGGGCCTCCTGGCGGCGATCGACGCCAGCGACCCGCGCCGGCAGCAAGACGTTTTCCAGCGCAGTAAATTCCGGCAGCAGGTAGTGAAATTGGAATACGAAGCCAATATGCCGATTGCGAAAGCGCGATAGCGCCTGATCGCCGAGATCGAGCACATCGGTGCCAGCGATTTGCAATTGGCCAGCCGTCGGCAGGTCGAGCGTACCCAACAGGTGCAGCAAGGTGCTCTTGCCAACACCAGATTCGCCCATGACCGCTACCAGCTCACCTGCCCGCACTGCTAAGTCCACGCCTTTGAGTACTTCCAAACCCTCGCCGCCGGTGTTGAACACCTTGCACAACCCGCGCGCTTCAAGGATGATGTCGGCTTGTTTCACCATATCACATCATATCACATTATATACCGAATGGCTTCTACGGGCATCAACCCAGCGGCCTTGCGCGCCGGATAAATCGACGTTGCCAAACAAATGACCATGCTAATAGCCGCCACCATTACAAAGTCCACGACACTCATATCCACGGGCAACGAACTGATGAAGTACATGTCTCCAGGAATGGAAATCAGCGCAAAGCGCTGTTGGGCTAAACAGAGCGCAAAACCAATCAAGCAGCCCAAGAAGGTTCCGATGCCACCAATGACCAAGCCCTGATAGATGAAGATGCGATAAATCTCGCCCATGGTGCAACCGATCGTCCGCAAGATGCCAATCTCGGGCGTCTTGATCAGCACCGACATAACTAGGATCGACATGATGTTAAAAGCAGCGACCAGCACGATGAGACTCAGCGCGAGGAAGATCGCCCATTTTTCCAACTCGATCCAGCGGAAGAACTCGGGAAAAAGCTGAGTCCAATCGCGCACTTGATATGGATAGCCCAACTCCCCGGCTAGGTGGTCGCGGATTTCAGGCGCTTGGTAGATGTCTGCGACGTGGATGTGGATATCGGTAATCGCATCACCCAGCTCGAGCATGCGCTGGGCGTCTTCTAGGTGAATAAAAGCATAGTTGTCATCGTACTGGTACATACCGCTTTCAAAGTGATCGGTCACAAAAAAGGACCACGGACGCGGCGAGAAACCATCCATCACGGCTGCTTCCACATCGAGATTCTGCACCGTCATTAGCAACACCTCAGAACCCGGCCCCACGTGCAAGCGCCGCGCCAAGTACTCGCCAAGGACAATCCCCCGCTTATTTAGCTCGGCGAGCAAGCCGAGGCGCAAGTGCCCCTCTGGATCGGCGTAGCGCAGGTGTTCGGTCAGGTCGGAAACCGCAGGAAAGGTCGCTGGATCAACGCCCCACACGGGAATGCCATCGACCCGGCCCAAATCGAGCTGCGAGGCAATAATGACCTTGGAATCCACGACCGGCGCCGCGCCCACGACCCCGTCAGCGCCTTTCACCTGCTGCAACAGCCCCTCCCAATCCGCGATGGGGCCGCCATCGAAGCGGCGAATGTTGACATGGGCGTTCATGCCGATCAGCCGGTTTTTGACTTCACCGGCAAAACCATTGGTCACTGAGAGAATGATCACCAAAGCCGCTACCCCCAAGATCACCCCACCGACGGCCATATAGGCGATGACCGAAAAGAAGCCCTCGCGTTGCTTGGAACGCAGGTAGCGACCGGCGACAAACAGGGCAATGCTCACGCTTGTCCCTCGGTCAAATAGGCCCGGATGAAGCGGTCGATGTCGCCGTCCATTACCGCTTGGACATTGGCCGTTTCGCAAGCGGTGCGGTGGTCTTTGACGATGGTGTATGGGTGAAACACGTAGGAGCGGATCTGCGACCCAAAGTCAATGCTCTTCTTGGTGCTCTCCACCGCGAGCTGTTTCTGCTTCTGTTCGTCCTTGAGGTGCTGGTACAGGCGCGCCTTGAGCACCTTAAATGCAGTGGCTTTGTTCTTGAACTGCGAGCGTTCGTTTTGGCACTGGACGACAATGCCGGTGGGCAGATGCGTCAGCCGCACGGCCGAGGCGGTCTTGTTCACGTGTTGACCGCCCGCGCCGCCGGAGCGGTAGGTTTCGACCTTCACGTCCTCGTCGTTGATATCCACCTCGATATCGTCTTCGACTTCTGGATAGACAAAGACCGAAGCAAACGAAGTGTGCCGACGGCGACTCGTGTCAAACGGCGAGAGTCGCACCAAGCGATGGACGCCAGCCTCGGCCTTGAGGTAGCCATACGCATAATCCCCTCTAACCTCAATGGTTACGCCCTTGATGCCAGCTTCCTCGGCCTGCTGCAAATCCACGACTGTACATTCCATGCCGTGGCGCTCGGTCCAGCGCGTGTACAGGCGCATCAACATCGACGCCCATTCGGCGGCGTCCGTGCCCCCTGCTCCCGAGTGAATGACGAGAATCGCGTTCTTGGGGTCGGCCTCGTCGCTGAGCATGGTGCGGAACTCCAATTCGCCAATGCCCTGCACGGCGCGCTCGACCTCGGCCTCGACCTCGGCCAGCGCCTCTGTATCGCCTTCTTCGGCCGCCATCTGCCGCAGTTGGTCCAAGTCCTCCAACTGCGCATCCAAGGTCTCCCAATCCGCGATGATGTCCTTGAGGACGCGCGCTGTCTTGCCGACAGATTCGGCCTGCCGCCGATCGCTCCAAAAGTCCGCGGCCGCCATGCGCTTCTCTAGCGCGGCCAACTCTTCCTTCTTACCACTTATGTCAAAGATACCCTCGCAGCCGCTCTAGCTGCTGCCGCCCGCTTGTCAATTGTTCCTCAATCGTGGCCATTGTCATCTTCCTCGGTTTCGTAGTAGCGATCAAAAAGGAGACTTTCGTGCTTGCGTTCAGCGGGTATTTCAAAAAGTAGCTGCCCCTCGTACACCTCGCCCTTGGTCCCCTTGAGCTGGTCGGTGTGCGCAATAAAAAACGGCGAGCGCGACAGCGGGTAATAGCGCCGCCCACCATCGTCAACGAGCTGAAAACACTTCGGTACAATCGCCCACGCAAGCTGCAAATTCACCTGCAACCGCACATCGATGAGCACGAACTTGTGGCCCTCGTCAGGCGGACCGCGAAAAAAGTGCATGTAACTCACCCCATCCGGGGGCACCGTCAGGGCCACTTGGTTGTTGATGTTGGCGAACAGGTTGGTCAAGTTTTCCAGCTTGTCCGCCGATCCGCCCGTCAAGCTCACCCCAATGTAGATCGGCACAAAGAGAGTCACGCCGCCCAAGACGAGGCGGTTGAGCAGCCGCAGGCGTTTGTTCAACTGCTTCTTGCGCTCGCTTGCTTTGATTACCATGGCTTCCTCAAGGGGCGCGCACAAGGGCAATTTTGCCCAAGTAGCTGCGGCTAGGCAACCGCAGTTGATAGAAATATATCCCGTTGGCCACGGCCCGGCCCGGCGTCCAGCGCGGGGCCCGGCCCGGCTGGACGTGGCTCCCCGGCCACAGGTCCCAAGGAGGCTCGGCGGTGAAAACCAATCGGCCCGCTACGTCAAAAACGCTCAACTCGACGAGGCCCCGCTCGGCTAGCTGCACTGGAAAATGCACCACCCCGTCCCGCGCTGGATTGGGAAAAGGTGCCAACAGGCGGTCCTCCTCCGGCGGCACCTCGTCGAGGCCACTGGCCGCCAATGCGTTTATCTGACCCCAGCCATACACCGTGTCGGGCCCGGCGGTTCCCAAGTCCAGCGCGGTCGAGCGCAAAGCCTCCAGCACTTGGTCCGGCGTCCATTCGGGATTTTTTTGCAACAACAGGGCGCAAACCCCACTCACCAAGGGTGCCGCAAAGGAAGTGCCGCCCCTGCGCACATAGCCACCACGCCGCAGATCTGCGACCACCACGCCGCTGCCGGGCGCGACTACATCCGGCTTGATGCGGCCATCAGCCGTCGGCCCTCGCGAGCTAAAGGAGGCAATCTGCGGCGTGCGTTCGCCGCTGCCGGGCACATCTACCGCTCCCACCGCAATCGCGCCATCGGCGTCCGCCGGCATCGTTATGTAGTGCCAATCCCCGTTGGCCTCATTGCCCGCAGACACCACCACCGCGATGCCGCGCCGCACTGCCAGCGCCGCCGCCACGCTCGTCAGCGCGGTTTCTCCGTCCAGATCCGCTGGCGAGTAACCCGTGCCGTCGTCCCACCGATTGTAGCCCAACGAGCTGTTGACCACCTGCGCTCCCAAGCTGTCGGCCCATTCCAAACCGGCGACCCAGCGATCCTCCTCCGAGGGCATCTCGGGCAAGTTGTCGTTTAGTTCGGTCTTAGCCAAGATGTACTCAGCGTCGGGTGCCACGCCGACAAAGTGATCGGGCTGATAGCCTGCCAGCAGGGAAAGTACTTGCGCACCGTGCAAGTTTTGGCTGCCGCTCCTTTCGTCGCCCGTGATGGGTTGATCGGCTTCATCGCTGACGATCTCGTCGTCATTGACAAAGTCGCGCTGGGCCACCACGCGAATAGAAGCAAAGGCCGCGTGTTCGGCGTAGTGGAAACCGTTGTCGAGCAAGGCCACACGCACCCCAGCACCCGTCAGACCCTGGTCATGTAGGGGGGGAACGGCGATTTGGGCCAACTGCTCAAAGGCGAGTCCATAACGGCTTTGCTGCAACTTAGGACTGGCAAACAGCGCGGGCGGCAGTGGACGGGGCCGCGACAAGCGCTGCACGGGCCGAATTGCAACGACAAAATCCGCAGCCTCCACTCGGTGCTGTACCTCGGGCGAAACCCGCGCGCTGACCGCGTTGAGCCAACGCGAGGAGAAGCGCACGGCCACCCCCATCTCCCGCAGCCGTCCGATATAACGTTGGCTGACGGGCAGGTCCAACTCTGCGTCCGTATGACCAGCCCCCAAATCCACCCAAGCGATGCGCCGTCCCTCGGCATCCGTTTTGTCGCGCAACAGAATCCAGATACTCTGATCCGCTGCAACCGCCAAGACCCCCGCGTGTACCAGCAGGGCCGCGCACCACCACCGCACCCCCTTACTCAACAGGGGGTTCCCTCGTGTCCAGCACCTCCACCCCTTCTGGCATCTCGAAAGAAAAGACCTCGTCGGCTATCCTCCTGTTGGCGCGGTGATCCCTAAGCACGTACGCTGTGCGATTGCCATTGGCCTCGCGCTGCTCAACTTGCAGTAGAAGCCATCCCCTAGGATCCACCCAAACCCGCATCTGTTCGACCACAGAGGCTTTGTTTTCCGGTGCCATGATCAGCAAATAGCAGGGCCGTCCCCCCAACGCGCTTTCCTCCACCGCAATGGGCACATAGCGCTCGGTATAGTCGAAAAATACTTCCCACGGGGTCTTTATTTCCGCTTCGTAGGGGCTGATCACCACTTGGCCGTTGTGCACGACATACGACCAGACGGCCTTGCCATCGGCCACCACCACATCGCCGCCTTCCAGTTCGATGCGAAAGCGGTTCGGGCGGCGCAAATAGATCCGGCCCTCGCGGCTGCGGTACTTGTCCAGCACGGCCCAGTAGAACTGCTTTTCAAAGCGGGCTGAAAACGTCTTGTAGCTAGCGAGGCGCTTTTGCACCCTAGCGATGATTTCTTCACCGCTCTGTCCAAAAGCCGTGCTCGCAGCCAAGCCCACACAGAGCACAACCCACAACCACAGTCTCATTCTTCCGCGTCCTCCTCTTCCGCGCTCTCGACGAGAATCTCGCGCGGCTTTGCCCCAACGATCGGCCCGACGATACCAGCGGCCTCTAGCTCGTCCATCAACCGCGCGGCGCGGGAATAACCCACTTTCAAGCGCCGCTGCAAAAACGATGTGGAGGCCTGCTGGTGTTCGCAGACTAAGCGCACGGCATCGTCGAAAAGGTCGTCGCGCGCATCGGCAGCCGCGTTAATATCCGGCTGCTCGGAAAACACCGCAACTTCCTCGGCCTCGTACTGGCTCTCTTTTAATGCCGCGACCAAGCGCTCGGTTTCCTCGCCAGAAATAAAGGCTCCGTGGACGCGGAGCGGCTCGCCTTGGCCGCTCGGCAGAAAAAGCATATCACCCATCCCCAACAGCCGCTCGGCCCCGTTGAGATCGAGAATCGTGCGCGAGTCCATCTTTGACGCCACTTGGAAGGCAATGCGCGACGGAAAGTTGGCCTTGATTACCCCGGTAATCACGTTCACCGAAGGCCGCTGGGTCGCCAAAATGATGTGAATGCCCACGGCGCGCGACTTCTGCGCTAAACCCATCAGCGAGGTCTCCACCTCAGCGGGGGCCGTCAGCATCAAATCGGCAAATTCGTCGATTACTATCACGATGTACGCCAGCGACTTCTCAGGCTCAACGCCGTCTTCGGCAGCCTCGGCTTGGACGCTCGCCAGCTTGGCGTTGTAGTCGGACAGATTGCGCACCCCCAGCTTGGCCAGCTTCTGGTAGCGAGCTTCCATTTCGGCTACCGCCCACTTCAGGGCCTCGGCGGCTCTTTTCGGCTCGGTGATAACCGGCACCAGCAAGTGCGGTATATCGTTGTACATCGTCAATTCAACTACCTTGGGATCGACCATGATAAAGCGCACTTCGTCCGGCGCGGCCTTGAGGAGGATACTGCAAATTAGGCTGTTCAGACACACGCTCTTGCCAGCCCCGGTGGCACCGGCGACCAATAGATGAGGCATTTTGGCTAAATCCGCGGCGCACGGCTCGCCCGAAATAGTCTTGCCCAGCGCCATGACCAGCTTGGAATCCGACCGGCTGAATACTTCGTCTTCGATGATCTCGCGCAAGTAAACGGTCTCTCGCTCCTGATTGGCAATCTCCACCCCCACCACGGATTTGCCCGGCACCGGCGCTTGAATGCGAATGCCTTTGGCGCTCATCACGCGCGCCAGATCGTCCGAAAGCGCGGCAATGCGACCGACTTTGACCCCAGGGGCCGGCTCTACCTCGTAGCGCGTCACCACCGGCCCAGGACTCACTTCTACGACCTTGCCGGTCACGTCGAAGTTGTCCAACGCACCCTCCAGCAGCTTGGCGTTTTCCACCAAAATCTCCTTGGAGACGTGGCTGCGGCTGGCCGGGATTTCGTCTAGCAACGCAGGACTAGGGATTTTATAGCGGCCCCCGGCAGGCCTGCGAGCTGCCTGCTCTTTTTTGCGCGCTGGCGCTGGTATAGCTGCGTCTGCAACCGCCGGTTCCTTCTTTTTTTTGCGCTCGCGCCGCTCAACGCGCGCTGGTTCCTGCACCCGAGGCTCCACTGCGTCAACCTCTTCAACCATTGGCGTCCAAGGGGCTGCATCCTCGACCCGAGCCTGCGGGCCAATCTCGGACCGCGTTTCTCGCACCCTGGCGGTTTCGTCCCGTTTCCTTTTTGTGGCTTTGCTCTTGTGCCTCTGCAAACGCCCGAGCCACCGCCCAAGCAACCGCCAAACCACTGCCAAACCACCGCCCAGCCACGCCAACAGCCGCCAGTTCAGACCGGGGGTCAAAATCACCGCAACCACAAAGAGCGCGCCCAGCAAAACCGCCGCCCCTAGTCTCCCTAGATACGGTATGAGGAAATCCAAACTGATCTGGGTTCCCAGCACACCACCCAGCGCATAGGCCGTGTGCGGCGAATAGTCGGGCAGACCAGTGGCGATGCTGATGAAGACGGCCATGAGCAAAAGGCCCACACTGCGCTGCACTGCAAGAGCCACCGGCTGGCAACGCACCCTATTCCAACCCCACAGGAACAAGAGCGCGGGCCAGACATACGCCGCCAATCCCATGCCCGCAAAGGCCCCATACGACGCATACGCACCAATCCATCCCCCCCAATTCAAACTCTCCGCCACCGAGCGGCTCGAATTAGGAGGATCCAGCGGCGAATGGGATATCAAGCAGACAAGCAAAAACGCGCCGAGGCCGAGGAGGAGTACCCCTAGCGCTTGGAGTTTCTTCTCGCCTTTGGGCGTATGCAAAAACTCGGACATAGAGCTGCAGACTCCGCTAGTACCTAGGTTGGGAAGCGATCGGATTGGAAAGGGGATTAACAAACAATAAGCAAAAACGCGGCTTTTTGCACCTTGCGGCGCGTCAGATCATGCCGCTGCGCTTACGCCCAAACCACTCGACAGCCAACAGGGCAATCGCCAACAGCGCCGGCCACAACGGCCCCCACAGCGGCAAAACCTCGGCCTTTTCGACCCAACGCTTGCGCGGCGCAAGCTGTTTTAGCATGTCCTCCCAGTCCGCAAGCAAATAGGCGCGACCGCCACTGGCGCGGGCCAGCTCGCCCAAGAGCAGTGGGTCGGCGCGCAAATCCCCAAGCTCAATACTGTACTCTTCGACGACAAAGCGACCCATAGCCGTACCTACAGCGGCTTGGTCCACTGCGGCCCGGACCTCGTATTCATACGCGCCGGGGGCCAGCCCACTAGCGACGCCTCTATAGTGCCCGGCTCCTTGTGATTGCAGGTCGAATGCTTCTCGCCCGGCTAGCGCCACCTGCACCCTTGCCCCCGGCTGCGGCCTCAGCAGTTCGTCGAAGACCTGCACCGCGAAAACCACTTCCTCACCCGCCCGGTACACGGGCCGCTCGGTCGAGGCGCGGACCCGCCCACCCGAGGTGTCGAGCGCGAGCCACTTGGCGGCGTCGCGCCAGAGTGTGCGAATGGTCTGTGGCTGGCCATCGACGCCGCTGCTCATCAGATCGAGTCGCCAAAAAGACGCAGACAGGGCTGCAATGACCTTACCCTCGCCATACGCGCCCGCAGCGATGATTGGCTCGCCGCCGGCGCTCTCGATCAGCACGGTGGTACCCGGCCGCTGCTGCGCCGTGCGAAAGTAGCCCGGCAGCGGTGGCAACCGAAGCCACGGATCGTCCGCACCCGCAGGCTGACGCACGACCGGATGGTGCCGCCCGCCCGCGCTGAGCCGCAACAAGACCTCGCCCGGCACAAAGGGCACAGGGCCAGCTACCTGAAGCGGCATGAGCGCAGCCAGTGGCGAGTCGGCCCGCCAAGCCCGCGCCATCTTGGGACCGCCGACGACGAGCAAACCAGCACCGGCGTACACGTGCTGGACCAATGCAGCGGCCGGCGGACCGTTGAGCAGCCACGCACCCGGATTCACCAGCAGCACCACATCCCGGCCCTGCAAAACAGCCGAACTCCACGCGCCGCCGTAGAACGCGTCCGGCTCCCGCTGAATCATGGCCTCTACTGCCCAACTCGAATCTGCGCTTAAACTGCGGCGCAAAAAGGCCAAGTCCTCGCTGGGGCCTCCAGCTAGCAACAGCACCCGCGTGCGCCCGGCGAGAATGTGGGTAAACGCGAGGGCCTCGTTGTCTGCGGTCGCAAATTCTCCGGCCACAGGCGCAATGGCCACGCGAAAAATGCGCGGCCCAGCCTGCTGGGGCGTCACGGCAAAGGAAACGCGCTGCACCTGTCCATCGCCGGCCAACAGCAGCGATTGTTGCTGGAGCAATCGCTCTCCCTCGTAGAGTTGAACTTCCACGCGCTGTCCCTCGTATCCCCAACTCCGCACCTCGGCGTCAATTGGCTGGCTCTGACCGACGTATCCGGTTTCGGCTGTGCGCACTTCTACGAGCTGGACATCGACGGGCACCTCTGCGCCCCCCACGCCAAGCGCGTACACGGGCACGCCCAATTCCGCGCCCAGTTGCACCGGGTCGCGGCCCAAGTTGTGGCCTCCGTCGGAGAATAGGACCACGCCTTGCACGCGCTCCCGCTCGGCTACCGCCTCCAAACTAGCGGCGAGGGCGCGGCCTATATTGGTCGCCTGACCGCGAGTCCTTGCGCTCGCGACCGTATCGAGCGCGAGCGGATACGCCGACTCGGCAAATCCCCAAGCGCGGACTTCGGCCTGCTGCAAGCGCGCTGACCAACGCTCGTCGCCCAGCACGGCCGCCGCCTGTTGTAGTCGCGTGACAGACCCGTCGGCTACCCTCATGCTCGGGCTGGTATCGACCAACACCAACACCAGCGGTCGAATGACCTGCTGGTGCCACCACGTCAAAACTGGCTCGCACAACACCATAACCAGCAAGGCCACAGCCACCGCGCGCAACGCCACCAGAACCATGCGGCGCTTGGAATCAACCTGCGGATACGTCCGCTGATATACCCAATAAACGAATGCGAGTAGGAAGGGCAGCAGGACGAGGAATACGCGCGGTCCCGCTAGCTGGAGGTGGCTATCCGACCACTCAGACACGCCAGCCCAAGCGGGGAGCGGCGTCCACATTGAGACTGTCGCAGACGCCGCGACTGAGGTAGAAGGCCCCAACAGCCCCTACCATAGCGGCGTTATCTGTACACAAATCGTACGCCGGACAATGGAAGGCTAGGCCGCGGCGCTCAACCGCGACGCGCAGCCGCTGGCGCAGCCGCTGGTTGGCGGCAACGCCGCCTGCAAGGCATACAGTCGCCACTTCTGCTCGCTCCAAGGCCAACAGGGTCTTGGCGACTAAAGCATCCACTACGGCTTCTTGGAAGCTAGCGGCAATATGGGCGAGCTGGGCCGTGCGCTCTTGCGGAGAAAGCGCGCGCACGTAGTGTAACACCGAGGTTTTGAGGCCACTGAAGCTGAAGTCCATCTCGTCCACGAGGGCGCGAGGGAAGTCAATGGCCTCGGGATCGCCATCCTCGGCCAGCTCGGCGATGAGCCGACCACCGGCCACCACCCCTTCCCCGGGCAGCAGCCCCAGCAGCTTGGCGACCTTGTCAAATGCCTCGCCAGCCGCGTCGTCGCGCGTGCGGCCCAGCACCTCGTATGAGCCGAGTTCGCGCACCAAAATCAACTCGGTGTGCCCGCCCGACACCAGCAGCGTCAGGAAGGGAACCTCGACCTGCGCGGCGACCAAGTTAGAAAACACGTGGGCCTCTAGGTGATGGACGCCGACCAGCGGCTTGTTGCGCGCCAACGCCAGCCCCTTGGCCAGCGATAGCCCCACGATCAACGACCCGACCAAGCCAGGCCCGCGCGTCGCAGCCACCCCATCCACTTCTTCCCACCCAACGCCAGCAGTCGCTAGGGCCTGTCGCACGACCGGCACCAAAGCACGCATATGGGCGCGCGAAGCCAACTCGGGCACCACGCCCCCGTATGGCGCGTGATCTTGTTGCGAGAAGATGATATTGGAATGCACGGCGTACGACTCATCGACAACGGCCGCGGCCGTCTCATCGCAGGAGGTCTCCAGCCCCAGTACCAACATGCTAGTAGCTCACCAAATCGACGTATGCTGGAGCGATCTGGCGCACCTCAAAAGCGATGTCCCCGCGCTGTGCACTGGCAGTGCATTTCCCTGATATTCGGCGTAATCTACGTACAGCTCTATGTCGCGGGCCGGGTCGAGCTGGGCGATCACGCCAACCCCGCCGCGCACCTTGACTTGGGCAGTGGCCGGCTCGGGACGCAGGCGCGCCGCGCCGGCATGACGCACAGTAATCGGCACTCCGATTAAATCGTCCTCGGCTAACATCTGCACGGTGGCGCGCACGCGTACAGCCTCGGGCACGAACGCGAGTTGCGTGTGCTCGGGATGGCGCAAAGACCACTTCACATCCACATCTTCCCGGATATCCTGCAAGACCAGCGAATCCGTATCCACATAGCGCAATGCGGCGACCTGCTGCTGCGGGCCGCTCACCCGGACGAGCGCGGGATCGGCTTGCATCGGCGTCACCTGTACGTGGGCAGCAGCCACTTCTAGACTCGCTTGCACCCGCACGGGCACATCCCGTTCCATCATCGGCGCTAGCGCGATTTCAATTTCTTTTGGTTCGAGAATTTCCTTGACTTCGACATCCAAGTCGGCCACCCGCTTGGTGATTTGGGAAGGAGTCAAGCGGTGGATCCGATTCTTGCCTTCGGCCCGCAACTTCAGAACAAAGGAATCGTCGTCCAAGTCAAACAGCAGATCCTTGCCCCCACCAGTGACCAAGACGCGAACCGTGGAGGGCACTTGACTGGCTAGCACCATATCCCCGTCCACCCCTTCGCCCGGCGGAGGGACCTCAATCCAGAGGCGCACTGCAACTTCTTTATCGTAGTACTTCTCTGTAACTGCGTGAAGCCACAGCGCAAAAGATAAGACCAAGGCACCTGCCCTGATTCCCCAACTGCTTACACTGATGTTGGCCAACAACAGACCCCATAAGAAGAAGAGGCTCCACAAAAGGGGGCCTCTTCTCGTGATCTACTACTTTTACCGCGTGCCAAAGGCGAAGACGGAACCGCTTACTTAAACGATTTCTTGAGTTCCTCGCCGGTACTCAACTCGCCGTTGTCAATTCTTATATGGTATCCGCAACTTGGATCCGTGCAGGCCCACGCTTTGTAGTGAATGGCTGCGCCGTCTCTGCCATAGTCGGAAAGCGGAATCAAAACGCCTTCCTTGCACTTTAAACACTCAGGAAAATCAACCTTTTCCATCCGACCCTCTCCTCCGGTTTTAGCGTGTAGCCGCTCGGGACTACACTATTATTTCAATGTACTGGTGCCGCCCCACTATGTCAATTGCCCAAGATGCACGGCGTATTCATATACGGCCCGTTCTTGGGCGGCCGTTTCCACCGAGCCGGGGCGCAGGTTCCGCACCTGTGTCAGGGCGTCTGCCGCACTGCTGCCTATTCGCACCAAATAACTCGCCAACATCGTGCCCGTGCGCCCCAAGCCCGCACTGCAATGGACTATAACCGGCCGTCCTTGCTCGACGGCCTCGTCAACGAATTGGACAAACGCTCGTATCTCCCCGAGCGAAGGCGACTGCATATCCTGTATGGGCAAGTGCAAGTACGCCATATCGCGCGCTGCCACCTCGCCCACCGGCAGGGCATCCGCAGTCAGCGACACAATCGCCTTTACGCCCTGCGCCGCCAGCAAATCGAGATCGTCCTCCAGCCGCTCGTCCCTCTCCCAACCACCAATCTGCCCGGCCCCTGCCAACCGGCCCTCTAATAGCCAACCAAAGTTGAACACCATTGCTTAGCGGCCTTCATAGGCTACCTGTGGCCCTTCAACCCAGCTTTCACCCTCAACCCCTACTTCCTTCTTCCATATCGGCACGATCTGCTTGAGCCGATCAATGGCGTACTGACACGCGGCCAGCGCCTCGGCTCGATGAGGGCTAGCGACGGCAATTAACACGCTGATCTCCCCAATTTCGAGCTTCCCGACGCGGTGAATCATCCCGACGTCCACAACGCCCCACCGCGCCTTCAGTTCTTTGCCAATCTCGGCCATCTTCTTCTCGGCCATAGCCGGATACGCTTCGTACACCAAATACTCGGTTTGCTTGTCCCCGGAGTGATTGCGCACCACCCCGGCAAACGTGGCCACCGCACCATTTTCAGCGCGCACCACGTCGGCAAACAAATCGCTGGGTTCAATTGAGTCTTCGGTAATTTTGAACACGTCAGCCCCCACTTACAGGCGGAATAAGAGCCACTTCGTCGCCCGCTTGTAACGCGGTATGGCTCCCTGCGTACTCGGAATTGACCGCAATCGACAACACCTGCTGCACCGCGGCCAGTTGCGGATACGCGGCCACAAGTTCGCGCTGTAAGTCCGCGACTCGGCAACCTTCGGCGAGCTCCCACTCACAGCTTCTATGGCCGACGGCATCGCGGCAGGAAGCAAAAAATAGAACCTTGATTTTCATAGCCAAGCGCAAATAGCGCCGCGGTCTTACACAACAATCCACGGCTAAAAAAGGAAATGGGACCTCTCACTGAGGCCCCATTTCACTCACTAACTGCTGTTACGCACCCGGGTAGGGGGCGCGGTTTCAAACCGCCCCTACCTCAGCAGCACCATCTTGCGCTTAGCTACAAAGTCGCCGGTGTGCAGCAAGTAAAAATACATGCCGCTGGCGACGCTAGCGCCGCTTTCGCTCCGACCATCCCACAAGGCTTGGTACTGACCTGCGGCCAGCGCCTCGCCGTCAACCAGCTTGCGCACGACCTGACCCGCGATGTTGTAGATCGTCAGGGAGACGATCGCATCGCTGCTCAGCGCGTAGGGAATCGTGGTTTCCGGATTGAAAGGGTTGGGATAGTTCTGATTCAGCGAGTTAGCCAATGGCAGGGCGGCTAGCGGCTTAGCAGCGGCCCAAGCCGCGCTGAAGTCAATCGCCAAGTTGAGGGCCTTGCCGGCCGCATTCTCCGTGTCGGTCTTCGCCGTAATGCTGAGGAAAGACACGACATCGGCGTCAACCTCAATCGACGAATTGCCGTCGGCATCGGTCGTATTGCGCACAAACGCGCTACCTTTGGGGGGAATCGTGCCAATACCGAGCACGGACACCCACTCCGCGCTGCGGTTGTACACATCCCACAAGATGGCCTGACCTTCGCCCGGCTCACCCCAGGGGTTGGTATAATTGACCGAGTACGTGATCTCGCCGGGGCTGTCATCATCAATAGCGCCCGTATCGGCCCCAGAAGTCAACGCATTGCCAACCAGCGGCGCGGTGGCCACCAGCACTGGATCCGGCCGGTTGAGGTGTATGCTGTGGCGATTAAACATCTCGGCTAACAACTCGGTGTCCAAATAATCGCGCTCGCCAGAGGACGGGCCGAGGGACACGCTGTGGACCACAATATCCGCCTCCATCTCCTCGGTAAAGCTGTCCGAGGTGACGAGGGTAAAGGTTCCCAGAACACTATCGCCAGATACGGGATCGTCATTGAGAGTAACGACTGCGCCGCCCCGCACCTGATTGCCGGAGACTTCCACGCCCGGTGCCGACCGGGAAACCGCAGAAGAACCCAAAAACGTAGTAGCCTCCAGATCAAAGGCATCCGCGGGCGACACGGTTACGATGACCTCAACTTGCTTCACGCCGGCTAGCCCGGCCGCGGACAGCACGACTGGAATGTTCGCACCTGCACCCGCGACTAGCTCGTTGCGGGCATTGTCATCATCATTCAGGGAAACCTGCGAGACGAACATCAATTGATCGGGGTCTGGCACCGCCCATGTGGCGTCGAAATCAACCGCCAAATCAATGGTGTCACCGGCCGGATTTACAGCAGTCGTGCGCGCCCGAACGTCGAGCGAAGTCGCAGCCGCCTTTAAGTTGCCTTCGGCGTCAAACTGTACCGCGGCATTGCCAGCCTCATCGGTCACATTCCGCAGGCATACGTACACGCCAGAGGGAACCTCACCGACGCCAAGCAGATAGACCGACCGCGAGCCAGTATTAGTGATGTCCCAAGCAATGGTCTGGCCCTTGGCCGGGGCACCATCATCGGTGAAATTGACCGAGAACTCGATCTCGCCGGGGCTGCCATCCGCGGCCGCCCCTGTGCCGATCGAGGAATAGGCCGGGTTAAAGGAAAGCTCTGAGGTCGCCATCATATCCGGCGGGGGCACGGCCCAATTGACGATAAACAATCCCTCGGCACCAAGGACATCCCGGTCCACAGACGACGACCCAATGGACACGCTGTTCACCACAACCTCGGCCGGGGAATTTCTGCTAAAACTACTCGACATCGTGAGGGTAAAAACACCCAAAGAACCATCGCCATCTACCGTCTCGCCGAGAGCGGCCGCACCACTTTTGACCTGCCCACCCCCTAATAATTCCACGCCAGGCGAAAAACCAAAAGCAGGGGTAAAGGTCGTCGCCGCTAGATCAAAGGCTTCCGCGGGCAATACCGTCAGAGTAACTTCAAACTGATTTACCCCGACCATTCCAGCGGCCGACACTGCCACCTCCACTTGCTCTCCAGCACCGGCGGCGGCATGTTCCCCATCCAGCGAAATGACGACATTCGCGTTATCCCCGGCGACAGCAGCACCACAGAGTGCGAGCAACAGGGCGATGGCAAGAGAAAACGTCTTGCGCACGCTGTTCTGCATAGTTGCTTCTCCTTCTAGTTTATATAGTGAAATGGGACCCCAATTTGAGGCTTGAGGTCCCATTTCACTAACTCGCTGTGCAGTGGGTGCTTACTTGAGTAGCAGCATCTTCTTGACTTTGAGGAACTCACCGCCCGCCTGCAAGCGGTAGAAATACATCCCCGAAGACAAGCTGTGCCCGCTGTCGTTCGTCGCGTCCCACTCCACGACGTAGCGACCGGCATTCTGATGCTCGGCCACCAGCGTCCGAACCGGCTGACCAAGTACGTTATACACGGTCAGTTCCACGTCCGCCGCCTGCGGCAACGCATACTGGATCGTCGTCGCCGGGTTGAACGGGTTCGGAAAGTTGTCTGCCAAGGAGAATGCGGCTGGCAGCGTCTGCAACGACATCGATACGCTCGCGCCGTTGGCATCCGTGACCGTGTACGTATATACGGTCACGCTCGCCGCCATCGGCGTGCCCGCAATCGTCCGCGTAGCCGCGTCGAACGTCAGCCCCGCCGGCAGGGCCGGCGAGAGGCTGTACGTCAACGGTGCTGTGCCGCCTGCGCCTTCCGGCAGCGTGAGGCCCTCCACGGGCTGACCAATGACGAATTCGCGGATTTCAGTCAAACCGTGCGAATCCGGCACGATCTTACCAGCGCCAAACAAGTCGCCGAAGCTCAGTGCCGCGTTGACCGTGATGGAGAACTCCAACGCCTCGTCTTCTCCTGTGCTGTCTGTCGCCAAGTAAAGGACATCGGCCTCCGCGGCGGCTGCGGGCGTACCCGAAACCGTCCGCGTCTCCGCGTCAAACGATAGACCTTCAGGCAAGCCGAAAGTTTGATACGTCACATCGCCTTCACCGCCCATAGCTTCCGGCAGGACCAAATTAGTGATCGCCGTACCAGCGGTGTAAGCCTGATCTGCGACCTCCTCGGCGAAATGGAGACCAGCCATCATGCCGTCGCCGTCGTCATCCATGCCGTCGCCGTCATCCATGCCGTCGCCGTCATCCATCATGCCTTCTACCAGCGTGATGGCTGCCGACCCCATACCTAAGTCGTCGGCTGAACCCACTAGGACGATGGTCTCGTCGCCGTCATCGTCGGCTACTGCGGTGATGGTCACGGTCGCCATACCATATATATCTCCGGCCGCAATCGTAACCTCAGCCCCGCCGTCGAACACTGCACTGTAATCTACATCGCGGGTCGCTGACGACTCGGAACTAATGGAAATGGACACCGTTACATCGCTTTCCGATGCCTTGCCGTCCAAGGACGCGGTTACTGTGACATCAGTCGTAGTACCCTCGCTTACCTCGTCCGGATCCACCGACAGCGCGATACCCTGGCTGTCCGACTCGTTATCGGAGATCCCGATATTGACTATGGCCGAGTGTCCGCTCGACGAAGTAGCCTGCACACCGAAGGCCTTATGACCATCCGCCGTCGTGTTGTCCTTGGGCGTCATGGTCAGCGCCGCCGTACCGGAGGTCGCACCTTCTGCAATAGTGATGCTTCCGTCCAAGGTCGCGTCGAAATCCACATCGCGATGGGCCGCTTTGCCTTCTGTAGGAGCGCCAATGGTGAGAGTAACATCCTCGCCACCAGCTCCAGCGGCATCCTCCAACGTCACAGTCAGCGTGATGGTAACCTCACCGCTGCTTTCGCGAACCGAGTTATGAGTCGAGGAGATGCCCTCGAGATTAATCTCAGGTGCCGGCTTTTCCGAGATAGTGATGGTGTAGGCTTGCCTAATGTTGGTACCATTGACCAATGCAATGTACTCAACCTCGGCTTCTCCTACCGCCGTCGGCGTACCTGAAATCGTCCGCGCTTCCGCGTCAAACGCCAAGCCAGCAGGAAGAGTACCGGAGAGGAGATAATCCACCTCGGAATCTTCGTCCACAGATGTTCCACTCACTTCCGGCAGGTCCTTCGACAACTCCTCACCAACTGTGCCCGATACGTCTGTTTCCTCATCAACCAACGCAAGGGCAGGTTCCTCTTCTGCGTCCTCTGCGTCTTCTTCAGCGGGAGCGTCGGGATCAGCTCCATCTTTCAGCGTTATGGTCAAGGTCCCGACTACGACCACAGGATCAAGATCTGCTCCTGGATCATCACCCTTTCCGGCTTTAGCGTTCAGATCTCCCAAGATGATCGTCTCGTTGTCCTTCTCAGCTTTTCCGTCGTCCTCTGGTATAATAGTGACATATGTCATCGCAGAGGATTCACCCGCCTTTATCACGAAGGTACGAGACTCTAAATCATAGTCCACATCGCGCGTCGCCGATCCTGCGCCTGCTGAGGACAGAGTCAAGGACACTGCCGCATCCGTTTTCAAGGGCACACCGTCCAGGGTCGCGGTGACTGCAATAGTAACCGAACCGTCTTTCTCGTATATATCGAGATTGTCACGGCCCTCCACCATCACTACTCCCGTCAGGGATATATTCTTGGAGTCCTTGTCATCGTCTACGATCGTGATCGTCTCCATCTTCTCATCCCTAGAGCGACCGGGGATCGAGGCTATCACTTCAAACTGAGCATCGTCCTTATTACTGTCGTCCACAGGCGTGACGAAGATCTCCACTATTCCCGTTGTCTTGCCTTTCTCAACTTTTAGAGAAGGCCCCAACCTCACCTGAAAATCCTCATCGCGTTTTCCGCTCAAGTCGTTGATCGAGACTGCCACAGGTTGCCCATCGTCGCCGGCCGCCTTCTCCAAGGTAACTAGCAGCGGGATCGTCGTTTCCCCAGCGGTCTCTCGGATCATATTGGCATCGCGACCACTGGGAATGGCTACAATACTTTTCACTTGAGCCACTTCACCCTTGGCTATCTTGATTAAGGCGGGTAGGATATTAAGGTTTCCACGCTCTGTTGCTCCATTCGCAATATTGCCAGCAGCCAGCACAGATGCGTTAGTAGCTTCCCTTGCCCCTATCATGAGGTACAGAGGGCCATCCTCGCTGTCGGGGAAAGCTCTCGGATCAATAGTAAGAGTCGCGGACCCCGAAACCGCATCCTTCGCAATGGTTATTGTTTTAAAGCCGCCATTCACATCGTAATGCTGATCGCGCAGCGCGAAGCTAGGTGGGTCGGCGACAAAAAGTTGACCGTATTCACCGGGTAAAAATAAACCCAAGACACCGGAGGCATTGGTATTATCTAACTGAACAGCATCCAATTGAATCTTCGTCTCCAAGTCGACACTGTCAGTCGGCGGGTTGGCTCCGACTGACGTTATTTTCATGCCATCCAAGGTTGCTGTAACCTTGATGTTCATGGCGTCGTGCTCGTCCTTTAAATCCTGCATGTCAACAGAGAGGCGTACGCGCGTGCTCGCGCCGTCGTCGTCACCGAGACGAAACGCAGTCTGGATCACGTCACCGCTCCCGGTACCGTCATTGCCTGTCGAGACCGCATAGCCCCCCCCTCTCACGAAGGAGCCAGTAATCGTAACGGTCATATCCTCGGCATCGGTTCCGTCGTCATTGGGAAAGATCTTGAGGGTTATCGACCCCGAATCCTTGTCCTTTTCGATCTTTAGACGATCCAAAGCACCTACGGATATACGGGCGTTAGCGGCGGCATCATTAGCACCCGGTACCACACTCAATTCTATAAACGCGTCTGAACCCATCGCCTTTGCAGCAGCTTTGGCTGTAACCACGAGGTCAACTGACGCGCCGTCCTTCCCCTGTCGCTCGTTGATTTCGTACTTATCCAACGAGAGAGTAATTTGCGCCGTGGCCTCTCCGGCCCATACCAAGGCGCAAGCGGCCAGCAACCAAGGGACGCAATCCAAACGCCGGATTAGCGACTTCATGTGTATCATTATGAAACCTCCCCAGGGATCGCGTCCCTGATTAAGAAAGTGATATGAAAAGATGGATTTGCTTCAAACCCACTAAGAATTTGCGTTTTTGCGTGTTTCATATGCCCCCTTTCGCGGCTTTCTCGTCCATAACGCATACGCGTTTTCCTCTACAATAGAGCTAATTATACCGAGAAAAAATAGAAGTGTCAAGTGTAAATTCCCTATTAAAATACTTAATAAAAACCCCCTATCCCCCCTGTAAGCCTTCATTTAAGAAAGCACCAAGACTAGCCAAGAGTAAACGGGAGCTTGTGCAAATGGGTTGGAGTTCGGTTTGCGGGTCTGCTGCATTGAAACTTTCCTACCGTTCAGCCCTCTCGCTCGTACGATTCGGCATCTTCCGCCACGCGCCTACCCCCTTCACTCCTGCGCCTCGTACGATTCCGACGCCTCAGCCACCCGCTCCCCCGCATCCACCCGATACGAAAGCCCCGCCCGTATCGTCTCCAACACCCCATTCAGCCGCGCCTGCTCCTGCTCCAACCGACCCAACCGCTCCGGCAACGTCTCCAACACCCCATCTATCCGCGCCTGTTCCTGCTCCAGCCGACCCAACCGCTCACTCATCCCAGCCAACTTCGCCTCCAGTCGCCCCAACCGCTCCGAAAGCGTCTCCAACACCTCATTCAGCCGCGCCTGTTCCTGCTCTAACCGACCCAACCGCTCAGCCAATTTGTCCTGCCGTTCCAAAAGCATCCGCATGTCGGCGCGGATGTCTTGCATATCGGCGCGGATGTCTTGCATTGCAGCGCGGATGTCCCGCATTGAATTCAATATGAAGGCCGCCAACGTAATGAAAACGCCCGCCAAGGCAATACCGACGGCTACAACAGTCCAATATTGCGCACCACTATCCATGAAGGCACCTCCTCTAAGACTATCAGCAAATATCACCGACCCCTATCCGCATGTCAACCAACCCGCCGCTGCCGCCATGCCCCCACCACCACAATCCCAACCACAATCAACCCCACCAACCCCGCCCCCCGCGCCCAAGCCAACACCGGCGAAAAATAGCGCAACTCCACCTCGTGTTCCCCAGCCGACAACGCCACCCCCTTCCACACGTAATTCACCCGCACCATCTCGGCCTCCTCCCCATCCACCCACACCGACCAATTCGACTGGTAATTCTCCGACACCACCAACACCCGCGCCCCCGCACTCTGCGTCCGCACGCGAATCAATCCCTCCTTTGGATCGTACGCCAGCCGCTCCACCCGATCCCCCGCCCGATCCCCCGCCCCATCGAGCCGCACCACCGGCACTTTCTCCAACAAAGCCACACCCTGCGGGTCCACCCGCCCACTCAACAGCCGCGCCAACACGGCCTCGCCGCTATCCAACACCTCGGCTTCCGGCGCAAGGTAAAACCACGGCAACACCTGCGGATTTTCGTATAGCCGATAGCGCGCCCCCTCAAAGCGCAGCGGATACGCCGCCATATCCAATTCTAGCAGCTTAGGCACCGCCACGTACTTCCCATTGAGCAAATTCAACAGCGATTGAAACCCGGCCGACGGCACCCCCGTCCGCATAAACTGCTGCACCAACGGCTCAAACTCCTTCAGCATCCGATCGTAGCGCCCCACCGTCAAATCGTGAAAACCCGTAATAGACCAAACCCCGTGCAGGTGATACCCCGGCTCCTCCAACACCCGAAAGCTAGGCAAGGGCAACACGCGAAAAAGCGACTCATCCTTTTGCAAAAACTGCACCGCACGCGGATTCTCGCGGCGAATATCCGCATAGTGCCCCGGATCCCGATAGTGCAAATAAACCCGATCCACCCGCCACGTATCAAACAACGTCACCACACACAACCCCCCCACCAACACCGTCGCCGAAAGCTGCCCCCCCAGCCGCAGCAAGAGCAACGCCAACCCCGCACCCAAAGCCACCACCACGTACCAACCCCCACGCGCAATCCAATCGTAACTCCCAGCCAACACCGCCCGCTTCTGCGGCGCAATATCTCCGTAAAACAAATTTATCCACGCCTCAGTCGTCCCCTGCGGAAAAAGCGCCACCAGCAAAGCCAACGCCGCGAGGACGCCGCCGACATAAACCAAGCGGCCCCGCAACAACGCCCGCTCATCCGCGTCCGCATCCAACACCCGCTGCAACCCCAACCCCGCCATCGCACACCCGGCAAACGCAAACACAAACGACCCCATGCCAATGGCGCGCTGCACATCCGCCCCCGGCAGCAAGTGGAACGCCAACCAATGCACGGGCGTGTGCTCGCCCAACACGTACGCCAACGCCAGCACAAACACCCCGCCCAACAGCGCCACCTGCGGTCGTCGCCGACTCTCCGGCACCATCAGCAAGGCCAACAGCACAGCCAACGCGCCAAAGTACTCAGAGTTGACCTTAAACGCATTGCGCCCCCAATAGCGCGACCCTCCCTGCACCAGCACATTGTCGTACCCCCCGAACTCCGGCACCACCAGCGACGCCACCTCCTCGGGATGCAGCGACCAACTCCGCGCATACGCAAGCTGCTCCTCCGCGGTCTTACCCCCCACCTCATCCCCCATCGCCCGCTTGGACTCGGCGCGAGTGTACATCATCACCGGAAAAGCCCCCTCCGCCCCCAGCGCCAACCCCAGCACCACCGCACCTATAAAATGAATAAAGCGCCGCACGATACCCCGCTCGCGGCGCAACTGGTACAACTTAAACAGGAAATAGACGCCTAAGCCCAACAGCGCGAAGTACGTCATCGGCGGATGCGAGTAAATACACGCCCCAATCAACACCCCAACCGCCGCCCAATAAATCAGCCGCCGCTGCGCCAGAGCCTTTTCCAACGCCCAGATAATCCACGGGAACAGCGCAATGACCCCCATCTTGGCATAGTGCCCGGCCAACGGAAACGCCAAGAACGTCGGCGCAGACATAAACGCCACCCCACCCCACAACGCAGTGCGCCCACCCACGTGGATTTGCCGCAAGTACGCGTACATCCCCAAACCAGCCACGCACATCGTCAGAATGTAACGCCAGCCAATATACCGCTGAAAAGTCGTAAAAAAGTACAGGACGTACGCCGGAAAGTACTGGGGACGAATGGCCTCGGACTGGGGAAAGCCGCCCATCTTGGGATCCCACATCGGCTGGTCCACAGTCTGCACCTTGTCCCAAAAACTCAGGTCCGCGCCCTTGTGGTAATCCGTCCCCACATCCATGCCAAAGACGATCTTGTCCGACAGCGGAAACTCGTAGAAGTACAGCAAGCTCAAGGCGAGAAAAAAGACCAGCGGAAAAAGTCGGTGATTCCACAGCGGCGGCCTCTCGGCCTTTGCCGGCGCTTGGGTTTTGGCGCGTTTATTTTTTTTGACCATGAAACCTCATTTTTCGTATTCTGTTTCAAGTAACTGACGTTACGCACACAACGTAGGACTCAACCATGAACGAATCCACAACCCAAGATCACGACCGCCGCATCGGCACCGTTGAGCAGGGAATAACGCCCCGCTTGGACCGAATCGAGCGCACTATAAGCGAAATTCAGCAAGAGATCATCAATCTGCGCCGCGATACCAATGCCCGCTTCGACGCGCAAACACGCTGGTTAGTGGGAATGCAGGTCGCTAGCCTATTAGCTATCGGCAGCCTATTGGTCTCCATTCTAATGAAGCTGAACTAATCCCCACCCCTACATCGCAACCATGAGCGAGCCCGTAACCCAAGCCCAAGATCACGACCGCCGCTTAGGCCGTCTGGAAGGAATCGCCGAACAGACCGCCCAAGCGATCATCGATTTGCGTCAGGACATGCCCGAACTGCGTGCGTCCATTCGCTGGATTATTGGGATGCAGGTAGCCAGCCTATTAGCACTCGGCAGTTTGTTGGTGTCCATCCTCCTCAAGCTGCCCTAGTGGCGGGCTCCCGCCACCGCCCGCAAATACACGCCCTCCAAATCCTCGGCCAACCGATCCCAACTAAACCGCCCAGCCCACGCCCGGCCAGCCGCCCCCAGATCCCGCCGCCTCGCGTCGTCAGCAATCAACGCCCGCATCCCAGCCGCCAAAGCCCCCACATCCTCGGGCGGCACCAACACCCCCGTCTCATCGTGGCGCACAGCATCCCGCAAGCCGTCAATGTCCGTACCCAACACAGCTTTCCCAGCCGCCGCAGCCTCCACCGCCACCATGCACCACCCCTCGTAGCGCGACGGGACACAGACCACGAGCGCACGGCGCAAAAGCTCACCTTGTCGTTCCTCTTCCACACTCCCGATAACCTCCACCCGGCCTTCCAGTCCCGCCCGCCGCGCCAAGTCGCGCACCTTAGCGAGTTGCTTAGGAGTCCCACGCCCAGCCAACTTGAGGCGAATATCCGGGTGCTCGTCAGCAATCTCGGCAAACGCGGCGATCAATAGGTCAATCCCCTTAGTGTGAATATCCATGCGCCCAAAGTAGAGCAAATACGGCGCTTCCTCGGGCACCAGCCCAAAAAAACGCCGATCGACGCCGCTGTACACCAGTTCAACCTTAGCATCGCGGGCGCGTCCCTGAATGCGCGCTTGCACGCTAGGCGCAATCGTCAAAATCCGACCATAAGCCCGCAGGGCACGCCGCTCGCACAACCACGCCACACCGCCCACCAGCGGATGCTTGGCAAGCGCATGAAGTCCCATGAAGTGATAAAACAACAGCAACCCCTGCCGCCGCAGTGCCGCCGGAACTCGTAGAGGCGCAAACGCCGAAAACTCATTGATCCACAAATCCCACTCCAGCCGCTGCAACTGCGCCACGGCTGCGCGACAATAGCCCACCCGGCTCAGAGCATAGCTGCGGGCCGAGCCAACGCGCAACAGGCGCAGGCCATGCCGTTCGGTTTCTAACTCAGCTCCGGGAAACAGACCACTGACGACGGTAATCTCGTGGCGGCTGGCCAAGCGGCGGTAGAGTTCCATCGCCCGCACCGCGCCGCCGCCGCCCAACCACGGATTGGCGATGTCGTCGTACATCAGATGGCAAATTTTCATGGGCGTTTGCCCGTGCCTCAGAGCACGCCCTTGGTCGAAGGAATGCCCTGAACCCGCTCGCTGTGCTGCGCAGCCATGAACAGGGCGCGGGCGAACGCCTTGAAGAGCGCTTCAATGCCGTGGTGGGCATTGTGGCCGCGCAGGAGGTCGAGGTGCAGATTCATTCGGCCTTGGTCGGCCACGGCGTAGAAAAACTCGCGCACCAAGGACACATCCAGCGCGCCGACCCGCTCCTCGCTAAAGGCCGCAGCAAAGACCAAATAGGCCCGGCCCGACAAATCCACCACCGCCCGCGCCAGCGCCTCGTCCATGGGGACATAGCTGTGGCCGTAGCGCTGGATGCCGACCTTGTCGCCGAGGGCTTGAGCAATGGCTTGGCCGAGACAGATGCCCACGTCTTCCACCGTGTGATGAGCATCCACGTGCAAATCGCCACGGCACTGTACCTCTAAGTCGAACAAGCCGTGCCGCGCAAAAGCATGCAGCATGTGGTCGAAGAAGCCGAGCCCAGTGTCGGAGCGGCACTGGCCGCTGCCGTCGAGGCACAACCGCAACTCGATCTCGGTCTCAGTCGTCCGGCGCTCAATCTGCGCCGTGCGTTGATCTGCGCTCATGGTGCGATCCCCTGTTGGCGGATGCGGACGGCCTGCGCGTGAGCCTCCAAGCCCTCGGCTTGCGCCATGCGGGCAATGTGCTCGGCCGTGTGGGCCAAGCGCTCGGGGGTGTAGGCGATGATGCTCGTCGTCTTGACGAAATCAGCCCACTCCAACGACGAGGCATAGCGCGCCGCGCCCTGCGTCGGCAGCACGTGGTTGGTGCCGACGAAGTAATCGCCGACCGGCTCGGAAGCCGCCGCGCCGAGGAACAGCGCGCCGCAGTGGCGAACAGAATCGACCCAGCGCCACGGGTCGGCCACCTGCAATTCGGCGTGTTCCGGCGCCAAGCGGTTGAGCAACTCAATCCCCACTTCGAGGCTAGGCACCACGACAATCGCGCCGTATTCTTCTAAAGCACTATCTATAATTGAATAGCGCGGAAGCGCCGCTCGCTGCGCTTCAAGTTCCTCCTGCACGCGGTGCGCCAAGGCCGCGCAATCCGTGATGCACACGCACGCCACTCCCCAGCCGTGCTCGGCCTGTGAGAGCAAATCCGCGGCCACCAAGCGCGGGTCAGCTCCCGCGTCGGCGAGCACCACAATTTCCGACGGGCCGGGCAACAGCGCGATGCCCACGGTGCCGAAGACCTGCCGCTGCGCAGCCACCGTATAGGGAGAACCCGGGCCGACGATCTTGTGTACCGGCGGAATGCTCTCCGTGCCATAGGCCAGCGCACCCACGGCCTGCGCCCCACCCACGGCGTACACCTCGTCAATGCCCAACAAGTGCGCCGCCGCCGCAATCACCGGGGCCGGACGGCCAGCCGCTACCGGCGGCGTGACCACGCAGAGCTGGTCAACGCCAGCCACCTGCGCGGGCACGGCCGTCATCAGCAAGCTCGAAAACAGCGGCACCTCACCAGCCGGCACGCATAGCCCCACCCGCTCGATGGGCGTGATTTTCTTCCCCAGTATCACCCCGTCGCCGTCTTCGACAAACCACGAGTTGAGCTTTTGCCGCTCGTGGAAGGCGCGAATGTTGGCTACCGCCGCCTCCATAGACTCGCGCAGGTTCGGGTCCAGCCCAGCCTCGGCCTCGGCTAGCACAGACGCCGACACCCGCAACTGCTCAGGACACACCTCCACGCCATCAAGCCGCTGCGTCAGCGCACACAGCGCAGCATCGCCTTCTTTCCGCACCTGCCGCAGAATATCCCGCACCGCATCCTCGACCTCGGGGTCGGATTCGGGACGGCGCGCCAGCAGCGCGGCGAGCGGAGCGGCGAGCGGCTCAGCGGGATAGGACGCAATAGGTACCATCAATACACGACCTTGTTGAGCGGATATTCGATGATACCTTCGGCCCCGAGCCGCTTGAGCTGGGGGATCAACTCGCGCACCACGCGCTCATCAGCAACGATTTCCAACGCCACCCATTCGTCGTCCATCTGGCTGGAGACCGTGGGCGTGTGCAGAGCTGGCAGCCGGGCGATGACGCGGTCGAGCTGGGCGCGCGGCACGTTCATCTTGAGGCCGACCTTGTGCTCGGCTTCGAGCGCGCCCTTGAGCAGCATTAGCAAGTTCTCGGCTTTCTCCCGCTTCCAGCCATCGGCCCACGCGGCCTTGTTGGCAATCAAGCGCGGCGTCGATTCGCAAACCGTATCGACGATGCGCAGCCGGTTGGCCTTGAGCGATGTGCCCGTCTCGGTCGCCTCGACGACGGCATCTACCAGCCCGGGAATGCCGGCCTTGACCTCGGTCGTGCCCCACGAAAACTCCACCTCGGCCTCCACCCCGCGGTCCTGCAAAAAACGGCGCGTCACGCCGATTAACTCGCTGGCAATGCGACAGCCCGCGAGATCTTCAACGCATTGGATGGGCGAATCCTCGGGCACGGCAATGACCCAGCGCAAGGGCCGCGCCGTGCTCTTGCTATAGGTCAGTTCGCCGATTTCGATCACCTCGGCCTCGCTTTCGAGAATCCAGTCCCGGCCCGTCAGGCCCACATCGACGACGCCGCGCGCCACGTACTGGGCGATTTCCTGCGCCCGGAACATCAGGCCCGCAAGCTGGGGATCGTCGATGTCGGGCACGTACGAGCGCGGCGCGAGCCGCACGCGATAGCCAGCGCGGACAAACAGGTCAAACGTGGACTCCTGCAAGCTCCCGGACGGGAAGCCGATCTTCAACTCCTTCATTTCGCTCCTAACTCAGTTTGTCTCATCGCTTCGGCGACTTCGGGGCTTAGCTTGTACAGGGCTAGCCTCGCTGCGGTTTGGTCTTCTTCCGTGCCCTTGCGCATTAGCTGCTGCAAGTGCGGCTCGGCCCGCTTATCGCCCATCTCGGCGAGGGCGTGCATGGCCTTGCTGCGGATGCTTTGCAGCTCGTCGGCGTCGAGCGCGACCAGCAGGGCCTCGTAGATGGCGTTGCGGGCGGGCCGGCGGAGCGCGGCGCTGCCGATCTGGCCGAGGGCCTGCACTGCGACATAGCGCACTTCGTTCGAGGGGTCCACTGACATGCGAATGACTTCTTCCACTGCGTCGCGGTACCCGTAAGCGCGCAGGCTCTGCAAGGCAGCGACCCGCCACTTGGGCTTGGGAGCGCGCAAGGCGCGGCGCACCACGCGGAAAGCCGAGTCGCTCAAGGCTGGCTCGGCTTCGTACGAATGGCACGACCCAAGCGCACCGAGCACGTATTGGCGCACTTCCACCGTGGGATCGCGCGCGTACTTGAGTAGCGGAGCGAGCGCGGCGGGCGCACCAATCTCGCCCAACGCCCACGCCGCGGCCGCCGCCACCCTCGGCGACTTGTCTTTTAGGGCCGTGATCAACGCCGGCACGGCGCGCTCGTCCTTAAAGCGGCCCAACAGTTGTATTACCTCAAACCGCACGCGGATGTACCCGGAGTCGGCCTCCTCAATCAGCAGGGGAACTACCTCGTCGGCGTCAAAACGGATGAGCTGGTTGGCAGCTTTGACGCGCTCGGCTTTTTGCAGGCTTTTGAACTGCTGAATATACTCTTCCGGCGCGGGGCCTCCACACGCCAGGCCCAAGCTCGCGCCCACTAGCAAGGCCCCAAGGGCGAGCCGCGCACTGCCACATTTTTGCTTGTCGAACAAAGTGCCCGCCATACCGCGTTTTCTATCAATGAGGTAGATATTGGTGGAACCGTCTAAGGAATTTGCCGAGGCTGATTCTTATTCAAGAATGTATGGTAAAGATAAGAGCCGTCTATAACCTCGTCCACTGCACCCACTTGCCGTTTTTGACAACTCGCCTAGGGACTTTTATACTTTTTCAACCCCTATTCCCAAGGAGGTTTCCCGTGAACTTGGAACTCATTTACTGCTCTGCTTGAGACTACGAAACCAGAGCTGCCAGTTTGGCGGAACAGCTACTCGTCGCCTACAAGACCGACATCGCCGCCTTCTCGCTAGTGCCCTCTGACCGAGGGCGGTTTGAAGTCAGCCTCAATGGCGAACTGATCTTTTCTAAGCTGCAAGAAGGCCGCTTTCCCGACGACGGCGAAGTCAAGGCCCGACTCGACGCCCACCGCTAAGCCCGCCCACGCCTTTTACCATTTTGTCTAGGAGGATCCGCTTTGCAGTACTGCCGCTTGCTCAGTCTCGCTCTCGCGCTTTTGAGCGCACCTGCTCTCGCCCAATTGCCCGAAGCCCTCGACTACTTCCGCACAGGCTACGACTTGGTCAAAAAGGGCAACTACCGCAACGCCGTCATTGAGCTAGAAAAGGCCGTGGAGGTCGATTCTACCTACGGAAACGCTCACTACGTCCTCGGCATTTCCTACAAGGCCCTCAATGAGTACGACAAAGCCATCGCCAGTTTTACCGCAGCCCATGCCCTCGGCACCAAGCCGGAGAAATCCGCCAAGGCCCTAGCCCAACTCTATAAAAAGGCCGCCCTCAACAGCTTTCGGCAAAAGAAGTACAACGAGGTCATCACCTATTTTACCGATAGCCAAGAGCTTGGCGTACTCGACGCCCAATCGCTCTACATCATGGGCCTTTCCTACAGCGGCCTGCGCGAGAAAGACAAGGCTGCTATGGCCTATGCCGAGGCCATAACAGCCGATCCCACCGACGCCAGACCCTACAACGCCCTCGGCGACATCCAGCGCCTCAACCGCGACTACGGCAAATCCGTCGTCACCTACCAGCGTTCCATAGAAGCTGACCCCACATATATGGAATCGTACGGCGACTTGGCGCGGGTGAAGTTCAATACCGACGATATAGAGGGCGTGGTGCCGCTTTTGCAAAACGCCCTAAAGATCGACGACACGTACGCCGAAGGGCAGCGCTTGCTCGGCATTGCCCTCAACCAGCTCGGCCGTTTCCACGAGGCCATTGCCCCGCTGAACAAGGCCGCCGATCTAGACAAAGACTACTGCGAGACGCATTACCGGCTGGGCGAGGCGCACTACGGCATGGGCAACTTCCGCCAAGCCGTTGAGTACGGCCGGCGCGCCACGAGTTGTCAAGCCGACTACCGAGCCGCCGAAGTGCTGCTGGGCGACGCGCATTTTCAACTCGGCCAACGAAAGGAAGCGCGGCGCTGGTACAACCTCGCGGTGAACGACAGCCGCTACAAGGACTACGCAGCGAGCAAACTGGCAGAGATCGACGAGCAGCCCCAATAGCCGCAATGGCGCTGCTTCTGGCCTCGAACAACGCCGGCAAGCTGCGCGAAGTCCGCGCCCTACTCGCCGATATTGAGGTCGTCGCGCCGGTCGCGCTGGGTCTTGAACTCGACGTCGAGGAAAGCGGCCATACCTTTGCCGCCAACGCCCAGCTCAAGGCCCGCGCCTATGCCGCGGCCAGCGGCCAGATCGCCCTCGCCGACGACTCTGGGCTCGAGGTCGATGCCCTCGCTGGCGCGCCCGGAATCTACTCGGCTCGCTACGGCGGCCCCGATCTCGATGACGCTGGCCGCGGCCACCTTTTGCTCACCCAACTCGCACCCTATCCCGAGCCAGCGCAGCGCCGTGCCCGGTTCCGCTGCGTCCTCTGCGCCGTAAGTCCCGATGGCCGCCAGTGCCAAACCGAAGGCACGTGTGAAGGGCTAATCGCCCCAGCCCCAGTCGGCACCAACGGCTTTGGCTACGATCCGGTCTTTTTGGTCCCCGCCTACGGCAAAACCATGGCCCAGCTCGACCCGAAAATAAAAAATCGCCTCAGTCACCGCGCCGAGGCGCTGGCAGCCATGCGCCCGCTTTTGGCCAGCACCTTTCCCGAGCTAGCCCTCGCCCGCTAATGTTTGGTCCGTTCACCCAATACGTCCGTCCCTATCGGGGGCACATCCTGATCGGTGCGCTCTGCATTGGGCTGGGGCAGGCGGCGACTGTGCGCATCCCACTGCTGGTGGGCGATGCCGTTGATGCGGTCTTAGCACCGGATACGGCCTCCGGGGAGGTCGCAACCTACGTCTTCTACATCCTCGCCTGCGCCTTGGGCGTGGCCGTGTGCGGCTACGCCATGCGGATGTTCTTAGGCCGCGCCGCCAATCGCATCGAATACGACATCCGCATCGCGTATTTTGCCCACTTACTCAAGCTGCCGCTGTCGTACTACCAGCAGCGCCGCACCGGTGACCTCATGGCGCGGGCGACCAACGATTTGCACTCGGTGCATCTCTTTTGGATCTATGGCATTCGCGGCATCGTCGATACCGCCTTGGGTCTGACCTTCACCCTCGCCTGCATGTGCTTGCTCGACTGGAAGTTGGCTCTACTGGTGCTGATACCCATGCCGCTTTTTAGCGTCGTGATGATCCGCATCGCCGCGGTCATCAACACCCGCTACAAGGCCATCCAAGATTACTTCGGCCGCATCAGCACCTTCATCCAAGAAAACCTCTCCGGCATCCGCGTGGTCAAGGCGTACACCCAAGAGCCCGCGCAAAACGCCGCGTTCGACCAGCTCAACTTGGCGTACCTCGAAAAAAACCGCGCCTATATCCGCACCCGCGCCAACTACCGGCCGCTGTCCTACGTCATCGCCTCGCTCTGCTTGGGGCTAAATTTGTGGCTAGGCGGGCGCGCGGTCATCGACGGCGAACTAAGCCTAGGGGCCTTCGTGGCTTTCAACGCCTACCTGACCCAGCTCATCCGCCCGATCATGTACATCGGCTGGGTCATCGACCGCGCCCAGCGCGCCCTCGTGTCCATGCAGCGCATCAACGAAATCCTCGCCGTCGAGCCGGAGATCCAAGACCGCGCCCTTGGGCTGAGCTCAGGTCGAAGCCTGCCTCCGGCAACCCCGCAGCCAATCGCCGGCCACATCGCCTTCCGCAAACTCAGCTTCTCCTACGGCGAGGAGCAAGTCCTGCATCAGATCGATCTCGAAATTCCCCAAGGCACGACCCTTGGCATCATCGGCCGGGTCGGCTCGGGCAAGACCACCTTGGCGCGCCTCGTGCCGCGCTTGATCCAAGCGGAGCCGGGCCAACTCCTCATCGACGGGGTGCCGATCGAGGAATGGCCCCTAGCGATTTTGCGCGACGCCATCGGCTACGTCCCGCAAAATCCCTTTCTGTTTTCCAATACCCTCAGCGCCAACCTCGCCTACGGCGCAGACTCGGCCGCCGAAGCCCAGATCCACGCCGTAGCCGAAGAGGCCCAACTCAAAAAGGACATCGACCAATTCGACGAGGGCTTCGACACCCTCATCGGCGAGCGCGGCGTCACCTTATCCGGCGGCCAAAAGCAGCGCGCGACCTTGGCCCGCGCGCTCATTCGCCGCCCACAGATCCTCATCCTCGACGATGCGCTCTCCGCGGTGGATACCCACACCGAAGAAGCCATCCTCGATCATTTGCACGCCCTCATGCAGGGCCACACCACCCTCATCATCGCCCACCGCATCTCGACCCTGCGCCACGCCGACCGCATCGCCGTGCTCAAAGACGGTCGCATCGCCGAACTGGGCACCCACGCCGAGTTGGTCAACAGCGGCGGCTTCTACGCCGAGCTGTACCAGCACCAGCAGCTTAGCGCCGAGCTAGAAACGCTGTGAGCACCGAACTCAACCAAGAAGAAGAAATCCAACAGCGCACCTTCAACTTGGGGCTGACGCTGCAACTGTTGGGGTATCTCAAACCCCACCGAGAGCACGTGATCCTCGCCTTTGGCACCATTGTCCTCGCCGCCGGCTTCGGCCAAGTCGGTCCCTATATCACGCAGGTAGCAGTTGACGACTATATCGCCGTCGGCGACTGGGCGGGGCTGCGGTGGATGATCGCGGCCTTTTTTGGCAGCGTCGCCGTGCAGTACGGCGCTCAATACGCCCAGACCTTGGTCACCGGCATGATCGGTCAGCGCGTCATGTACGACATGCGCCGCGACCTATTTGCCCACCTGCAAAAGCTGCCGCTGCGCTACTTCGACCGCACGCCGCTGGGCCGGATTATGACCCGCGCCACCAACGACATCGACGCCCTCAACGAGTTTTTCAGCGAGGGCGTCGTCTCGGTTTTCATGGATTTTTTCACTTTGCTGGCCATCGTCGGCTTCATGGCCTATATCGACTTTGAGCTGGCCCTGATCTGCTGCACAGTGGTCCCGGTCATCGGCGTCTCGACCTTCTACCTCCAGGGCCTCGCCATGCGCGCCTATCGCGAGTTGCGCACGCGCTTAGCGCGGCTCAATGCCTATTTGCAGGAGAACATTACCGGCATGGAGGTGGTGCAGCTTTTCAACCGCCAGCAACGCAATTTGCGCGACTTCGACGCCGAGCACCTGCCCTATCGCCGCGCCGAGGACCGCGAAATCCACTGCTTTGCCATCTTCTTCCCCTTCACCGAATTACTCGGCACGGTCGGCATGGTGCTGGTGCTGTGGTACGGGGCTTCGGACGTGATCGACGGCCGCATCGAACTGGGGGTGTTGGTGGCCTTTCTCCAATACATCCGCCGCTTCTTCCGCCCGATCATGGACATCTCTGACCGCTATGCCCTGCTGCAGAGCGCCATGGCCGCGTCCGAGCGCATCTTCGAGCTGTTGGCCGTCCCCGGCGAACCCACCGGCGGACCGCAGCGCAATCTGCCCACAGCGCAGCGCGGCGGCACGATTGAATTCCGCAACGTGTTCTTTAAATACGATCCAGCAGCCGAAGACTGGATCCTCAAGGATGTATCGTTTGAACTACAGGCCGGGCAGAGTATGGCGCTGGTCGGGGCCACCGGCTCGGGCAAGACCACCATCGTCAGCCTCCTCTGCCGCTTCTACGACATCCAGCGCGGAGAAATCCTCGTCGATGGCCGCGACGTGCGCCAGTGGCACGCGGCCGAGTTGCGCCGCCGCATCAGCATCGTCCAGCAGGAGGTCTTCTTATTTTCCGGGAATATCAGCGGCAACATCCGCCTCGGCGACGACGCCATCGACGACGCCCAAGTCGAGCGCGCGGCCCGCTACGTCAACGCCGCGCCCTTCATCGAACGCCTTCCCCAAGGCTTTGCCCACGCCGTAGCCGAAGGCGGCTCGACCCTGTCGGCCGGCCAGCGCCAATTATTGGCGTTTGCCCGGGCCTTAGCCTTCGACCCGGCAATCCTCGTCCTCGACGAGGCCACCTCCAGCATCGACACCGAGACCGAACAGCTCATCCAAGACGCCATCGCCAAGCTGATGAGCGAGCGGACTTCCATCGTCATCGCCCACCGCCTCTCCACCATCCGCAATGCCGACCAGATTTTGGTGATGCACCGCGGCGAGGTGCGCGAGCGAGGCCGCCATGAAGAACTACTGCTCCAAGACGGCATCTACGCGCGCCTCTACCGCCTCAACTACGGCCGCTCTTAGGCCGCCTCTTCTTCCTGTGGGGCCTTCTTTTCAAACCGCGCCGTCACCCCGTTCACGGCCTTCACCACTTGGTCGCGCGTTTCTTCGGCTTGGTCCTTGATCAAGCGCCGGGTGTCCTCGCCCTTGTGCGGGGCCAGTAACATGCCAACGGCTGCGCCGACCGCGACGCCAGCCACAAAACCGGCCAACAGGCACGTCACGCCGTCGGTCGAATGGTTGTTCCTCGGATAGATTTTTTCGTAGAACATAACAAAGCTCCTTTAGCTTATGGATGTGATTGCTATCTAATAAAGAAAATAAAGTGGGTTGAATAAAACCAATGCTATTTTTATACTCTAAGGCCTAAGGACACGACAGTAATCTAAGTTGTGGTACGGCCCTGCTTTAGGTTTTATTTGTAATCGCTCAAGATTGCATCTAAATCCTAAATACAGGAGCCGCACCATGCTTATTCATATGCTAAAGAAAGCCCTCATGCAAGGGTCTGTATCCCTCACCCGCCACCGCCTGGACCTGATTAGTGGCTTGGTGTGTGCGCTGATTCAAGT
>JAJDVZ010000148.1:0-7017 GCA_022825835.1 Candidatus Latescibacterota bacterium
CCCCATAAAAAAACATGGACGAAAAGCCATAAGCCTCTTTCGAAAAGGATTAGACCAACTCACACAGATCATACACCAAACACGAGACCAACCTAAACGCGCCCGACAATATCAACCCATGTTACTGTCGTGTACTTAGGACGATTTCTAATGAGCATCCTGTTTCTGTCTGTGATCCCTATCCATTGAGTAGTATATTATTTGAATTATCGCACACTGATAATGGACGATTTAGTGCCGTATTCAAAAAAATACTAGAATGGCGGAATGAACTAAGCGGAATGAACTAAACCGATAGTCTAACTACGCAATAATCGATTCGATGGGAATGAAGTCCTTGTGAGCTACCGACTGTTCTTGGACGCCGATTCGACCTCGGCTAGCTCCCATAATTAGGAGGACTGAAACAGATGATCGAATAATCACTAAAAACGCCTTCTAGGAGAAGTCAACATGACCGCGACTGCACAAGAAGTTTTCACCGAAACCGTTCGCGCCTTACCACCGAGCGAGAAGTTTCGTCTCGCAGCATTCATTTTACAGGAGCTGGCACAGTCCGAAGTGGTTGTTGTGGAACGAAGTGATACTTGGAGCGAACAAGATCAAAGCGACTTGACCTCTGCCACCTTACAGTATGCGGCAAAACTCTACCCGGAGGAAGAGGAGCTTGTTTAATTGAGTTGACCCGCTATCTTATCCACGCAAAACCTCAAAGGAGCAAACCGCAATGACCGCACAAGACCAACCCGTCGTCTTCGTCTCGCTCACCGGCGACGAAGCCATCAAACTCTACGACCTCGACCCCCAATCGGGCGCACTGGAACTGCGCGCCACTAGTCCGGCACACGGCCCGTCGGGTGCGCTCTTTTTGCACCCGTCGCGTCCCGTACTCTACGACGGCCACGTCGGGGACTCAACCCTCGCCAGCTTCCACCTCGACACCGCATCGGGCGAATTGACCCTGATCAACAAGGTGGACACCAGCCTCGACACCCCCGCTCACCTCATTACCGACCGCACTGGTCGCTTTCTCCTCACCGCTTATTACACCGGTGGCGGCATCACAGTACACCGCTTGGACGACGACGGAGCCATCGGCGACCTCGTCCAGCGCATCGACACCGGCCCCAAGGCACACGCCATCCTGCTGACCGAGGACGAGCGCTTTGTCTTTGTGCCCCACGTCTATCCCAACAACAAGACCAGCCAGTTCCGCTTCGACGCCAGCACCGGCCAACTCTCGCCCAACGACCCGCCCGTGCTGGCTCCACCGGAAGGCGAGCCTGGCCCCCGGCATATATGCTTCCGCCCGCTCGGCGACGTCGCGTACATCGTCAACGAGCAGGGCAACACGGTCACCGCCCACCGCTTTGACCCCGAGCGCGGCACCCTCTCCATTTTCCAAGACATTTCGACCCTGCCCGCGGACTATACCGAAGGCGGACACACCGCCCACGTCGAAGTCCATCCCAACGGCCAGTGGTGCTACGCATCCAATCGCGGCCACGACAGCATCGTCGGCTATAACATCGACGCCGACGGCGCGCTCAGCCCGTTTGGGCACTACCCAATACCGGCCAGCCCGCGCTCGTTCAACATCGACCCGACCGGCACGTACCTGTACGGCGCTGGAGAAGCCGCAGACCGCATGACCTGTTACCAAATCGATGCAACCAGCGGCGCACTACAGCCCATTGCGGATTACGAAGTGGGCAGTCAGCCGTTTTGGGTCATGGTGACAACGCTTTAGAGGCCGTGAATATCACCCCACATCGGCGCTCATCTGCGTTCATCTGCGGATTTAGGCCAACCCAAGCGCTTCGTCAATGTCCTGCTGATAGCCCCGCACTGTCCCGCCCATAATCTCCTCCATGGACAGCGAACGCCCGGCGTGCGCCGACTCATAGGCCCCCACAATCGCTGCGACGGCCTGCATCCCGCCGAAACCATCCACTTCGGGTTGGCCGCCGGTGAGGATGGCTTGGGCAAAGTCGTGGTACTCAATAGCTAAGTGCCGGGAGTCGATCTCGTAGAAGGATGTTGCGGAAGGATCGTATTCTACGCCATCGGCACCAAAGAGGCGCTCGGTGATCTCGTCGAGGTGAAAATCCGGTAGGAGCGAGAGGATTTCGCGGCCCTTTAGCTCCTTGCCTTCCAAGCGCAGCACCGCGGGCCGGCCATTGCGGTCGCCGGGAGCATATAGTGCTCCCCAGCGACCGTGGACGCTGCGCTCCCAGCCCCGACCACCGCGACCCGCCACCAACACGAGCTGCGCCAGCGCACCAGACCGCATCCTGTACAGCGCGACGACTGAATCCTCGCCCGTGGCCTCTACACTCTCGGGATAGGTCTTGGCCCGCTCGCGGTAGGATTCGAGGGGGTGATCGTCGTAGCCGTCTGGCCGCCGCCGCACCGGCTCGACGATGAAGCCGCCGCCGAAGACGTGCGCGTAGTCCCCCATGTAGTACTGGATGATGTCGCCGTAGTGGACGCCCATGTCCAAGCCAATGGCCCCCTTCTCCTTGAGATGGCGCCAAGGCGTAATGGTTATCTTGTCGCTGCCACCGGCCGACGCCTGGATCATCAAAAAGGGATCCCCGAGCAGGCCGGACTCGACGATGGCCCGCGCCAAGCGGTTGGGCGGGTCGCGGCGGTAGTTTTCGGCGGTGGCCAGCAGGGCATTGCCGGTGTGGGCTGCGTCGATCATGGCTTGGCAGGCGCGCATGGTAATGCCGAGGGGCTTTTCCACCAGCGCGTGCTTACCGGCCAACAGAGCTGGCACGGCCACTTGGTGATGCACAGAAACGTCGGTAACCACATCGACGGCTAGGATATCATCGCGCTTGAGCATCGAGTCCATATCCGTAAAGATCAGCGGCTCGCGCCCGAACAGCCGCTGCACCTCGCGGGCGGCAAACTCGGCGTTCGCTCGGTTCACGTCGCAGACGGCCATCAATTCGACATTGCCGATGCCGCTATCTTCTAACACCTTATAGGCCAAGATGTGGCGATGGCCCATGCCGCCGCAGCCGACGACGCAAAGCGGTACTTTTTCCATAATAGGGTCTCCTGTTGTGTATGCGGAAACTCGTGCGCGACTACGGGCACTGTCAAGGGGAAGGCAAAACGCGAGAGGAACACTTTGCTAAAACGTTCTCCACCTATCATAAAGGGATGCACGCCCAAGGCGCTGATCGTCGGGCTGCTCGGTGCCGTTTGCATGGGCCTCGGCTCGACTTACAACGACATGATCGTCAAAGGCTCCGGGCTGGCCGTGTGGAACCTGACCCCTGGGGCGACTTTTCTCTTTTTTGTGCTAGTCCTCCTCTTAAACCCGCTCTTGCGATTGCTGCATCCGCGCCTGCCCTTGCAACGCGGCGAATTGGCCGTAGCCTTCTTCCTGATCCTGTTAGCCAACACCTTGTCGGGCCGAGGCCTGCCCGCGCAACTCCTGCCGGTAATTACTGGGGCCTATTACTACGCCACGCCGGAAAACGGTTGGGCCGAGATCGTCCAACCCTACATGCCCGATTGGCCGGTGCCCCAAAGCCGCGACGCCATCTGGGGCTTTTACGAAGGCGACCCGACCGGGGCCGTGCCGTGGGCAATCTGGGCGGCTCCGCTGTTGTACTGGGCCGTGTTCGGCCTAGCCCTCTTTCTGGCGATGGTGTGCCTGATGGTGATCGTGCGCCGCCAATGGGTAGAGCACGAGCGCTTGGCCTATCCCATGGTCCAGCTCCCCCTAGCCATGATCGCCGACGACGGACGCGGACGGACCATCAAACCCCTGTTCCGCAGCGGGTTGATGTGGACGGGATTTGCCGTCCCCTTCGTCCTAGCCTCGATCAACGCCTTGCACAACTACTTCGTGATCATTCCCACCGTCAGCACCTCGCTCGGCGGCTTGTCGATGTTCCGCGGCGCGGTGTCGCTGGGCTTGAATCTAAACCTGTCGATGGTCGGCTTCTCCTATTTCATCCCGCAGAACATCGCCTTGGGCTTGGTCTTTTTTTATATCGTCAATGTGGTGCAGCGCGGGCTGTTGGGGATGCTGGCCTGGGGGGGCAAGGACGAGACCATGGGCGCGTACAGCCAGTACACCGACCCGATCATCATCCACCAAGCCATGGGCGGTATGATCGTCTTGGTCGTGGGGTCGTTGTGGGTGGGCCGACGCCACCTTGGGAACGTGCTGCGCAAGGCTTTGGGCCGCGCGCCAGAGGTAGAAGACGCCGATGAAATTACCTCCTATGGCGTGGCCGTGTGGGGAGCCGTGGCCAGCTTCCTAGTGATGGGTGTCTGGCTGTGGCAATCCGGCATTCCGCTGCCCTTTGTTCCCCTGCTGCTGTTCGGCGCATTTGTCGGGTTTATGACCATTGCCCGCGTCGTCGCGCAAGGTGGGGTCGCGTCGATGTTTCCGCCGACCAACGGACCGGACTTTGTCGTCGCCAATGTCGGAGGCACTGTGTTGGGCACTAAGGGCATGGCCGGTATGGCTCTAAGCTATGCTTGGAGCGTGGACACCTTGATCCTGATGATGAGCGCCTGCGCCAATGGCCTGAAGCTCGTCACCGAAATCAGCCTACCCCAGCGCCGCCGCCTATTCGGGGCCACCGTTGCGGTGATCGTCCTGACGCTGACCTGCGTCGTCTCCTTAACCCTCTATCTAGGCTATCAGTACGGGGCCATTAATTTGTCGCGATTTTACTTTGATAACGTCGCGCAATATCCCTATCGGTTCATGGAGAAGAGCATCCTCAATCCATTCGAGCCGCGGCCGAGTACGTGGCTACACATCAGCGTTGGCGCGGCAATTATGGGCGGGCTGATGGCCGCCCAGCACCGTTTCCTGTGGTGGCCTTTCCACTCGCTCGGATTCCCGATTAGCTGCGTCTTCGGCTCGATGTGGTTCAGCGTGTTTGTCGCTTGGCTCATCAAGAGTACGGTGCTCAAATACGGCGGGTTGACGCTGTTGAACCGCCTCAAGCCCTTCTTTCTCGGGCTGGTCTTGGGCGAGGCCGTAGCGGCCGGGACTTGGATACTCATCGACTATGTAATCGGCATGCAAAACAATTATCTAGGCGGGATTGTGTTCCAGTGATAGCAGTGGTTAGTAGCCAGCCATACGAGGTCGTCCTGAAAACACGACCTTTACTGAACGGTCCACGGGACAGTACCCGGCGTTTGCAGGCTCAAAACTACCGGCTGAGTATCAATGGCTTTCAACTTCTTACGCAGCTTTGAGAGCACATCGGCGGGATTGATGGCATGTGGCCGAAGCGGCGAAGTCGCAACCGACTGCTGTTCGAGGTGCAATGCGACACGCCACCGTCGCTTTGCCAGCGCACGTTCTGCCAGCCCGCGCTCGCCAGTGTCGCTGGCGTTAGCACTCGCGGCCGCCAAACCCGCTAGCGTGTCGCGGACTTTGCTCGCCACTTCGTCGCCGAGATCACTCGGTTTCGCCCTCGGGTGCAGCCGATAGTCCTTTATTTCGATCAGCCAAGAGACACCTTTTTGGAGGCAGAGGATATCGATTGCCTTCGACCCCCCGGCGGTGGACTGGAACCGTTTGCGATAAAACTTCCAAGCATCGTACTGGGTGGCTTGGCAGTGGGCCGGAAATGAGAATTTGAGACCGCCTTCCTCAATCACGGTCATGGCATGAACACCTTGAGAAAACGATCCGATTGCTCCAGTTCCTCGTCGAGCAATAACAGCGGCTCGACGCCATCAATCTCGCTGGACTGGGAAATTTCTGCGCCACCATCATCCACTCGGCGCAGCGCGAAGTAGCGCTGCTTAACACGCTCGAATTCTTTATGCTTGGCGAGGATTTCGAATTCTCTGAGTAGGAAGAGGTTGTGCGTTGCAACAAACACCTGCACCCCTGCACCACAGATACGGAGAATCGCCTTCGCGACTTCGCGAATCAGCTTCGGATTGAGGTTGGACTCGGGCTCGTCCCAGAACAGGGCACCTTGGTCGAGTAGGGCCCCGGTGGTTATCAGCCGCGCCAGCATGGCGAGCTTGCGCCAACCCTCGGCGACCAAGGGCATCTCCATAGTGCCAACACCAAGGCCGGACTGCTTCAGGTAAAAACGGCCATTGCGTTCCAAGGCGACCTGCCCGATCTGTTCTTCCAAGGCCCCCAGCATACTTGTGAAAACCTTACCGCGAGGACCCCGCACCGTCGGCGAGCCGAGTAACAAACAGGTGTCCCGCCACGTTTCCTCGAATTCAACGTTGTGTGTCTCGTATAACGAGATAAATCCCGGGTAAATCGTCAGCAACTCGCGGGGGGGCAGGAATACCGGCATGGAGTCCACCCACTTGGAGGGGAGAGGAGCCATGACGACCTCGGACTTGCTTTGCGAAGCGAAATTGAACCCAATGGAAGTCTCGCGCCGTCGGAAGTTCACTTTCACTTCACAGCGGTTACGACCCTGCTGCCGACGTACGAGACGCCCTAGACGTCTCTCCTCCGGGCGAAACACATTAACGATCTTTTCGGCCACTCGAGTTTGCAGCAAGGTCTTGGTAGGTTGCCGGTCATCCCCATGCCTCCTGCGTTCCTCGGCACTTACCGCCATAACGGCATAAGGTAGCTTGAGCAAGTGCGTCTTACCCGTCCCGTTCTCGCCAACGATGACGTTGAGACCCTCGGCGAAACACAATCGGGCTTCCGAGAAGGCCGTAAAATTCCTGACTTCAAGCGACTTGATCACGGAATTTATCCTGAGAATTGAGCATGTTAGACGTATAAATAAAAAAGACATCTTTTAGGGACCTCTGTCAACGCACTGAACCTAGGCAAAGGATCGTGTTCCAGTGAAGTGCGCTTGAACAGTGCTGTTGAAACGGCTATCTTACCCACCCCCTGATTCCCTTACACTTTTACTTTTTTTAGGCTGTTTTGTTTTTCACGGTTCTGATTCCTTTGGGCGACAAGCGCGCCTTGAAGGGGGGCAAGCGATTCAGTTGGAGCGCGATCCAGCGTTTGAGCCATCTCCGGCCGAG
>JAJDVZ010000019.1:0-123000 GCA_022825835.1 Candidatus Latescibacterota bacterium
TTGCATGAGGGCTTTCTTTAGCATATGAATAAGCATGGTGCGGCTCCTGTATTTAGGATTTAGATGCAATCTTGAGCGATTACAAATAAAACCTAAAGCAGGGCCGTACCACAACTTAGATTACTGTCGTGTACTTAGGTCGTGGACTATCGATCGTCTTGCGGAGGAGGTCAACGCGGTGCAGCGGTTTGCTGAGCGATATGAGATACCTTCTCACCGAATCATAGCTTCAGAATTTTGGTACGACCGCCGGCTCGAAGGCGCTGCGGCCTACCTGAGCGACCTAATAGAAATCTATAACAGCCGAGGTTGGCATTGGGCGTTTTACGCCTTTCGCGGTGATGGGTCATGGACGGGGTTAGATTATGAAATCGCATCGAGTCACAAGATGAGTTGGCATTATTGGCAAGCTGTCGAACAGGGCAAAGATCCCGAGCAATTCAAGCCACGAGGAATGAACCCCTTGTGGAAAATACTACAACGCCAGTTTCGCAAAAACAGTAAGAGTCATGAGTTCATTCCCCCGTGATCGAGAATCTACGTCGCCGATGGTGACGACTAATGTGATCAGGGCTGGCACTGGCAGTGTCGCGTTCACGGATTTCTCGAGATGGGAGACGAATTACTGGAGAGTGCTGGGATATCCCACACCGTATGAGGTGCTGATTGGATCGAGTAGAAACAGAGAGGAACAACCATCGATGGAGACTGAACTTACTGCCGAAGATCGGGAACTCCTACAGCGCCTAGAAGAAGAATTGTGGCGAGAGGAAACGCGTTTCGACTTATCGAGAATGGAAGAAGTCATTGCCGAGGACTTCTTCGAGTTTGGAAGGTCTGGGCGTATCTACCAGCGCACCGACACGCTTTCGGTACCTTCAACGCCCATAGAAGCGGTGATTCCACTGCCAGACTTTGATGCGCGTCTTCTTTCTGAAGGTGTTGCACAGGTAACGTACAATAGTGTCGTCACCTACGGCGAAAATATCGAGAAAGCACGAAGGAGCTCAATCTGGACGCGGTCGTCTGGTGGTTGGAAGCTGAGGTTCCATCAAGGGACCCCATTCTGCCGTCGATAGACCAAGTATTGAGGGAAAAAATGAGTGAAGAAAAAAGTGCAAGAGATATGGCGACGGCACTCGGTCTGGCCACATTCCAAGCCCAAGTTCTTGAGTATTCTCTGGTTTCACTGTATGCTGCGACTGCGCTAAAAAAGGCACAATTAGATGGTGCTATGATTCAGCCGCTCATGGATACTCGCTATAAACAGACACTTGGTAAGTTGATTAAAGATGCTCTTAGGGAGTTAGAAATACCAGAAGAATTAAAAGAAGATCTTGAAGATGCCTTGAAAAAAAGAAATTGGGTAACACACCATTTCTTCCGAGAGTATGGTGCAGTAGGCTTTAGTCTCTCTCTACAACGGAAGGCCACTAAATTATTAAATGAAATTTGGCCGTTCCTAGAGCAGGTTAGCAATAGTGTGAATAATCTCGTACTTCAACGATTACGGGAATCTGGCAAATCAGATATAGAAATAAGTGATGGAATTCAACGAGCAATGGAGAAATATATTGATGAGCAAACAATTACATAACAGGCAAATCTTAGTGCAGAGCAGCGTCTAGCGTTGCTTCAACCGGGGGTGGGAATTCGATCTTGTAAAAGCGATCGGCATCAAATGCGTAATCTTCGCCACTTTCGTCCACCATGCGAATGTACCCGTGAGCAGTCGCCTCCTGATCGGGAATTACGCGATACACTTTTCCGACTTCGAGAGAAGCCTCATAGCCTTCGTTGTTGAGACAAATCGCAAACTGTGATGTTTTTTTCTTCACTGTAAAATTACCCAAGGAAAGGAAGTTTGAGTTTGAATTCTTTCCGGCCTATGCCGTGGGCTTCATACCAATGAATTTCGGCAAGGCGAATTGTTCCATCAAGTAGGCGAACCTGCGCGACTCCCTTGAGTTTACGCCATCTACCTTGGCCGTAAAATTTGTTTAATCGGACGCGAGCGCGAACTCCTGTACCTCTGGCAATTGGTTCGATATGCGTAATTTCACCGAGAATTTCAAAATCCATGCCAGCTACAAATTTAAATCGTCGTCGCCAAGAATCCCCCGTCAACGCGGATGTCTGTGCCGGTGACAAAGCCGCTGGCCGCGTCCGACGCGAGGAACACCGCTGCGCCGACTAACTCCTCGGGGCGGCCAAAGCGGTCCATGGGGGTGTGGGAGAGGATTTGTTGGCCGCGCTCGGTTGGGGTGCCGTCGTCTTCAAAGAGCAAGCGGCGGTTTTGCTCGGCGGGGAAGAAGCCCGGGGTGATGGAGTTGACCCGCACGCCTTTGTCGGCCCACTCTCGCGCGAGAAACTGCGTTAGGTTCAATACGGCTGCTTTGGCCGCGGAGTACGCCACTACCCGCGAAACCGGCAGGTGGGCGGCGACCGAAGCGATGTTGATGATGCTGCCCTGGCCTCGTGCGACCATGGCCGAGCCGAATTCTTGGCAGGGCAATAGCGCGCCAGCCCCCAAGTTCAGGTCGAAGCAACGCTGCCAATCGTCGGTTGCTATTGCGGCGAAGTCTAGGTCGTCGTTTAGGGTCACCTGCGGCTGATTGCCACCGGCTGCGTTGAGGAGCACGTTGACGGGACCCAACGCCGTGACGACTGCTTCATGGGCGGCCTTGAGCGACGCTTTGTCCGTGGCGTCGCAGGCGGCGAAAACGCCCGTGCCTCCTGCGGCCTCTATTGCCGCTACTCGCTTGTGCCCCCGGTCGTGGTCTCGTCCCAACACCGCTACGGAGGCTCCGGCCTCGGCCAATCCCTGAGCCATTGCTCCGCCCAAGACGCCGGTCCCACCGATGACTGCTGCTACTTCGTCCTGCAAATTCCATTGACTCATTTCAATACCCCAGTGCTTTAGATAAAAGTCCAATAGTGCCGCCGAACACATTGCCCCAGACGATTAGCCAGCCCAAGTGCTCGCGGATTACTTCCTCCATCATCTCCTTGACCCGGTCGGGCGTCAGTTCCTCTAGCTTGGTCTCCAACAGCCCGTCAACCTGCTCCCGCATGGCGCTGACGTCAACGCCCGCTTCGTCGGCCAAAAGCGGCGCGATCTCGCTCCCGAACCCAATCACGAACTGCTTGACCAGCGGCTTGACCGTCTGCGTCCCGACCAACTGGAGCATCATCCCCTGCGGCGATTCCGCTAACTCTTCCAGTTTGCGGTCGATGATTGCGTCAACCTCGTCGGACGCCAGCACCTTTTGCACCTTTTCTCCCACATCGTCTCCGGCCATCCGCTCGGCGAAGAATCGCTCCAGGTACTCCTCGTCGAAGAAATAGCGCATGATGGCGTCTTTGACCGCTTCTCGGATGGCGCGGAATCGCGCTGGGATGACTCCCGACCCGTACAGCAGGGGCACGCGGTCGAAGAGCATTTTTACTGCTAACCAGTTGGTCGCGCCGCCGGCAAAGCCAAACAACCCGACCGCCAGCACCCATTCGCTGCCAGCGACATCCTCAATGCGTCCCCAGAGGCCCGCCACCAATAGGACGAGCGAAATTAGGTTGCTGACGTTGCCTTTTTCCCAATGCGCTTTCTTCATGGAGTTTATAGGGCCGTTTTCGTCTTCTGCTTGTCCTCGTGCCGCTCGATTCCCAACTGGACCAAGCGGTCGATCAAATCACCGTAGCTCACGCCGCTCGCCTCCCACAGCTTGGGATACATGCTGATGGGCGTAAATCCTGGCATGGTGTTGATCTCGTTGATGAAAATCGCCTCGTCGCTCTCGCGCACGAAAAAGTCCACCCGCGCCAAGCCCCAGGCTTCTATCGTCTGAAAGGCCCGGATGCCCAGCTCGCGCACGGCCTCTTGGGTGGCGGGCGAGATGCGCGCTGGAATGATTAGATCGGAGTTGTCGTCGATGTATTTGGCGTTGTAGTCGTAAAAGTCATTGCCCGGCACGATCTCGCCGGTGATGGACGCTTCTGGCGATTCGTTGCCCAAGATCGCCACCTCGACTTCGCGGCAGCCGCTTGCTTCGGCCTCGACCACGATCTTGTAGTCGTATTGCGCTGCGTCGTCGATGGCCTGTTCCAGTTCGGCACTATCGCGGGCTTTGCTCACCCCGACGCTCGAACCGAGGTTCACTGGTTTGACGAAGACGGGGTAGGCCAGCGCGGCTTCGACCTCGGAGCGCACCCCGGCGCGGTCTTTTTCCCAACGGCTGCGCCGCACTACTTGATAGTCCACTTGCGGCAACCCCTCAGCCTTGAAGACCCGCTTCATCAGCTCCTTGTCCATGCCCACGGCCGAGCCGACGACTCCGGCTCCTACATACGCTACATTGGCCAGTTCCATCAGGCCCTGCACGGTGCCGTCTTCGCCGTAGGGGCCGTGCAAGAGGGGGAAGATTACGTCGAGGGCTTGGTCCTGCACATCGCCTCGCTGCGCCACGAGCGAGCGCGTCCCCAGATAGTCGAGTGCCACTGGTGTTAGTCCGTCCTCGTGGACCTGACTGGACGCCAGAAGCTGCTGCGTGTCCGAGGCGGACAGCCAGCGTCCTTCCTTGGAGATGCCGATCATCACCAATTCGTACTTGTCCTTGTCGATGGCTTCCAACATCGAGCGCGCTGAAATCACCGAGACCTCGTGCTCGGCCGAGCGCCCGCCGCAGAGCACACCGAGGCGTATCTTGCGACCCATGTATTGCTGTTCCTTCGATTAAGTTGCGAGTAAAGTTGCCCCTTCTACCAATATAGAAGGGATGCCAAAAACTGTCGAGGAACGGCAACTTGCCCCTGCTGCGCGAATTGCGTATTTCTTCCCGCGTTCTCGTGCGCTGACTCTACTATACTCAAGGAGTGAACTGTCGTGAAATACCGCTACGCTGAAATGATCTGGAATGAGACCCGGGACGCTGCAGCCGCGGGCCGCGTGGCCGTGCTGCCCGTCGCTACCCACGAAGACCACGGCCCACATCTGCCGGTGGATACGGACGTGGTGCTGTGCCACGGCATTTGCGAGTGCGCCGTGGCCCGGATCCCAGAAGAAGCCGTGCTCGCCCCGCCCGTCACCCACGGCTACAGCCCGCACCACATGGATTTCCACGGCACCCTGACCATTACGTGGGACACCTTTATCCGCTACGTCAAGGACGTGTGTTGCAGCTTGGCCCACCACGGCTTTAAGCGCATCCTCATCGTCAATGGGCACGGCTCCAATACCTCGCCGCTCGACTTAGCGGCCCGCCTCACTGTCCTCGAATACGAGGGCCAGATTCTCTGCGCCTCGGTCAATCACTGGGATATACGCCGCGCCAAGACCGTGGGCAACGAACTGCGCGACTCGGATTACGGCGGCACTTCGCACGCCGGCGAATACGAGACCTCGCTTTACTTGGCGCTCAAGCCGGAGTTGGTGGAGATGGACAAGGCCGTTGACGAGCGTTCGCCGCTGTCGCCCAGCTTCCGCACCGATCTGTTGGGGGGCACGCATCCCGAGGGATCGGGCGCGCGGCTGATACCCTACTGGAGCCAGCAGACGGCCAGCGGGGTTATGGGGGACGCGACTAAAGCCACCAAGGAAAAGGGCGAAAAATTTTTAGCAGCGGCGACCGAGGGGCTTGTAGAGCTAATCCGCGAGTTGAAGAATCAGCCGATTCTGCCGCGCCGCGATCAGCATTGACGCGACGCGCACATTTGGAACTACTGTGAATAAGGAGGATTGTCATGGACCGTTGGAATTTTGAGTGGTGGCATGTCCTTGTGCTGTACGCAGCGATGATCGTCACCAATGCTGTGATGGCCATTATTGAGAAAGAGATCGGCACAATAGGTGCCTATCTGACCATACTCGCGCTCTTTGTCGTATCTGCGAATCTGTTTTACTATGTGCGAAAGAAGAAAGCGACGACACAAGAAGGAAGTGTCATGGACCGTTGGAACTTTGAGTGGCGACATATTCTTGTATTGTACGCAGCGATGATCGTTACCAATGCTGTGATGGCCATTATTGAGAAAGAGATCGGCACAATAGGTGCCTATCTGACCATACTCGCTATGTTCCTCGTAGCGAATCTGCTTTACCATACGCGACGTAAAAACGCGACTGACGCAAGTTGACGTTTTCCATTACCCAATCAGGAGCCTGTAATGACCGAACAAGAAATGCTCGCCGAGCTGAAGAATTTCGACACGCCTTCCATTACCAATGTCGTCGCCACCTATCCGGGCGACCCCTTGTGCTTGGGGCTATATAATCCTTGGAGCGAAAACTGGTACACCGATCAGTCGCTGCGCTGCATGTATCCCGAGCTCGGCCCCACGGTCGGCTACGCGGTCACCTGCACGTTCGGCCTGCCCGACCCCAATTACAACGGCGTTAGCTTCATGGACGTTCTCGACGCCCTCGACGCCTCGCCCAAGCCGACGATCTTGGTCTTCCAGCAGAAGTTCCCGCCCGAAATCGCGGGCAAGGTCGGCCTAGCCGGCGGCAATATGACCACTGCCATGCAGGCCATTGGCTGCGTTGGCGCGATTTCCAACGGTCCTTCGCGCGACATCGACGAGATCCGCCCGATGAAGTTCCAGTACTTGCTCAGCGGCGTCACCGCGGGTCACGGTGCCCAAGCCATTCACGCGGTCAATGTCCCCGTCTCGGTCGCTGGCATGGACGTGGCTCCCGGCGAGATCATCCACATGGACGAAAATGGTGCAGTGAAATTCCCCGCGGACAAGCTCAGCGCGGTACTGGAAAACGTCCGCGCCCTGCAAAAACACGAGGCCGAGCGCATGGCCCAAATGCGCCAAGCCACATCCGCGGCCGAACTGCGGGCCATTTTTGGTGGACACTCGTACGGCGACGAGGAAGAGGAAGCGTGAGAGGTAGAAATGAGTGAAGCCCCTTACAAAATCGCCTTCGCCGGCTTCCGCCACGGCCATATCTTCGACCTCTACGCACTAGCCTGCGCCTCGCCCGCGCTCGAAGTGGTAGCGGCGTGCGAGGAGCACGCGGAGACGTGCGCTGAAATCCACGCAAAGGGCACCGCCGCAATCACTCACGACCAGATCGAGCAAATGCTCGACGAGGTGGACTGTGATATCGTTGCGACCGGCACCTATTTTGCCGATCGCGGCCCGGTGTTGATCGATGCTCTCACGCGCGGCAAACACGTCATCGGCGACAAACCTCTGTGTACCAAGATGGCCGATCTCGACCGCATTGCGGCGCTGGCGCACGAGAAAAACCTCAAGGTCGGCTGCATGTTGACCATGCGCGACTCGGCTGCGTTTATCGGCGCGCGCAACCTGATCCAAGCTGGTCGCATTGGCGAAGTCCACGCCATCGCCTTTGGTGGCCAACATCCACTGCTCTTGGGCTCGCGGCCCGGCTGGTACTTTGAACAGGGCAAGCACGGCGGCACCATTACCGATATTGGCATTCACGCCATCGACGCTTTGCCTTGGGTCACGGGCCGCCAGTGGGCGAAGATTAACGCTGTGCGCTGCTGGCGGGCCTTTGTTCCCGAGGATTTCCACATGCAGGACGCCGGGCAGATGATGCTGGAGATGGACAATGGCTGCGGGGTCTTGGGCGACGTGTCGTATTTTGCACCCGATAGGGCGGGATATAGGATGCCCTACTACTGGCGGACTACGTTTTGGGGGCGGGATGGAGTAATCGAGACTTCGACTACGGCCAAGGAAATTCAAGTGCTCGGCAGGGAAGACGCCACCGTGCAGATTGAGCCGCTACCCCTGGCCCAACGGGGCGGCTATCTGCGCTCCTTCCTCGACGACATTGCTGGCGAAGTGCCCGCCAACGGTCTCGACACCGCTGCGGTGCTGCGCTCGACTCGCAACGTCATTCGCATTCAGGAGGCGGCCGACAGGGGGGAGCGCGAAGTGGGGTTTAGTAGTTGACGAGGTGGGAGTGCCCACATAGTCGATCACCCGTAAATACCCGGTAAGAAGTTCACTGCCTACCGTTCATCGACGATTCGCTGTGCACGTAGCGCATCGGTAAACTCCGCGAGGTCATCGGTCGTCCATGTGATGTATCGGAGCAGGTGTTCGCGACGCGCATCCAATCCGACCGCGTCTTTCAGGAGGCACAGCACAGTACTGTTCAGACTCTCGCCGCGTTCTGTGCTGATAGCGCGAAGTCGCTGCGAGAGTTCGGGATCGACATTGCGAAGGATAATCTGAGTAGTAGGCATGGCATCAAGAATCTACTGTCATGCCTGTACCGCATCAATTCTGACAGGCAGCGTGGTGGAGACGCGGGCAAAAGGTTTCGCCATTTCGGTTCTCCATCCATCCTCCCGCACGTGAACGTCTGCGCTCCTTAACTCATACAAACAGTTCTTCCACCAACGTCCTAGCCTGCTCGACTACCGTTTCGAGGCTGCCGGGGGCGAGCTTGGCCCAGTAGGTAACGTCTTCGTTGGCCTCGTGTCCACCTCGGGCGTAGGCCGCCCGCGTCGGGAGGTAGCCGACGTAGTGCGTGGTGAGGTGTGCTGGAAAGAGAAAAGGGGCCGCTGAGTTCGTTTTGAGCGCGAGCTGTCCTTCGACAAAAGGTTCCCCCGGCAGGCCGATTACGCCGAGGTCGCCGATGCGGAAAGCCTGGATTTCATAGGGGAACTCGGCATCACGCTGGCGGCATAGTTCGACGCTGTGGGTCGATGCGGCGCGGAACCAATGCGGATCCACTTCGCCGTTGGCACCGTCCGGTGGTTGCGGGTTCTCCGCGAGCATTGCGTTGACCTCGCGCAAGCGTTCGGCCGGAATATCGCGCAAGGGCAGGCCGACCTTTTCAACTCTACAATCCAATGCAGCGTCGTTGGCAAACGCCATATTGTGCACGATGCGTTCGCTCATCTGGGCCAATTCGCGCCCCATCCGCTGGTGGTCCGGTCGGCAATCCGGGTCGAAGGGATGCCAGGGGTTGATGTTGCCGCAGCAGCCGTTGACGACCAACGGCACGGCGTCGGAGCCGAATAGCTGCTGCATCTGTCTCGTCCAAGCACCAGGCCAATCCGCGGACACGGCCCGGTAGGTCTCGGGGTAGCCGAACGCATTGACCGGGTGACAGGTGTAGTGCAGGAGAAAGGCCAGCGGCTGCATATTCATATCTTGAACGCAGCACACGCCGACTTCCGGGTCCATCGGCCCTTCGAGATAGCAGATATCCGCGATCCCAAAGGGCTGCTGCTCGCGGCCCAGCGGTTTGGGCATGGCGATGGTGCCGTCCCGGCGTATGCCTCGGCGATTGAAGGCCAAATCCCCCAATACGCCGCGCCCCAGACCGATGCGCACAGGTTGCAGTTTGCCCACGGCTTCGACTGCGGCCTCGACTGCGGCGTCAGCGGCCCGATCGCCGTAGGCGCGCTCGGCCCCGCGTAGATATTCGGTCTCTGCGGTGGTCTCCAATGGGAAATCTGGGTCCAGCATGAAGTAGCCGAGGCTCGGGGCGGAGTGCGTTTGGGTCGCTTGGACCATGATCGCCTCGGGTGCGATGCCCGTTTGTTCGCCGATGGCGGTGCGGATTTGGTCCGTGTAGGAGCCGGTGACGATGGTGAGATCCAAGATCACCATGCAGACGCGTTGCTCGCCGGCTTCAAAGACGATGGCCTTGGCAAAGAGCGGGTCCATCACGGCCTGAGCCGGGCGATGTTCGCCAGCTCCGCTGCCTGCTAAATGCGTCCCTGCCGGCGGGGTGATGTCGATCATTGCCGCTCCGGCTCTTAGTAGGTTGGTCTCGTGCATGGTTTTTCCTTTCGGTGCAGCTAATAGCGCAATGCGGCGTTGTCCCAGCGCGACAACGCATCTTGTGCCCGCCATTGGGGATGCGCTTCATCGGTGGCGGCGACGTGCTTAAACCACTTGGCACAACGCGCATCCAAAGGACGCATACTCATCAGCGCGCCGAGGGCGTTAAAGCGGACAAAAGGCTCGGCATCGGTCAGTGCTTGTACTACCCGTTCCTCTGCACCGCGCGCCTCCCGACCCCATAGTGCCAGCGCTTGTAGTGCATTGTGCCGCACCCAAACATCTACATCGTCTAACGTGCGCTCCATATCGGGCACTAGCGACAGACTTTCGCGGCCCAGATCGCCCGCGATGTCCGCGGCCATCGCCCGCAGCCACGGATCGGGGTCCGCCAGCGTCTCGCGCAGCGCATCCACGGCGACGCGGCCCGCCGCACTCAGTGCCACCGCGGCCATCTCGCGCTCTTGCTCGTCCCCGTGGCGCATCCGAGCGACTAAAGCCCGCGCTCCGTCAGCATCTACTTGTCCGCCTAGACCATAGGCCGCTTCCAGCGCCTCGTGTTCTTGGTCTGACGCTAAATTTTGGAATAGCGACTCCAGCGACGCCGTGCCGCCGAGCCGTTCGGCTCCGCGCCCCCTGAGCCAATTCCACATCGTCTGCCAAGTTTTGGGCAGGCACAACAAGCGCCCGTCGGGGAGCGCCGACCATTGGCGTGCGATTGCGGTAAAATCGGGATGGTAGGATGCTGCGGCCTTCCAGTTTGGCGCTTGCGGCTCGCCCCGGCGGTCGAAGACAAATTTGAGCATAATCCGCTCGGTGTCGCTCGTATTAGCTCCGGCCCGATGCCAAGACGAGAAGTGGCAGATGGCCATTATCCCGGCGTCGCCCTCGACCCCGCATTCCAAGGCTTCCATTGCCTCGGGCCGCTGTCGATAGTACTGCGACCCGGGTACCAAGGTCGTCGGTCCCAACTCCTTGGACACTGCATGGGGGAAGTACACCAGTAACACCTTGCGCGGCCGATGCCCATAGCGCCAGGGGCGGGTCCAGCCCCGCAGGGTTCGGGGCGTCCCGTCTTGGTGAAACCCGCCGGCTGCTTGGCCGGGTTGGGTCAGGTGGGCATGGCGGTGGCAGAGCATGTGATAGTCCGCGCCTAGGATGCTCGTCAGCGGCCCCACCACCTGCGGATGCGACAATACCTGCGCTAGGGCCGGGACCTGTTCGTAGATGGCGTTGCCGGGATTTTTGCCCTCGACAAAGGCGGCGCGAGTCTGCGCGCAAACCGCTTGGTGTATCTCCGCGTCGATAGCGGGGTGGAAGATATGGTACCCTCGCGCGATAAAGGCGAGTATCTCGTCGTCGTTGAGTCGAAAGTCCACAGACCATCCTCCTCGTCGGTTGTCTAGGGTCGTGGCGTACTATCCGTTTTCCATCCGCGCCGCTCCTAATGCGGCCTGAAAGTCCTCCGGTAATGGTGCGGCAAACTCCATCATCTCGCCCGTGGTCGGATGTGCGAAGCGCAGTTTTTTGGCGTGCAGGGCTTGGCGTTTGATCAAGCTCAGCATCCAGTTGGCTTGGCGTCGGTATTCGGGGCGGATGCCTCTGGCTTGGTCGCGGCCTCCGTACACGGGGTCGCCGAAGACGGGGTGGCCGATATGGGCCAGATGCACGCGGATTTGGTGCGTGCGTCCGGTCTCTAGCTGGCACTCGACCAAGGTCGTAAAAGGACAGCGCTTGGCGACGCTGAAATGGGTCGCCGCCGCACGCCCGTCCTCGACCACAGCCATCTTCTTGCGGTTCTTGGGATGGCGGCCAATCGGGGCTTCGATCCGTCCATTTTCCTCGCGCAAGACGCCCCACACTAGGGCGGCGTACCGGCGTTCGATCTGGTGCGCTTGGAGGCTTGCGGCCAGCGTTCGGTGAGCGGCATCGCGCTTGGCGACTAGTAGCAAGCCGCTGGTTTCCTTGTCGAGCCGGTGGACGATTCCCGGCCGGAGCGCACCGTTGATGGCCGACAGGTTGCGGCCGTGGTGCAACAGCGCGTTGACGAGGGTGCCCTCGGTCGCGCCTGGAGCCGGATGCACGGTCATGCCGGCTGCCTTGTTCACGACTAGCAGGTCGTCGTCTTCGTACGCGATGGACAGGGGGAGTGGCTCGGGATGTGCGGCTAGTGGCTCGGGCTCGGGCAGTTCAACGGCGATTTCGTCTCCGGGCTGGACCAAGTAGGCCGGACGCGTCTTTTGGCCGTTGACGCGGATCGCTCCGGCCTTGATGAGTGTTTGGATGCTGCTGCGCGAATGTTGGGGACAGTGGGTGCGGAGGAAAAGATCGAGCCGCTCGGCGGCTGATTCGACGGGGACGGCGAGGTCCATGGGAATTTACTCCCGCGCGATTTCCTCTTCGGACTCAGGGGAGGAGGCCGTCTTTTCGCGGCGCGAGTAGCCCAAGGCCAAGAGCAAGACGCCGACGGTGACAAAGGAATCGGCAAAGTTGAAGATCGGCCAGCGCAAATCCCCGAGGCCGAAGTCGAAAAAATCCACCACTTCCCCCAAGTGCAGACGGTCGATGATGTTGCCCACGGCACCGCCTAATACTAAGCAGAGGGCTAGGCGCAAAAGCCGCTCGTTTGCGGCGAGCGAGCGATAGAGGTAAATGAGGATGCCGAGGGCGAGGAACGAAAAGGCCGTGTGCAGCAGCGGGCTGCCCATGTTTAGCCCGAAGGCCGCGCCGGGGTTGTGGATGTAGGTCAGGCGGAAAAAGTTGCCCAATACAGGTTCGGACTGGTACAGCGCCATGGAGCCGCGGACGATAAATTTGCTTGCTTGATCGATGGCCACGGCCAGTGGTATGATCCACAGAGACGTCACTCTAAGTCCGACGCCTCTTCGCGTTTGGATTTGCAGCTAATGCACTGGGTGGCGGTGGGCACGGCTTCTAGGCGGCCGCGGCCGATTGTCCCTTTGCAGGTGCGGCAGATGCCAAAAGTGCCGTCCTCGATGCGTTGCAGGGCCTCGTTTAGATAGTCGATGTAATCGCCACCGCGCTGGGCGAGGAGCAAGGATTTCTCCCGTTCCATGGCATCGGTCCCGTGGTCGGCCATGTGCAGTGAGTAGGTCGAGCGGTCCTCAGAGGCTGTTTCCCGGGCGTCGTTGCGCGAGGTGTTTTCAATGGCTTCGACGTCATCCGAGGTCTGGGAAATTTTTTCGAGGAGCAATTTTTTGAAGAAATCGAGGTCTTTTTGGTCCATCTGATTGGGTTTGTTGGCCATTTTACGTTTACCTCTCTTCACTAGTACTAAGCCTTAGCGATGGCAATAGTGCCGTCGTGGCCGTTGACCTGCCGCTCCTGCTGCAGGAGCGCCTCTTGGGGCAATTCTCCAGTGTGGAGGGCTAGCGCTAAAATTTCGGCGGCGATGTACGAGTTGTGCTGCTGCACCGCTTCCTCTAGAGCGGACGCGCCTAACACCCAGACGTGAATGCGGTCGGCGACGTCTAGCCCGGCCTCTTTGCGCATGTTCTGTACGCGGTTGACGAATTCGCGCGCAGTGCATTCGGCAATTAACTCGTCGTCGAGCTGGACGTCCAACCCCACCCCAAGGTTGTTGTCGATGGCTACTACTACGCCTTCTTTCTCGCGGCGCTGGACGACGATGTCGTCCAGCCCGATCTCGCCGCCGACCACGGAGAGCTGGCCGCCGCTTTTGAGGAGGTTTATATCCTCGTCCGTCAGGGCTTGGATGCGAGCGGCAACTTCTGGCATCTGCTTGCCGAAGCGCGGCCCTAAGGCGCGGAAGTCAGGCCGGTAGGAGACCTTGCTGAACTCGGTCTCGTCCTCCACCAACACCACCTCTTTGACGTTGAGCTCGTCGGCTAGCAGGTCGGTCATCTGCTCCAGCCCGTGGTGGCTGTGTCCGTTGGGGGGCAGGAGATAGAGGTGCCGCAGCGGCTGGCGCACCTTGAGCTCGTGCTTGCTGCGCAGCGAGCGGCCCAAGACCACGGCCCGCGTGGCTAGTTCCATTTGCTGTTCTAAGGCGGCGTCGCGCAAGTGCTCGTCGGCCTGCGGCATGTCGCACAGATGGATGCTTTCAGGGGCATCGGGATCGACGCGGCGCACCAAGTTCTGGTAGATGCTTTCAGTGATAAAGGGCAAGACCGGGGCTAGGGCCTTGATGAAGGTCACTAGCACCCGATAGAGGGTGTCGTACGCGGCCTGCTTGTCTTGGTCGTCTTCGGATTTCCAGAAGCGGCGGCGGCTGCGGCGGATGTACCAGTTGGTCAGCTTCTCGATAAAGGCCACCATTGCCGGCACTGTGCGATAGAGCCGGTAGGCTTCCATTTCGGCGTTGAGGTCGTGGAGCAGGGTCTGCAACTCCGAAAGAATCCAGCGGTCGAGGCGGTGGTCGAGCGTCCGAGTGCGGCTCTCGTCTGGCGTCCAGCCGTCAATGGTCGCGTAGGTGACGAAGAAGCTATAGGCATTCCACAAGGGGATGATGACATCGCGCAGGCTCTGCTTGATGCCCTCTTCGGTCATACGCATCTCTTCGGCCTTCATGGCCGGCGAGTTGAGCAGGTAGAGGCGCAGGGCGTCGGCCCCGTAGGTCTCGAGCATCTCGGCCGGATCGGGATAGTTCTTCAGCCGCTTGCTCAGCTTGCGTCCGTCGGCGGCCAGCAACATGCCGCCGACGATACAGTTGTGGAAAGCCGGCTTGTCGAACAAGGCCGCAGCGAGGATCGTCAGGGTGTAGAACCACCCTCGGGTCTGATCGAGGTTCTCGGAGATGAAGTTGGCTGGGAAAGAGGCTTCAAAGTCCTCGCGCCGCCCAAAGGGGTAGTGGCTCTGCGCGTACGGCATGGACCCAGACTCGAACCAGCAGTCGAGGACTTCGGGCACGCGCCGGAGCGAGCCGTTCCCCGATGGTGCCGGGATCTCGAGGTCGTCGATGAAGTGCTTGTGCAGGTCATCGACTTCGCGGCCGGTGAGTTCGCACAACTCTTGGCGGCTGCCGACGCATACGGCTTCGCCTGTCTCCTCGTTGCGCCAAATCGGCAGTGGCGTTCCCCAGTAGCGGTTGCGGCTGACGGCCCAATCTGGTGCCGACTCAATGCCCTTGCCAAAGCGGCCATCGCGGATGTGCTCGGGAATCCACCAGATCTGCTGATTGGCGGCGAGCATCTTTTCTTTCACTTCGCCTTCGATTTTTACGAACCAAGTGGAGATCGTGCGGTAGATGAGAGGCGAGTCGCAGCGCCAGCAGAAGGGGTACGAGTGCTCGATGGAGCCTTCGGAGAATAGCTGGCCCGAGGCGCGCAAGCGGCGGATGAGGGGCGTATCGGTGTCCTTCACGAAAGTGCCCGCGAAGTCTGGAATCTCGTCGGTGAAGCAGCAGTCGGCGTCGATGGGGCAGACCACAGGCAAGCCTTCGGCCAGACCGAGTTGGTAGTCGTCTTCGCCAAATCCCGGGGCAATGTGGACGATGCCGGTGCCGTCGTCGGTGGATACAAAGTCGGCTGTTACGACGCGAAAAGCGCCCTCGTCGGTATGGCTGGCGAAGTAGGAGAACAAAGGCTCGTAGCGCAGTCCGACGAGGTCTTCGACGGCGACTGGCGTTACCTCGGCGATTTCGCTGTCGTGCCGACGGAAATGGCCTTCGACGAGGGAAGCGGCGAGGATTAACTGCTCTCCGTCGCCGGTGGTGACGCGCACGTAGTCGATGTCGCGGCCGACGGCCAAGCCCATGTTGGAGGGCAGAGTCCACGGGGTCGTCGTCCAAGCGAGCAGGGACAGGCGCGGCTCGCCGACGACGCGGAAGCGCACCGTGATCGACGGGTCCTGCGTGTCTTGGTAGCCTTGGTTGACCTCGAAGTTCGACAGCGGTGTCGCGCAGCGAGGACAGTAGGCGAGGGACTTGTAGCCCTCATAGACAAGCCCCTTGTCCCACAGTGCCTTGAATACCCACCATACGGACTCCATGAAGTCGGGGTCCATCGTCCGATACTGGTGGTCCCAGTCAACCCAGCGCCCCAGTCGCTCGATCAGCCGCTGCCACTCGGCCGTGTAGCGCAGCACCAAATCTCGGCAGGCCTCGTTGAACTGGGTTACGCCGTACTCGATAATGTCGCGCCGCGACCGGAGCCCGAGCTGCTGTTCAGCTTCGTTCTCGACGGGTAGGCCGTGGCAGTCCCAGCCCCAGCGGCGCTCGACCCGGTAGCCGCGCATCGTCCAGTAGCGGGGCACCACGTCCTTGGTAATGGACGCCAGCAGGTGTCCGTAGTGGGGTAGTCCAGTCGCAAAGGGCGGCCCATCGTAGAACCGAAAAGGCCGATCGCTGGGACGGGCATCGACGGACTTGCGATACAGGTTGCCGCCGCGCCAGAACTGGAGAATCTCGCGCTCCTGAGCGGGAAAATCGACTTGGGACGGGACCGGGGCAAAAGGGGTTTGGGGTGCCATGTTCATTCGGCTGCGGGGAAGATATTGTGGAGGAAGACGACGACGAGCCGGAGCAGAAAAAACAGGACTATCGGCGTAAAGTCTATTCCGGTTGACCAGAAAAACCTCGGCAAGAAGGAGCGCACTGTGTCGAGGGCCGGATCGGTGACGCCGCGCAGGAATTGGACGAGTGGGTTGTGGGGGCTGGGATTAAACCACGAGATCAGCACCCGGATGAGGACCACATAGCTGTAGATCGTGATGAGACCAATGAGGAGGCCCTTGACGTCTGTAAAAAAACCGCCGAAATCGAACACGATTATCTCCTGTGTATCAAGTCGGCCGCGGGCCGAAGATCGCCGTGCCGAGGCGCAACAGATTGGCCCCTTCGGCGATGGCGAGTTCAAAGTCGCCGCTCATGCCCATGGATAGGTAGTCCATGGACACGCCTGTAAAGTCGCACTCGGCGACTTTTTCGCCGAGCTCGCGCAAGGTCCGAAAACAGCCACGCACCGTGGCCTCGTCCTCGCTGTGAGCGGCAATGGTCATCAGGCCGCGAATCCGCAAGTGCGGCAGCGGCGCGAGGGCTGCCACTAGCTCGACGAGCTGGTCGGGAACCACTCCGCCTTGGCTCAGGTTGCTGGCCGTGTTTACCTGCAAGAGCACCTCAATGGTGCGGTCGGCCTGCTCGGCGCGGCGACTGAGTGCCCGCGCTAGCCGTGCGGAATCGACCGACTGCACGAGGTCGAAAAGCTCGACGGCCCGCCCGGCTTTATTCGTCTGCAAGTGGCCGACGAAGTGCCAAGCGAGGGGCGCGGCGACCTGTGGGCGCTTGACTGCTGCTTCTTGGATGCGATTTTCGCCCACGAGGCGCAAGCCACAGGCGTAAGCGGCTTCGATTTCGCGTGCGCTGCGCGTTTTGCTGACGGCGACGACCTCAATCGCGCTTGCTGCGCGCCCGCTGCGCTCGGCCGCCCGCTCAATGCGGGTGCGCAGTAATTCCCAGTTGTCGCGGATGTGGTCCATACAAAAATATCTAGACTATTAAAGATACGAATCAGCCTAGTTGGACACAAACCAACAGCGGCTCGGCTCAGACCGTCGCGCCGTCTTCTACAGAGCGGGCCTTTTCTGCAGCGCTAAGGCTTTCATCTACGAGCAATGACAAGGAGGAGAAAAACAGGGTCGAAACGAGAATGTCCAAGAACACGGCCTGCGCCAACAGACCCTCGGCCCCTACGTAGGGGGCCAGCCCGTGCGGGCCGCAGAACAACTCGAACAGCAACGCGCCTCGCGGCAGGAGCCGCCAGCCAATACGCCGCCCTAGATGAGGGCCGGGTAGCGGGTAGTACGCCATGGGAGTCAGTCCTCGCAAAAGCAGCGGTACGGCCACTAGGACGAGCGCGGCCTCGTACAGCCCGTCCGCGGGTGGCCACAGTGCGCCGAGGTCGAGCGCGGTCCCCAAGAGTGCGAAAAAGAGCATGAAGGCCACTGGCGCGCCCCGGTGCAGTAGCAACCGCACGCGGCGGCTTTGCTGCTTGTCCTGCACGAGGCCTGCCACCAACCCGCAGGGCAAGGCCATCAGCCCGAGGATATCTAACGCGAGAGCTGCTAAGAAAAAAGCCCCGACTAGACCGGAGACTATGGTCGCGCTTGGCGTGGCGAACCGCCTTAAAAGGCGTAGCCCCAGCCCCAGTCCACCGCCAGCTACAAGCGATAGGCCAACGCGCCCGACCCATCCCGAGGCTCCGGTTTCCAGCAGAACCAGTGCCCCCCCCAACGCCCCGAGGGCGCAGCCCGTTCCTAGCACGGCCAGCACTAGCGCGCTGCGTCGGCCAAATTCTGGTACACCGGTGAAAGGCCCCCACAAGCTGGCCAGTGCGCCGAGGAGTACGGCTTGTTCCCAAGGTAGCCCGAGCAATGCGGTGGCCGCGGTCACTGCGGCAAAGACCAGCGCGGTCGCCGCCGCTACCAACCCAAGCGTGCGCCAAACGTACGTTGGCCATACTACGTGCAGCCCTACTTGGAAGCCGACCCCGAGGCCCGCCGTGAGAAAGAGCAATTGATGCAGGGAAAATGCGCCTAGATCGACGAGTTGCAAGCCGCCGGTGCCCAGCAACATCCCGGCCCCGATCCATCCCACCAAGGCTGGTAGGCGGACCGCCTGCGCCAATTGGCCTCCAGCCGCGGCCAAGAGGGCCAGCGCACCCAGCATCCACGCGGCGTCAAAGGGGCTAGAGCGATCCTGCGGCGGTCCGTAGTAGATCAACAGCAGGACAAAGGCAGCTACTACTATCGTTTTCATGGCGAGAAGCGGTCCCGCCCAGCTAACTTTAGTCGGCCCCTTTGGCGGCGGCCCGCTGTTGGCCTAAGTAGAGCACTGGGCTGGCGACGAATACAGACGAATAGGTGCCGACTACGACGCCGATCATCAAGGTGATGGTAAAGTCGCGGTTGACTTCGCCGCCAAAGATCATCAGCACCAGCACTGCCATAAGGGTCGTTGCCGAAGTGATCAGCGTGCGGCTCAGGCACTCGTTGATGCTCTGGTTGACCGTGCCGTCAAAGCCCTGCCGACGGGCCGTGTGCAGGTTTTCGCGGATGCGGTCGAAGACCACGATTGTGTCGTTGAGCGAGTAGCCGACAATGGCCAGCAGGGCAGCAACCACCGCGAGGGTAATCTCAATGTCGAAGAGCGAGAGCAGCCCGAGGGTGATGAGCACGTCGTGGAAGAGCGCGACGACCGCGGCAATCCCGTAGAGGAAGCGGTGGAAGCGCCAAGCCATGTAGATTAGGATCAGCGCCAGTGCCACCAGCACCGCGCGCACGGCCGCGTTGCTCAGTTCGCTGCCGATTTTGGGACCGACCTTTTCTTGGCGTCGGATCCACTCCATCTCTTCGATGCTGGAGGCAAATCCGGCCTCGAGTACCCCCATAATGCCATCGGCCACCTCAGTGCCTGCTCCGCTCTCGCTGACGCGGATGAGGATGTCGTTTTCCGAGCCGAACTGCTTGATCTCGCTCTTGCTCAGGTCGATCTCGGCATCGCCCACGGGGACGCGGCCGAGCTGGCTGCGGATATCCTCGACTTTTACGGCTGGATCGAAGTGCAACTCCAGCAAGGTGCCGCCGGCAAAGTCAATGCCCTGCCGGATGCCATTGATGCCCAAGATGGAGACGATGCCGATGAGCAGCACAGCCGCCGAGGTGCCAAAACCAATGTTGCGCAGCGAAAGGAAGCGGATGTTCAAATTGGAGAACAGTCCAACGGGCCCGATGCTCAAGCTCGATTGCTCCGATTTCCGGGTAATCAGTTCGAAGATCGTGCGGGTTACAAAGAAGGCCGTAAAGAGGCTGGAGATGATGCCGATGCACAGGGTCAGGGCAAAGCCGCGGATCGGCCCGGTGCCGAACTGATAGAGCACGATGCCGACGAGGAACGTGGTTACGTTGGCGTCGATGATGGCCGAAAGCGCGTGGCCGTAGCCGGAATCAATGGCCGCGCGCACGGTCTTGCCCGAGCGCAACTCTTCGCGGATGCGCTCGAAGATCAGCACATTGGCGTCAACGGCCATGCCGATGGTCAGGATGATGCCGGCAATGCCGGGCAAGGTCAGCGTGGCGTGAAAACCGGCTAGGACCGCCATGATGAAAAGCATGTTGAGCAGCAGAGCGCAGTCGGCGATCAGCCCGGCCGCTCGGTAGTAGAGGACCATGAAGATCACGACCAGTACCATGCTATAGATGGCTGCGGTCTTGCCTTGTTCGATGGAGTCGCGTCCCAGCGAGGGGCCGACCGTGCGGTCTTCGATGATCTCGACTTCGGCTGGTAGTGCACCGGCCCGCAGCACGATGGCGAGGTCTTTGGCTTCTTCTTGGGTGCCGCTGCCGGTGATGATACCGCGACCCTCGCTGATTTTGTTTTGGATGGTCGGGGCCGAGTACACGGATTCGTCGAGGACGATGGCCATGCGCTCGCCGATGTGCGAACCCGTGATGCGGCTGAAGAGCCGTACTCCTTCGTCGGTAGTCGAGAAATTGACGATGGGCTGGCCCATGTACTCTACTACTTGGCCGATGGAGACAAAGGCGTCCTGAATCATGTGCCCGGTCATCTCCGGCCTTTTGCGCACCAAGTAGAGGAAGTAAAACTCATTGCCCTCGGCTCCGGCGGGCTTGCTCGAAAAGAGGAATTCCACGTCTGCGGGGATGAGTTCTCGAGCTTCTGGAGTGTTGAGCAAGTTCTTGACGCGCTGCAAGTCTCGGCCCGAGACCGTGAGGTCTTCTCCTGCACCGCTGAGCATGGAGGAGAGGGGGGTGCTTTCTGCTGTGGAGGAAAGGAGGAGGTCTTCTTCTTCCTCTTCTTCCTCTTCTTGCGGAGCTAGCACTTGGTCGATGCGCTGGATCAAGCGGGTGCGATCCTCAGCGGGTTCGAGGAGCTGGAATTCGAGCAGCGCGGTTTGGCCCACTAGATCTTTAGCGCGTTGCACGTCTTGGACGCCGGGCAACTCGATGATGATGCGGTTTTCGCCTTGGCGCTGAATAGTCGGCTCGGCCACCCCAAACTGATCGACGCGGTTGCGGATGACTTCCTGGGCTTGGGCGACTGCATCTTGGGCTTCCTGCTGCTCCATCCCCTCGGTCTTGACCTCTAGGACGAGGTGGATGCCGCCCTGCAAATCCAGCCCCAAATTGAGCGAGCGCTTTTTCAGATCGACGAGTTGCCCGGGAGATTTTAGCTCCATGGCCTCTCGCTCGTCGTCCGCCATACTGTAAAATTCCACGCTCGGCAGCAGGTAGTACACTGCCGCGGCGATCAGTGCCACGATCAGCACGAGTCTTCGATTGCGTTTCATAAATTGGTCTTTACTCCGCTAGTGCCGAGCACAGCCCGGCGAAGGTTTGTTGCTATTGCAAAAGCGAAAGCGGTCGCGCAGCCCGGTTGATGCCCGGTGCATGAGTTGCCCGTCTCGCGCAAAGAAAATAAAGCCCTCGACGTTCGTTAGGCCCTCGACGAGCGCGAGCCCTTGCTCAGGCCCTAAGACGAAGACCGCGGTTGACAGAATGTCGGCGTCCAGTGCAGTCGCGGCCCACACAGTGGCGCTTATGCTAGCCCGCGCTGGATAGCCAGTCTTGGGGTTGAGCAGGTGGTGATAGCGCTCGCCTTCCCAATCAAAGTACTGCTCGTAGTCGCCCGAGGTCGCGATCGCCGCGAGCCCGAGGTCTTCTACTACTAGGTATTGCTCTGGGTCGCGCGGGTGCTGCACCCCAAAAAGCCAAGGCCGTTCGTCTGGCTTTTCGCCCCAATAGCGAATGTCGCCCCCGGCCTCAATAATCCCGGCCTCCACTTGCAACTCCTGCATGGCCGCCACGGCTTGGTCAACTGCGTAGCCTTTGGCCGCCGCCCCCAGATCCAACCGCAGTCCCGGTTTGTTGATCCGAAACGACTGGGAGGCAACCTCCAAGCCTTCGTAGCCCACCAGCGTCAGCGCCGAATCGATCTGCGCCGGAGCAGGCGGCGCTGACGCAGCGGAGAAGTCCCACAGACTCGTCAACGCCCCCACCGTGCAGTCAAAAGCTCCATCGGTCAACGCGGCGAAGTGCTGGCTGCGCGTCAAGACCGCAATCAGCCCGGTCGAGCCGCGCGTTGGGGTGAGTTGCGCCTGCTGTTCTAACCGCCGCAAGGCACCGTCCTCGCGGTAGTGGCTCATCGCCGAATCGACGCGGGCGATCGCTGCGTACGCCGCCTCTAGGTGCGGGCGAACCACTGCTTCGTCTCCGTAGAGCTTGACCGTGACGAGGGTTCCCAACAAGAAGCGGTCGGCGCGCACCGGCACGGCGGGCTGGGGCGACGGCAGAAAGTACAGGACCACGGCCAAACCGCCGACGGCCAGCAGACTGCGCTTGAGCATGGGCTGGTCGCGTCAATTGCTGCGTTCGACGACGAGCTGCACGGCTCGTTCTAGCGCGGAGCGGGCCGGGGATGGGGCCAGTACTTTTAGGCATTGCTGAGCTTGGGCGGCGTATTCGTGTGCGGTCTCGGTGGCGGCGGCGACTCCTCGGTACTCTTCGACAAAGGCCACGATCTGCGCCCATTCGGCTTCGTCTTTGTCGGGCCGGGTCAAAAGGGCCTCCATCTCGGCCCGCGCCGCTGAAGGGGCTTGCTGTAAGGCGCGTATCAATGGCAAGGTGATCTTGCCTTCGCGCAGGTCGTGTCCGACGGGCTTGCCCATGGTCGCCTGATCGCTGGTGAGGTCGAGGATGTCGTCGGCGACTTGGAAGGCGCGGCCGAGCGATTCTCCGTAGCGCCCCATAGATTGCACGATCTCGTCTGATGCGCCGGAGAGAATCGCGCCAATCCGCGCTGCGGCCGAGATCAGGGAAGCCGTTTTGTCGCTGACCATGGCAAAATACGACTCTTCGCGCGTGTCGCACTGAGTGCCGATCTGGATTTCAAAAATTTCGCCTATGCTCAGCCGCTCGGTGGCGTGCGCGACTGCGCTTAGGACCTGCAGATTGCCGATCTCGATCAGCAGGCGCAGGGCGCGTGCGAGCAGAAAGTCGCCCATGAGTACGGCGATCTGCCCGGTCCAACGCTCGTTGACCGTATCGCGGCCCCGGCGCACGGTTGCTGAATCTACTACGTCGTCGTGCGCCATGGTGGCGGCGTGAATCATTTCGACGGCTACAGCCGTGTCGATTAGCTGTTCGTTCCAGCGGCCAGACGCTTTAGCCACGAGCAGGATGAGGGCCGGCCGGAGGCGCTTGCCCTTGAGCGTGGCCATGTAGCGGGCAATGACGTGGACCAACTCGACATCGGCATTGAGTTCGGCGTTGAGCCGCTTTTCAAACCGGGCCAGTTCTTGATCGATCAGACCTATGCAGGGATCCATGAGAAAGGCATCTGTCGAAATTAAATCGCTAAATAAATAGAAAATTTAGAAGCTAAGTATTGAAAATATGCCTGTCAATCTATGCACAGAGTGCTGGCAATGGATTGATTTCGCTCTATGGCTTATACTTGTCGCTTCATTGCAACACGGGGAGACCGCTATGAAAATTACTCAGATCAAGACCTATTTGATGCAGTGTGCGCCTCCGCAGGCGAGTGGTTGGTCGGCGCGCAACTGGCTCTTCGTCAAGGTCGAAACCGACGCTGGCATCTACGGCGTGGGCGAAGCCTCGGGCTGGCCGCGCGTGGTCGAAACGGCCATCCACGATCTAACGCCTTTGATGATCGGCGAAGACCCGTTTCACATCGAGCGGCTGTGGGGCAAGATGCAGGTGGCGATGATGGGCCACGGCATGACCGGCATCGTCGGCTCTGGTGCCATGACCGGCATTGAGATGGCCTTGTGGGACATCAAGGGCAAGGCCCTCGGGCAGCCGGTGTGGAATCTCTTGGGCGGCAAAATGCGCGACCGGGTGCGGGTCTATGCCCATGCGCACGAGACAGAGCGGGCGCGCGCCTTGGTCGATCAGGGCTATACGGCGATCAAGACCGGGGGAATCAACAACTGCGTTGAGACGGTCGCCGCCATCCGCAAGGAAGTCGGCAGCGAGGTGGATCTCATGGTCGATGTCCACGGCCCGCCTTGGCTAACGACGCGCGACGCCATTGCCTTGGGGCATGCGCTTGAAGACTACGACCTGCTATTTTACGAGGATCCAGTGGCCCCCGAAAACATCGACGCCCTCGCTCGGGTTGCCGACGCAGTAGATATTCCCATTGCCGCGGGAGAACGCCACGCCACTATTTGGGGCGTAAAAGAGCTGATTGAGCGCGAAATCATCGATGTGGTACAGCCGGATACGGGCCGCGCTGGGGGGCTGTCGCAGATGAAGAAGATCGCCGCTATGGCCGAGGCGCACTACTGCACGATGGCTCCGCACGACGGCTCGTTGGGGCCGGTGGCGGAAATGGCGGCTGTCCACCTAATGGCCACGCTGCCCAATTTCCTGATCTTGGAGCACCTAGCCGACGATGTGCCGCAGCGCTACGAGGTGATGACAGGTCAGCCTGAAGTGATCGATAGCCATATCGCGGTGCCGGATGCGCCTGGGCTGGGCGTGGACTTGGTCGAGGAGGCGATTGCCCAATACCCGTCGCAGGGCAACATCGCCGCTCCAGATACGAGCTATGACTATCAATACGTCCAAGCGCGGCTTGGGCGGTCGCTGTGGCTCAGCGAACGGGAAACGCCGCCGCCGGACTATCGGCCAGGCGAAATCTACTAGGCGTACAGCTTACCGAGGTTGAAAATGCCTTGGGGGTCGAGGGAATGCTTGAGCATCTGATTCATGTGCGCCGCGTCGGCGCTGAGCGGGGTAAAGGCGTCTTCGTTGTGTTCGTCGGCTGCAAAGCGCCAGCCGATGGCATGGTAGCGCGCGGCGGTGCGATGCAAATGCGCGGCTTGGGTGGCCACAGGCAACAATGCCCACAGCAAGCCGCCGGCCCAGTCCAGTCCCCAGCGGCTCAGCCCCTCGGCCTCTAGCGCTTTTGTCCGCTCAGACCTTGATCCCGTTTTCTTTCAGGAACTGATGGACGCCTTTTTTGTTTAAAGTGCGTAGGGCACGGGCGGTTAGGCGGAGGGTGACGGTGCGGTTTTCCTCGGGAATGAAGATGCGCTTTTTGATGAGATTAGGCTGTTGGACGCGCTTGGTTTTGCGCTGCGAGTGGCTGACGCTGTTGCCAACTAGGCCCTTAACGTTGGTCAGGCTGCATTGTCTGGCCATGAGTGCCTCCCTGTTAAGAAACTATAAAACATAGCGGCACTAAGCCGATAAGTCAAGGTGAGATGCTCTTGACAAAAAGAGGGCTTGGAATGACCTTAAAAGTGCCAATCACCATGATCCAATGACCTATCCCGCCTATACAATTTTATGAGATTCAAATGCTGTTTTTGGGTGCTCGTGCTTTTTTGCGGGAGTGCGGCCACGGCAGAATTGCGCGTAAGCGAACAGACGCCACAGCGCCTGCGGTTGGTTTGGCTCCCCGAGGGCCGAGAATTAGAGCAGGGGCGCGGTGCCTTGATCGGCATCCCAACCGACGGACAGGTTCGCTTGGAACTGGTTGAAGCCCGCGTAGCGCGGATGGATCGCGCTGCTGAAGACGACGCGCCCACGCCCGGTCCGGTATTTCTCGGCGAAAGCGGTTTTGTGCGTCGCCAGCGCGTCGTTCCGGTGGCGTTTGCCCCGCTCGTTGAAGCGGATGGAACGCGGACTCTGTACGATCGCATCGTCGTTGACCTGCACGTGACCGGCAGCAGCGGCTCTCGCGTTGCCGATCCTTGGGGCGAAGCATTCTACCGAGGGTTGCTCGTCAATCCCGAGCAAGCCAAGAACTGGCGATTGCCACCCAAGCGGCGGCCAGCGCGCAAAGCCGCGTTGCAGGAAGGGACTTGGCTGCGAATCTTCGTCGCGGAAGAGGGAATTTACAGGATATCGGGAGCCGACTTAGAGGCTGCTGGGGTGTCGCTCGGCGACGTCGATCCAGCGAGTTTGCGCATGCACTACGGCGGCGGCAACGCCTTGCCCATCGACGAGATAAGACCGCCTCAAGCCCTGCGGGAAGTGGGCTTAGTCGTGGAGGATGGGGGTGATGGCCGCTTGGACGCGGACGATTTCGTCTTGTTTTGGGCCGAGCCGGTCAGCCGCTGGGAATACGTTCCGGCCAGCCGCTTGTTTCAGTATCGGCACAATGTTTACACGCACGAGAACGCGTACTGGCTGGGTTTCGGCGGTGGAGGCGAGGGGCGGCGGGCCGAGCAAAGAAGCGGTGCTCTGGTGGAGTCCGATCCGCCGCAGCCCACGAGCTATCGGGAGCGAATCCACGAGGAAGCCGAGCAGTTCGTCCTCAACCAGCTCGTAGGCATCAAATCCGGCTACACTTGGTACTGGGAGGACTTTCGCGGCAATGCGCGCAATTTCCCGATAGTGGTGCGGCAGGCCGCCCCCGATCCGGTGGCTGTGCGGTTGGGCTTTATCGGGGTGCCTGGGACACAGCCGCGTTTTTCGGTGCGCTGGAACGAAGAGACCATTGGAACAGCGGCTTTTGCAATCCCGGCGCGATCGGGCCAGATGCCGGTTACATCCGATACGTTGTGGGCGACGCGAGGAGCACAGGAAGGGCTGAACCACTTGGGAATTTTTCACTCCGGCAATCCGTCTCGCTTCGATTGGTACGAAGTGGAGTACAGCCGGGGCTTGGTCGCCGAGCGCGGCGAGTTGCTCTTCACCTATCCGCTGACGGGCACCACGCAATTTCGCCTCGCGGGTTTTGCCGACGAGCAGCCGCGCATCTTTGAGGTGTCTGCGGGGTTGGCCGAGATCGTGGACTTCGAGTACGATGCACAAGCCGGGACGGTAATTTTTCAGGATCGGCCCGGGGATGTGCCGCGTCATTACGCAGTAGGCGGCCCGGCTGCTTGGAAGCGACCAATGCGCATTGAGCTCGACTGGCCCGGCGATTTGACGACTAGGAGCCGGGGGGCCGATTGGGTGGCGATTTACCACCGCGATTTTCGCGCTGCGGCCGAGCGCTTGGCCCAATGGCGGGCGGAAGACAACCGCTTTGGGCCGCCCCTGCGGACGGCGGCTATCGACGTCCAAGACATCTACGACGAATTTTCCGGCGGCCTTTTAGACCCGGCGGCGCTCCGCAATTTTCTCGCGTACGCGGCCGAGCACTGGGATCCCGCGCCGCTATTTGTGGCCTTGATCGGCGATGGCTCGTACGATTACAAAAACAACTCAGCCCTCAGTCAGGGCAATTGGATCCCGCCGTTCCAAGACGGCGACAGCACGTACGACGAGTGGTACACGCGCGTGGTGGGTGGCGATTTGTACCCCGACATGGCCGTTGGGCGGCTGACGGTGCAGACGGCAGCCGAGGCCGACGTGGTCGTCGATAAAATCATCGCCTACGACCGCACACCCGAAGTGGGGCCTTGGCAGAGCCGACAGGCATTAGTCTCGGACGACTTGCTCAATCGAGACGCGCCGCACAAGGTCGAATCTTATTTCATCCGCGACAGCGAATACATGGCCCGCAACATCCTGCCCAATTCGCTGGATTTGATCAAGCTCTACATCGCCCAATTTCCCTTAGAGGGACGAGAGAAACCTCGGGCCCGCGACGAGTTTATTCGGCTCTTCAACGAGGGTGCGCTCACTGTGACTTATTTGGGGCACGGCAGCCTTAACGTGCTGGCCCACGAGAGCATGTTTTTGCTGGCTCGCGATTTGGACAAACTCAACAACGGTGCTCGTTTGCCCCTGTTCTACACGGCTGCGAGTCAAGTTGGGGTGTTCGACGATCCAGTGCGTCTCTCCTTGCCCGAAGCGCTGCTGAAGAAGGAAGACGGGGGCGTGATCGGCATGATTTGCGCGACCCGGGTGGGGTATCACGACAGCAATGTCCATTTAGCCAATCAGTTCTACTGGCAGATGTACCACACTGGACGAGAGCACGTGCCGATCGGGCTAGCCCTTTTTGAGGCAAAACTCTTGCTGTTGCCGCATTACGTTCCCAGCGGCAAGACCACCTTTCGCAATGTTCAGCGCTACTCGCTTTTTGGCGACCCGGCAACGCGCTTGGCGATGCCGCGCTTTCAGGTGCAGATCGATGCGGCTGACTCGCTCCGCGCTCTCGGTGAAGTAGCCATCGCCGGCCAAGTCCTCGACGCCGCAGGTGCGCCAGCCACTGCTTATGCGGGCCAAGTGTGGTTGCAGGCTTTTGATTCGAGTGAAGAGAGCGACTTGGAGGGTTATACGTACCAGCAGACCGGTGCCCCCATTTTTCGCGGCCGCTTTCCTGTAGCCGAGGGCCGCTTCCGCGCCGCATTTCGAGTCCCTAAAGACATTACGTATGGCGGAGAAAACGGCCGCATCAGCGCCTACGTCTGGAGCGATGATCGCCCGGCGGCCTTTGGCGCGGTGGATAGACTGGTGCTGGCGGGCACGGCTGAAGGGGTGGAAACGGATGTGGAGGGGCCGGAAATTTCCCTGCGCTTCGAGGGAGCCAAAGGCAGCACGATTCCGCGGCAGACGGTGTTGTTGGCCTCGATTGCAGATCCCAGCGGCATCAACATCACCGGAGAGACCGGGCACGAAATCGAGCTGGCCATTGACGATGAGCTATTCACCTTGACGGAGCTGTACAGCGTGCAAGGTGGGGATTATCGGCAGGGCGTGATCGAATTTCCCCTGCCCGAATTGGAGACCGGAAAACGCGAAATCCGCCTGAAGGCTTGGGACAACTTCAACAATTCGTCGCGTGAGACCGTGGTCGTCACGGTTGGAGACGACGAAGGCGATGCGAGCCTTGCCAGCGTCCTATTTTACCCGAATCCCATGCGCGACAGCGGCTACTTCACGTATGAGCTAGCAGACGAGATGCGCACGGTGCAGATAGAGGTCTTTTCGCTGGCCGGGCGGCTGATAGAGCGGCTAGACGGGCAGACGCGCGCTGGCTACAACCAAGTGCTTTGGACGCCGCCGACGGGTTTGGCCAATGGCGCGTATATTTATCGAATAGAAGCCGAGCGGGAAAGCGGGGCTGCGGTCGCGCGCCGCGCCGTCTTGCAGGTCGCCAAGTGAGCATGTGGTGAATTAGGAATTAGGAATTAGGAATTGCGAATTGCAAGAGGAGTGCCTTTGCAGCAGTGATATTGCCTTAGTACTAGAGGCATCGTTTTTATATTTTATTCCGAGCTGAGGAGGACTCCGCTATGAGGAAATTGACGACCCTGCTGTTGGCTGGCCTTTGTGTCGGCGCATTGCCCGATGGGGTCCGGGCCACGCCCGAGAGTCGCAGTGCTCCGCTGTTGTTGTTGATCGAGCCGGGTTCCCGCGCCATTGCCATGGGCGAATCGTACGTGGCGGTGGCCGATGACGCCACGGCGAGCTACTTCAACCCCGCCGCGCTGGTCGGGCAGAGCAAGAAAAAGCTCCATCTCTCGCACACCAAGTGGCTGCCGAAGCTAGCCGACGACTTGTCCTACGAGTTTCTGGCCTATTCCCAGCCCGTAGAAGGATGGGGCAACTTTGGCTTCAATGTCGCGCTGCTGAATCTAGGCGAGCAGATTCGCACGGACGAGCGCGGCAACCAACAAGGCACCTTCCGCAGCTATGACGTGGCTGTGTCTGTGGCCTACGGGGCGCATATCGGCGACAATACGTCCGCTGGTATCGGCTTGAAGTTCATCCGCAGCAACTTGGCCGATGCGGGGGCCGGCATTGAGCGAGGCCGAGGCGTGGGCAACAGCTTTGCCGCGGATTTGGGTTTTTTATGGAAACCCGCTCCCAGCCTCAGCTTTGGCGCGGCCCTGCGCAACCTAGGCCCCAAGATCGCCTATATCGACGCCGATCAGGCCGATCCGCTGCCCCAGCACATCGTCGTCGGAGTAGCTTACGACGTGATGGATACTCAGTACAACGACCTGATGCTCTCCTTTGACCTGTACAAACCGCTGATTGCCGATGGGTCTTTTGTCAGCAATTTGGCCAAGGCATGGGCCGACGAGGGCATGAGCAACGAGTTCAAGGAGATGGACCTGCACGTGGGCGGCGAATACCAATACGGACTCTCCGCGCGCGAAGGGGAGGCGTTTATCGCGTTGCGGGCGGGCCTTTCTCAGGACACCGACGGCGAGGTGAGTACCAAGACCTTTGGTGTTGGGCTAAAATACAATCGCTTCCAGTTTGACGTGGCGTATATAATCGGCAGTGAAGACACGGTGGTGGGAGACAATACGCCCATTTCCATGAACATCATTTTCTGAGGGTGTTCCCATCGGACGCTGGTTTTGTCTTCGGCGAGCTCAGACTTCGGCGAGCTCAGTCGAGTCGTCGAGTCGTTGTCGCGGCGAGCGGCGACACTGCGATTTAGCTCCCTTGCTCCTCTTAGGCTTCTGCCTCACACTGCTGTTGTCAGCGACCACCGAGGCCGACGCCGAGTGGCGCATTTTGGCCTTGCGCGTGGATTTTCCGCGCGAAAATCCCGATGAGCTGACGACCACTGGCATCGGCGCGTTTGATCTGCGCTCGGCGGTGGAAGCGGCTGAGGACTACGCGCTGCCCTACGACCTGCCGCCGCACGACCGCGCTTATTTCGAGCGGCATTTGACCGCCCTGGCGCGTTATTACGAGGTCGTTTCCGAGGGGCGGGTGGCGATTTCCGCCGAGGTATTCCCCCGCGCCGCACAGCAGGCGTACACGCTTCCCCAATCCATGCTCTACTACGGCAACGGGCGCACGACCGAGGAGATCGGCGCGAAGTGGATCGAGCTGGTGCGCGATGCCCTTCACGCCGCGCAGGCCGATCCCAACGGTCCGCGCTTGGACGAATTCAACAGTTTTCTCGTATTCCACGCCGGGGTTGGCTACGAGACCGGCGCACTGAACGACATTCGCTCGGTCTTCCTAGCCGAGCGCGATTTTGCGGATTTTAACGGCGGGCCGCTGACCGTGGGTGGCGTGGAGATCGAGCAGGCGTGGATCCTGCCAGAGTCGCCCAGCCTCAACGGTCGGGCCGGTCTCAATGGCTTGCTGGCCAAGTTCTTTGGCCACCAGTTGGGACTACCTGGGTTATCCAATTTCGCTACTGGCTCGCCGGCCCTAGGAAGTTGGAGTCTGATGGACATAGGGGCCAACGCTTTGGGCTATGTGCGGACCGACAGCCTTGCGTGGGTGCGCGGCTTTGCGCCGCCGCATCCCATGGCTTGGAGCAAGATACAGTTGGGATGGATCGAGCCGGTGGTGGTGAGGCGCGACACCGTACTATCGCTGCTGGCGACCGACCGCAGTGGAGATCTGCCCAAGGCTGTGCGCATCCCCATTGCCACAGGTGAGTACTTTTTGCTGGAGAACAGGCAGCAGCGCGGCCAACGCGGCGTTGGGGAAGACGAAAATAAGGTGTGGATCGTTCCCGATCAGATCACTATAGAAGAGAGCGTGTGGACGGCGATCGACGAATACGACGCCTTTGTCCCGGGGTCGGGAGTGCTGATGTGGCACGTGGATGAGGGCGTGCTGGCGCACGCTGAAGACTCCACGGTGAATAATCAAGCCCATTGGCCGGCAATTGCCTTGGAGGAGGCCGACGGGTACCGCGACATTGGCAATCCACGCCGTGCGTGGGAGTTGCAATTCGAGGGATGGCCCGACGACCCGTTTTTCGTCGGCGGGCAAACGCTGTTCGGCCCGGCGACGCGACCCGATTCGCGCAGCAATCGGGAGTGGGAGACCGGCGTTGAGATCGAAGTGCTTTCTGCGCCCGGCGATACCATGCAGGTGGCTATACGCTTTGCGCGTGCGCGCCCGGACTGGCCGCGGGATTTGCCGGGCGATGGTCGGCTGCAAGCCGCGGATCTGGACGGCGACGGAATAGAAGAGTTGCTCTTTGGGGCCGAGGGGGGAGTCGGCTATGCGACCGGGGATGGCGTGGCGGCATGGCAAGTACCAGAAGCGCGGTTGTTGGCGGCTGGAGACGGCGATGGCGATGGCCGGCCCGAGGTTTTTTTGCGGCGCGACGCAGAGGTTAGCGCGTGGGACGTTGGGGGCGATCAACCGCTATGGCGGCTCGCCTTGGATGAGGTGCCGTTGGACGCGCGTTTCAGTGTGGGTACGGAGGTCGAGTTGTTACTTGTCGGAGCGGAACAGATATACGTAGTAGATGCCATAAGCGGCGAGTTAGAGGAACAAAGGCCGATGGTGCCCTCGGCGGTAGGCGATTTGGACGGCGATGGTCAAGTCGAGTGGATCTTTGCCGCGGTCGGCGGACAGGTTGAGATCGGATCGCAGGTCGTCGAGTTGGGCGATTCGCTCGCCGCGCCGCCGGTCTTGGGCGATTTGGACGGTGATGGCCTGTTGGAGGTGGTTTTGCTTGCACGCAGTGGAGCGGTACACGCCCTGCGGGCCGACGGATTGGGCCAAGCCGACTTTCCCACGGCCTTGCCGCGCTTTGCCGAGGTCGGCGATCTGGTCTTTGAGCCGGTGCTTTGCGACGTGGATGCCGACGGCAAACAGGAGATATTCGTCGCCGGCCACAGCGGGATTTTTGGCGTAGATGACGATGGGCGGCTCTTGTCGGGCTTTCCTCTGCTGATGGCCGCTCCCCCGACGGGATCGCCGGTGGTATTAGACTTAGACGGCGCTGGCCGGTTGGCGCTAGCGGCCTTGGATAGCACGGCTGTATATGCGTGGGATTTGCAGCGGGTGGCGGCGCAGTACACCGGAGGACCGGCCCATTGGCCGCAGGCCGGTGCCGATGCGGCTGGATCGCGGACCGCGCTGGTGGCTGGTCGTCCCGTTGTAAGGCCCGAGATGCCCTTGCTGGGCCGAGTCTATTGCTATCCCAATCCAGTCGGCCCGGATGAAGAAGCCCATTTGCGCTTTGCGCTGAGCGCGGCCGGGCGCATCGAAGTGGAGGTGTTCGATGCGTTGGGCGGGCGCGTTGGCAAGCTCCGCCGCGACGGTTTGGAAGCCGGCGAGCGCGAGATTACTTGGTCGGTGAAAGGCTATGACAGCGGCCTGTACTTATGCCGATTGATCGCGCACGGCGACGACGGGCGGCGCGGGGAAGCCGTGGTCAAAATGGCGGTGAGTCAGTGAATTGGGAATTGGGAATTGAGAATTAGGAATTGGAAGAGGAGTGCCTTTGCAGCAGTGAGATCGCCTTTTAGAGGTTACGAGTTGAGGAGGACTCTTCTATGGGGAAATTGACGACCCTGCTGCTGGTCGGCCTAATGCTCGGCTGGGCGAGCGCATCCCGCGCCCAAAACCACCCGGAGTTGGCGTGGCAGGTGGTAGAGACCGAGCACTTCCGCATTTTTTACCACGAAGGACTGGAAGGAGCGGCGGCGCGGGCGGCGCGCATTGCCGAAGCGGCGTATGCACCCCTTACCGAGCTGTATGGGTACGAGCCTGACGGGCGCGTGCGGATCGTGCTCAAGGACCACGACGATTACGCCAATGGCGCGGCTTTTTTCTATCAAGACACCATTGAGATTTGGGCCACGTCGCTGGACCACGACTTCGACTTGCGCGGCAGTTCGGACTGGCTGCGCAACGTAATAACCCACGAATTTGCCCACATCATTTCGCTGGGGGCAGCGCGCAAAGGCGTGCAGCGCGTCCCCGCGCTCTACTTGCAGTACTTTGGCTACCAGCGAGAGAAAAACCGGCCGGACATTCTCATCGGCTATCCAGATGTCATCGCCTCCTATCCGGTGATGGGTACGGTGATGCCGATGTGGTTGGCTGAGGGCGCGGCCCAATATGGTACTGCGACTACGGCTCACGACCGCTGGGATGCCAATCGCGATATGGTGCTCCGCTCGTTGGTGCTGGCGGACGAGCAGCTATCCTTTGAGCAGATGGGCGTCTTTGGCAAGCAGGGCTTTGGCAACGAATACGTGTACGATCACGGCTTTGGCTTGGTGCGCTACATCGCCGAGACGTACGGAGAAGAAAAAGTCGCCGAACTGTACCGGGCCGCGTCGCAGTGGCATACACTCGCCATTGACGGGGCGTGCAAAAAGGTCTTGGGCAAGAGCGCGGACGAGCTGTACGGCGAGTGGATCGAGTCCATGCGGCAGGGCTATCGGGAGCAGGTAGCGGCGTTGGGGCCGCTGCGCGAGGGCGAACGGATCGTGGATGTTGGCTTTTCCAATCTGCGGCCGCGACTGGCGCCCAATGGCGAGCAATTGGCGTATCTGTCAACGCGCAAGCGGCACCATTACCCACACGGCTTGATCGTGCGCGACCTCGCTACTGGTGAGGAGGAGGTGGCAGCCTTTCCGGCGGCGGCTTCGACCGTGGATTGGTCGCCGGACGGGCGCAAGCTACTCTTTTCGCGCATTGACCAAGCCGACAAATACGGTTCGCGGCAGGCGGATATTTACGAATGGGATTCTGCGGCCGACGGTCCTAGTTTTTGGCGCAATATGCTGTGGATGGTGCCGGCTATGGTCAGCGGCACGGCACCGGAGCCGCCGAGTGTTAGGCGACTGACGCGGGGGATGCGGGCGCTGTATCCGACCTATTCGCCCGATGGCGAGTGGATCGTCTTCGTGCAAAACAAGGGCACGAGCAACAACTTAGCGATGGTGCGGGCCGATGGCACGGGACTGCGCTATCTAACCCATTTCGCGGACGGTACTCAGCTTTACACGCCGCGCTTTTCGCCCGATGGCCGCAAGCTGGCGTTTGCTATTGCGCGCGAGGGGCAGCGCGACATTGCCGTGGTGGAATTGGACGAGGAAGGAGATTTGCTCGCCGAAGAAGCATTCGATCTCGCCATTGCCACGCCCGGCACGGACCGCGACCCCGCGTGGAGCGCGGACGGCGCGGAGCTCGTGTTTGCGTCGGATTTTAGCGGCATTTTCAATATTTATGCTCTGAACTTAGAGACGCGTGCGCTGCGGCAGGTAACTAATACTGTTGGCGGTGCATTTAGCCCATCGGTCGGCGCGGAGGGCGAGGTCGTCTTTACGGCTTATACGGCGGCTGGCTTTGAGATTCGTCGATTACAGGACGAGGGGACGCCGGTGGCGGCTGAAGAGACGTGGTTTTCTCAGGATTTGCCGCTGGATTGGGGCGGTACGTCCGTGGCTGCGTTGCCGAGTGCGCCGCAAGCGTATGGCATTGACTTTCTCAAGACCGGGATCCTGCCGAGGATATTCATTGACGAAGGGTACTTCAAGGCGGGTGCGTACCTAAGTGCTGGCGATGTGCTCAATCGCCAGAGCGTATTCGCCGGGGGTGCCATCGCGCCGACCAATGCCGACCGCGATTTGTTCGCCATATACGAGTTTAAGGGATTCCGTCCCACTTTCTTTTTACAGCTATTCAATCAGCGCCGACACTCGGCTCGCGGCGATAGCTCGGAGGCGCGGACGATCATTGTCAACGCCGTCAACTACAACTTGAGCCAGTTCAACGCAGGGGTGCGCGGCAAATTGGGGCGCTACGGGGAGTTGACGGCCTCGGCCACGTACGAACGCTACGACGCCAGTGTCGAGAGCGACTGCCTCGTCTGCAAAGGCGACGGACAGGTCGGATTTGAGCGCACTGCCCAGCGGCCCTTTGGCTATACCTATCTCAATGGCTTTGGGCTGGGGCTGGCCTATCGGCTGGAGATGATTGCGCGGCGGCGGGACCGCGATATAAGCCCTGTGGGTCGCCAGCTCTACGCACGCTACGATCGGATGTTCAACTATTTTATCGACGGCTTTAACGAGCAGGCGTCTTTTATCGACGAGAACTATATCAAGCTGTTCTACAATCAGTTTACCGTCGATTGGCGAGAGCACATGAGTATGCCCGGCAATAGTCGCTTGGGCCTGCGACTGTACGGCGGCTGGATCGACAGCGAGGCCGTGAACGACACGTCGCGGGTAGGTGATTTTTTCGACTATCGCCTCGGTGGTCTCAACTTTATGAAGGGCTATACGTTTTACAGCGTTGAGGGGCGCAAGGCCCTGATGGGCACGGCGACGCTGCGCTTTCCCTTGCTGCCGAGTATGGACAAGCGCATTGCGCAGCTATATTTCGACAAAGTGTATGGCGCGGTGTACACTAGTATGGGCAAGGCTTGGGATCGGAGCATAGGTGAGTGGAACAAACGGTATGGACGCGATGGCCCGCTGCGGGATGTGGGGGGACAGTTGCGCTTTGACTTGATTTCATATTACAGCATTCCGACGCGGGTGCAGGTGGATGTGGCTTATGGGATTGATGAGGTGCCAGATAAGGGGCGGTGGAAATCTTATTTTACGGTGTTGTTTGGGTATTTGTAGAAACGCAGATTGTTAGGGGCGCACATTGCGACAAGTACAACCAACAAGCACGGAACCAGTTCAAACCGCATTGTTGTGATGCGGAGGGGGTAGAGATGTTACAGCACATGGCAATTCCGCATCCGTTCCCCTATCAGGGTAGTAAGCGCGGTATTGCACGGCATATCCTCGCGCATTTTCCGCGCGATGTCGATTGCCTCATTGAGCCTTTTTGCGGGTCTGGTGCCGTTTCTCTTGCTGCTGCCGCGCACGGGCTCGCAAAGCGATTTTGGCTCAATGATTTGAACGAACCTTTGATGGCGCTGTGGGAAGAAATTTTGCAGCGGCCAAATGAGCTGAGCAAAAACTACGAACAGTTGTGGACGGAACAGTACCCGGATAAAAAGGCTTTCTTCCTCGACATCCGCGATAAATTCAATGCGGCACACCGACCTCATCACTTGCTCTATCTGCTAGCGCGCATAGTAAAAGGCTCGGTGCGGTACAGTGCCGAGGGCTTGTTCAATCAAAGCGCGGACAATCGGCGGTCGGGCATGCGTCCCATACTTATGCAGCGCCAGATACTCGGTGTTCACGCGCTGCTTGCCAGAAAAACCACACTTTCCGCAGTAGATTTCCGCAAGGTGGTCTCGGAGGCCGAGAAAGAGGATCTCATTTACATGGACCCGCCCTATCAAGGCACCTCCTTTACGAGAGATCACAGATATTGTAGCGGGCTGAGCTATGCTGAGTTTGCAGACGCGCTCGAAATCCTGAATGACCGAGGGCTTTCGTATATGGCGAGTTACGACGGTAAAACCGGCGAAAAAAGTCACGGCAAGCCACTCCCCCGTTCGCTTTCCCTCACTCATTTGCACATTAGTGCCGGGCGCTCAAGCCAAGCCACACTCTTGGGCGATAAGAGCGAGACCGTCGAATCTCTGTATATTTCGCCCGCTTTAGTGGAGCGCTTGAAAGATGGTCAAAGACATGATAGAATACCGCAAATTCAGCAGGAGCTCGCTTTGGAATGAGCAAAAGAAACTACCCCCCAGAATTCTTAGAACTGCTGAAGAGCGTGCAGGCGAAAAGACCTAGAACGGTCATTGAACACATTCTTGAACACGGACAAATCACAACAGAGGAACTCAAGGATATTTATGGCTACAACCATCCGCCACGAGCAATCAGGGATGTTCGAGAGCGAGGGATTCCAATAGAGACTTTTCGCGTGACCGGCTCTGATGGGAGGAGAATCGGCGCGTACAGGTTTGGCAATCCATCAGATGTTCGCGCTGCTCAGTTATCAGGGAGGACGGCGTTCTCTTCTGATCTAAAAAATACGCTAATAGAAGAACATGGTGCTCGCTGCAATATCTATCTTGAACCGTTCCCTGAGCGCGAACTGCAAATCGACCACAGAATTCCATTCGAAATCGCTGGGGACAATATAGATTTGCCGGAGGATTCTGATGCGTACATGCTGATATGTCCATCTGCAAATCGGGCAAAGTCATGGAGCTGCGAGAATTGCGAAAATTGGAAATTGAAAGAAGTCAGCAATTGCCGGTCATGCTATTGGGCGTTTCCAGAATCCTATAGTCATGTAGCAATGCGAGAGATTCGCAGACTGGATATTCTTTGGGTAGGTGAGGAAGTAACCGAGTATGACCAATTGAAGGAGACCGCAGAAAAAGTTGGAGAAGAAACGCCGGCCTACGTCAAGAATGTATTGAGAAATCATCTCGAATGTGAAAGCGATTAGGGTATAATAACTGCTCGCGTTTTAGGTGCTGCTGCAATGGAAAGGAGTAAGCATGACGGGGACACGAATCGCGTTGGTGGTTGCGGTGCTAACTGCTGGCGGCGTCCGAGCCGAGGGATTGCCGAGTATTTTGAGCGAGGAGGGTCAGGCGTTTTTGGTGGGATTGCGGGCGGTGGAAGGCGATGCTGATCCTGAGCCGACACCGCACCCAGAGACGCGCAAGGGCAAGTCGTCCAAGCGGGCGTTTTTGCTTTCCGCGCTGGTGCCGGGGTTGGGCGAGTGGTATGCGGGGTCGAAGAAGCGGGGGTTGGCTTTCTTGGGAGCCGAAGCCGCGCTGGTGGGCCTATGGGTGGCTTGGAAGGGCAAGGGCAACGACTTGGAGGAAGAGTTCCGGGTGGTGGCTGACGAGCACTGGGATCCGCTCAATTATCTGGCTTGGCGCGGCTCGACGATCTCGAACAATTCGTCGATTACACACGCGCTGCCTTGTAGTAGCGAGGTCGTCGAAGTGTACATTCCAGCGATGCAGCAGTCGGGGAGGGCGGATTTTGGCGGATGTGCGCCTAGTGAAATTCAGCAATACTACGAGTTACTTGGCAAATACGATCAATATGTAGCCGGTTGGACCGATCTAGTGAGGCGCAGTACGGGCAATGCGGCCGCGCCGACTGAAGTCGATTCGGTCGAAAATTTCCATTCCGAGCGACGGCTCCGCTACGAAGACCAACGCGACGAGAGCAATCGCTTTCTCAAGCGAGCTTCCACGATAAGTGGGATCATTTTGATCAATCACGTTATCAGCGCCATTGACGCGGCGCGGGTGGCGCGGGCGCGCGCTGCGGGTGCGGACGAAGCGGCCCTGCGGCGGCGGACGCGCTTGGCGTTGGTCATGCAGCCGTGGGTGCGGGGGCGCGTGCCCATGCTCGTGGCGTACAAACCGTTGGATTGAGCTTATGTGGTGCTGGATCGCATTGATTTTGTTGCTGCCCGGTGTGGCTGAGGCCGGGAAGGCCCAAGGGGCGTTTTGGCGCTCCTTGCTAGTGCCCGGTTGGGGGCAGAAATACGCCCAAGGTGGCGGTGGTGGCTTCTTGGCCGCTGAGCTGGCACTTTGGGGCGGCTATTGGGGTTTTGAGTGGCTGGGTCAGGTGCGCCGCGATCGCTACGAGGCGTATGCGGCTGAACGTGCGGGTGCGCGGCCCGAGGGCAAGGGGGACGACTATTTCGACGACTTGGGGTTTTATGCGAGCCGGTTGGAACACAACCAATTCGCCCGCTACGAAGACGGCCCAGATGCCGAGCTCTATCCGGTAGAAGCGGCTTTCTTCTGGGAATGGGACCGCGACGAGTCGCGTCTGCGCTACCGCGAGTTGCGCAATGCCAGTCAGCACGCGCAACGGCAGGCGCTCTATATGACGGGCTTGGTGGCCGTCAATCACATCGTGGCTGCCATCCATGCGGCGCGGGTAGCTCGTGCAGATCAAGCTCAGCTTAGCTTTGCGCCCAAGGTGGCGGTGAGGCCTGGGGGAGCAGCTTTCTTCTTGGTGCGGCATTTCTACTGATGGCCTGCTTTTTTCCGCGGATGGCCTTGGCCGCGTGGCTGCTCTCGCTGCCACTGGCGGTCGCAGCCGAAGAGCGAATATGCGGGACGCGCTGGCTCGAGCAGCACCGCGCGTCTTTTCCCGCACCAGCCCCCAAGGCAGTCGGCGCAAGTCAAGAGCTAGGCCCCATTGAAGTGGGGACTCAGCTCGCCTTTTACGTGCCGACTGAATTCGTGCTCAAGTTGGCCACCTGCCGCTACAAGGGGACGCACTGCTACATCTTCGTCGAGGAAAGTCAGTGGGACATCATCGCGGCCCAGCCGGATGTGGATAAGCTGGGTGCGCTTTTTGATGCGGCGACTCCGGCCGATCCCGAGCGCGGGATATTTGAAATAGCGGTCGATGCCTTTGGCGAGCCTGCTGATGAGGACGGCGATCCCCGCATTTTCATTCTGATTTTGGACCTTCCTAGGAACATAGTCGGCTATTTCGATGGTGAGCTATACGAGCGGGCGCAGCCCGAATTGCGGCGCGATACGATTTACCTCGACGCGTTCGAGCTGTTCTCCAACGCCAGGCTCGCCCACGCAACTTTAGCACACGAATTCCAGCACCTAATCCATTGGGGCCGCGATTCAGACGAAGAGAGATGGATTGACGAAGGGCTTTCTGGGTATGCCGAGGAGCTAGTCGGTTTCCCCGAGGCCGATCCGAGCATGGTGCCAAGTTTTCTCGCGGATCCCAGTATCAATCTAACGCACTGGGTGTTTGATTCAGCAAATTACGGCAAGACCTATTTGTTTGCCTCGTTTTTGGCCGAGCGCTATGGCCCGGGGCTGATTCGCCAAATCGTCGCCGAGCCGCGCAACGGCATTTTGGGCATTGACGACGCGTTCAAAAGCCAAAACTGGGTTGAGGATTACGCGGGGGCTTGGCGTTTGTGGATCGCGGCCAACTATGTGGGTGGGTACGAGGCCCTGCGCGGCCGCCGCGCCGCAGCAGTTGTAGCGCCTGATGTGCCTTTTGCTGAACTGGCCGGCGAGGTCGGCAGCCAATGGGGTGCAGCCAATGTAGTTATTCGCTCGGAGGGGGATGTAGTCGTTGATTTCGCTGGCGCGGCCGAAGGGGACTATGCAGTATGGGTGTACGCCATGCGCGACCAGCGCGGCGAACTGATAGCGATGGAACTCAACGCGGACAACACAGGGCAGGTGCAGGTCGCGGATGTAGATAGCGCGGCGGTCATCGTCGGCAGGACCTCGCCGACGGGTGGTGATTTTGTCCTCGCGGCCCGGTATTTTACGCCCACGGTCGTGGCCATGCAGGCGGATGAGCAGGCCGCAAACGACTTGGCCCCGGCGTATCCGAATCCGGCTAACAGCGCGGTGAACCTGCCCTTTCGCTTGGCAGGGGAAGCGGATGTTGAACTGGCGATATACAATGCCTTGGGCCAGCGCGCGGCCCTTTTGGTGGCGGAGCGGCTCGCGGCCGGGGAGCACTTGGCGCGCTGGAGCGGTGAGCGCGCGGCTAGCGGGGCGTATTGGGCTGTGCTGAAGGTCGGCGGGGAAACGCGGACGCGCCGGTTGATGTTGGTCCGGTAAAGGTTGGACTAACTCAAGGAATGCCTAGTGCCTGACAACCTACGATGTTTCGGGGACTCAATACTATCTAACTAACTGACGTTACGCAGCGTTTGTCATGCCGGCGCACGTAGGGGGCGGTTTGCAAACCGCCCCCTACTGGATTCCCGCTTTTGCGGGAATGACACCGGGCAGGACGGTAGGAAACCGCAGATAACGATAGCTGCGTAACATCAGTAACTAACGGCTAAGCGGCGCGGCGATGATGTTGTCGATTAGCCGGACGTTGGACAGGCGCACGGCGAGGGCGATGACGACCGGGCCGGTGATATGAGCCACTTCTTCGAGCGTGTCCGGGTGCGCGATAGAAATGTAGTCAATGGACGCGTCGAGTGTGCGCTCGATGTGCGCTCGCATCGCGGCGATGATTTGGCTGGCGTCGCGTTCGCCCTGTTCGATTTTTTTTTGGCCCATTGTGAGCGCTTCGTAGAGGGCCGGTGCACGCTGTCTGTCTTCTGCGCTGAGCAGGATGTTGCGCGAACTCATGGCCAAGCCGTCTGCTTCGCGCACGGTGGGGGCGACCTCGACGCGCAAATCCAAGTTCAAATCGCGCACTAATCGACGAATTACAGCCGCCTGCTGGTAGTCTTTTTGGCCGAAGACGGCTAGGTGTGGTTTGACGGCGGTGAATAGCTTGGTTACTACGGTGGTGACGCCGCGGAAGTGACCGGGTCGGAAGGCACCGCACAAGCCCTTGGTTAGCTCTTCGACTTCGACGAAGGTCGAGAAGTCAGGGGGATAGAATTCCACTGTCTGTGGGTGAAAGACGGCATCGACCCCTCGGCGAGACAGTAGGTCGAGGTCGCGCTCCATGTCGCGCGGATAGATGGCGTAGTCTTCTTTCGGCCCGAATTGCAGTGGGTTGACGAAGATGCTGACGACCGTGCGGTCCGCGGCGTTGAGGCTGTGATCGACTAAGCTGAGGTGTCCTTCGTGCAAAAAACCCATCGTCGGCACTAGCCCAATGCACAGGTCCGTGCCGCGCCAAGCGTCGGATTGTGCCTGCATTTCCGCGACCGTGTGTATGCGTTTCATGGGCTGGCGGGAAGGGCGAGGGGGCTGGCGGCCTTGGCTTCGCGACAGTTGAGTGCGGCTAGATACTCAGCAAATGGCCGGCCGGTACCTGGATGGCTAAGACGCGGAGCGATTTCACAGAGGGGCACTAGCACGAAGCTGCGCTCGTGCATGTGCGGATGCGGCAAGGTCAGGCTCGCGCTCTCGACGACGCGTTCGCCGTATAGCAACAGGTCGAGGTCGAGGGTGCGCGGCCCCCAGTGAATACGGCGCTGTCGCTGGTGTTTTTTTTCCGCGGCGAGCAGGGCGGCCAACAATGGCTCGGGAGCGAGCGAGGTTTCTATGGCAAAGACGGCGTTGAGGAAATCCGGTTGCGCGACCGGCCCCATCGGCGGGGTTTCGTAGGCATGGGAGACCTCCACAAGATGCGTACCGGGGAGTGCGGCGACTTCTTTGATCCCGGCTTCGAGGTACGCGCGGCGGTCGTCGAGGTTGCTGCCGATGGCTATGTAAGCTCGCTCAGGCATAGAACCGGCGTATTTCGACTTCGATGCCGTCAAAGTGTGCGGCGACCGGGGGGTTGGGTTTGCGCACGCGGACGATGAGTTCGACCGGAGCGCAGTGGGTGCCGACCTTCTCGGCAATGCGCTCGGCGAGGGCTTCGACCAATTTGCAAGGCTCGCCGGTGACTACAGCGGCCACCAGCGCGTACACCTCTGGATAGTTGATCGCCGCGTCAATGTCGTCGCTGCTCCCTGCTTGGCGAAAATCGCCGTAGAGTTCGACATCAACCTCGTAGTGCTGGCCGAGTGCGGTCTCTTCGGGGAAAAGCCCGTGATAGGCAAAAAAGCGCATGTTGCGCAGGCGGAGTGCGTCGTGGGGCATGGCAAGAGCTTCAGGCGCGACCCAATGCCCGATAGGCGATGTCGCGGCGGCAATAGGCGTTGTCAAAGGCGATCTGATCTACTGCTGAGTAGGCTTTGGCGACGGCGGCTTGGAGATCGGCGTCCGTAGCCGTCACGCCGAGCACTCGGCCGCCATCCGTAATGACGCGACCATCGCGCTGGGCTGTGCCGGCGTGAAAGACGCAGAGGTCGTCGCGGTCGGCAAAAGCCTCCAAGCCGCGGATCTCAAAGCCCTTCTCATAGGCTTGGGGATAGCCGTCCGAGGCCATGACTACGCAGACGGCCGCCTCGGGCGCGCATTCGACTTGTATCTGATCCAAGCGACCGTCGCAAGCGGCGGTGAGCAAATCGACGAGATCGGTTTTGAGCAGGGGCATGAGGATCTGACATTCGGGATCGCCGAAGCGGGCGTTGAACTCTACGACTTTGACGCCCGCTTCGGTACACATCAACCCGCAGTAAAGCACGCCTTGGTACGGAGTGCCCAGTCGACGCATTTCGGTGAGCACGGGTCGGATGATGCGCTCCTCGGCTTCGCGCACTAGGGCTGGCGTCATCACGGGTGCCGGAGCGTAGGCCCCCATGCCGCCGGTATTGGGGCCTTTGTCGCCGTCGTAGATGGGTTTGTGGTCTTGGGCGGGCGTCAGGGTGATAAAATGCTCGCCGTCGCAGATTGCAAAGAGCGAAGCTTCCTCGCCGGTCATGTATTCCTCGACGACGATGTGATGGCCAGCCCCGCCCAAAACGTCTTCGTCGAGCATTTCGTGCGCTGCTGCGAGGGCTTGATCTACGCTCAGACAGACGACCGCTCCCTTGCCGGCGGCTAGGCCGCTGGCCTTGACCACGATCGGGGCACCCTGCTCGCGGATATAGGCGCTGGCGGCTTGGCTGTCGGTGAAGCTCTGGTGCCGAGCGGTGGGGACGCCGACGCGCTCCATTAGTTCCTTGGCGAAGACCTTGCTGCTTTCGATGCGGGCCGCGGCTTCTGTAGGACCGAAGATCGCTAGGCCGCTGGCGCAGAATCGATCGACGATGCCGCCGGCTAAGGCGTCGTCCGGGCCGACGACGGTCAGCCCGATTTGCTGCTCGTGGGCAAAGGCGACTAGGCGCTCGATTTCGCCGACGAGTTTTTCGCGTTCGGCCACAGGGGTATCGACGCGGATATCGACGCATTCAGCGAGGGAGGCCATGCCGGGGTTGCCGGGGGCGACGTAGAGTTTGTCGATGCGCTGGCTCTGCGCTAGCTTCCACACGAGGGCGTGTTCGCGCCCCCCTTTGCCGACGACTAGGACGTTCATTGGTTTAGCGTTCCTTTCTCGGGTTCAGAGATAACCAAATTCCCGCAAATCGCGCTCTTTGTCGCGCCAGTCTGGACGAACTTTTACCCACAGTTCTACATAGACAGGCTCGTCGAGTAGTTCCTCTAAGGCGGCGCGGGCTTGGCGTCCGATTGCCCGCAGGCGCATTCCCTTCTTGCCGATGACGATGCCCTTTTGGCTCTCGCGCCCGACGTAGATAATGGCGTGGATGTAGGTTTTGTGGCCGGGGCGCTGGCGGAATTCCTCGATGTGGATGTTGATGGCGTAGGGCAGCTCGTCTTCAAGGTGCTCAAAAGCTACCTCGCGGATGCGTTCGGCGGCAAAAAACCGCTCGGGCTGTTCGGCCACCATATCGTCTGGATAGAGCTTGGGGCCGCAAGGTAACTGGGCCTCTAAGTGCGACAGCAAATCGCCGAGTCCATCGCCGCGCAGGGCGGAGACCGGGATTGGGCTGGCGATGCCGAACTCGTTCGCGATGCTTTTTTGCAGGCCGTCTAGCTGGGTGGGTTGTACTAGGTCAATTTTGTTGAGCACGGCCAAGACTGGTACCCGCGTGCGCGCTAAGAAGTGCTTGACTAGTGCGCTGCGGTCTTTGGGACGAGAGGCGTCGAACAGCAACAAGGCTAGGTCAGCTTGGCGCGCGGCTTGGTCGATTTGGTGGGCCATGGTCTCGTGCAGCTTGTAGGAGGACTCTAACAGGCCAGGCGTGTCCAAGAAAATTATCTGGCTCTGTGGACGAGTGAGGATGCCGAGGATGCGGCTGCGAGTCGTCTGCGGTTTGGCGGTGACGATGGAGAGCCGCTGTCCCAAGAAGGCGTTGAAGAGGGTAGATTTACCCGCGTTGGGACGACCGGCCAAGGCCACGTAGCCGACGCGGGGTTGCTCAGAAGCGGAAGCTGGCGGACAACTGGTAGGTTGCTTCGAGTGCATCGTGCTGCAAATAGGCGAAGTCGAGGTCGAGGTTGCGGTGGGGGGTAAGCCCTAGCCCAAAGGCTTGGCGGCCTTCCTCTAGCCCGGCCCGCAAGGCGATGTAGCGATGGCGGTATTCTAGGCCGGCGTTGAGCGGGACGTCGGCGGTCACCGTGTCGCCGCCGGAGCGGGTGGATAGGAGGGCGGTGGTCTGGCCCCCGGCGATGGGTATGGCGTACGCTAGGCCCAACAGCAGCGAAGGCTGGATGCGGTCGGTGCTGTCCGTATTCCAGACGATGGGTGTGGTGGTAATGTCGCGCACGTTGGCTGCTAGCGCGATTTGGGGACTCAATTGGTAGCGCACGCCTAGGTCGAGGCCAAAGCCGTAGGCGTTGATGGAGGCGACTTGGCGGTAAATGGCCTTGGCGCTTAGCCCGAGAGATAGGCGCGCACCGAGTCGGCGACTACCCGACAGATACAGGGCGTAATCCGCGCTTTGCTCGGTCGAGGCGATGCGAGGACGATTATCGGCGCTGGGGGACTGGAGGGGATCCGGCAGTTCGGTAAAGTGGATGTCGTCAATGCCCATGCGGACCAAGCTCAGGGCCATACCGTGCAAAAGGCGACCCGGTCGGGCGATGGCGACAAAATCGCGCTGGATGAGGCCGGAGAAGTGTTCGGAATGCGTCAGGTGAACTTGGCGACCGCTGAGGGCGGATAGACCGGCTGCATTCCAATAGCCCGCGGTGGCGTCGTCCGCGAGGGCTACATAGGCGCTGCCCAAGGCCGCAGAGCGGGCACCCGCGCCCAAGCCGAGAAACTCGCCGGCGTAGCGCGAGGCGGCGTGTGCAGCCCCGGTCAGCAATAGGGCTAATGCAAGCGGAAGAAGGCTCTTGGACATGAGTTGTAAAAAGCTAGCGGAAGGGTGGCCGAGTGTCAAATCAACTCACTGAACTATCTCCCGCAAGTGTGAAGATTTTCAGGCTATGAGGATGATTTGCAGATCCATGACGTTGGTACCTGTAGGACCTGTGATGACGAGGTCGTCCAACGCCGCGAAAAAGGGATAGGAGTCGTGGCGGTCGAGAAAGGCACGGGCGTCGAGACCTTGGGCGCGGGCGCGGCTCAAGGTCTGGCCGTCGGCTAGGGCACCGGCGGCATCGGTGGGGCCGTCGGTGCCGTCGGTGCCACCGGAGAGCAGGGTGATGGCGGACCAACCGTCGAGCTGGAGGGCTGCGGCTAAGGCCAATTCTTGGTTGCGCCCGCCCTTGCCGTTGCCGCGCAGGGTGACGGTCGTCTCGCCACCGGCGATGAGACAGGCGGGCCGGGCGATGGGACGGTTGATTTCGGCGGTTTCTTGGGCGATGGAGACTAATGCGGTCGCGGCATGGCGCGCCTCGCCTTGCAAGCGACTGGTGAGGACGCAGACCTCGTAGCCGAGCGCGCTGGCTTGGTTTGCGGCCGCGTTGATGGCCAAGCGGCTGTTGCCAATGACCAAGCTCTCGGCCCGGGTAAAGCAAGGGTCTTTAGGTTTGGGGGTTTCCGGTCGCTCGCCTCGGGTGCCAGCTTCGAGGTGCTGACGGACTGGGGCGGGGAGCTGGTGGCGCAGGTCATAGCGATCGACGAGCGCTAGACAATCGCCAAAAGTCGTGGCGTCTGGGTGGGTCGGGCCGGAGGCGATGGTGTCGAGGGGATCGCCGATGACGTCCGAGAGCATGAGGGCGACGACGCGGGCCGGTGCAGCTACCCGAGCGAGCAGCCCGCCTTTGATGGCCGAGAGGTGTTTGCGCAGGGCGTTGATTTCGTCGATGGTCGCGCCGCAGGCGAGCAGGAGGCGGGTGGTTTCTTGCTTTTCTGCGAGGGTCAGGCCCTCGGCTGGGGCGGGTAGCAGGGCCGAGCCGCCGCCGGAGAACAGGCCGAGGACCAGTGCGTTAGAGTCCAAGTTTGCTAGCAATTCGAGCTGGCGACGCGCACCGGCTACACCGGCTTCGTCTGGGACCGGATGCCCCGCTGCAAAGGTCTCGACCCGCCTCAACGGCAGGGCGTGGCCGTACTTGGTGTTGATGGCCCCACAGTCAATGCGGTCGCCGAGGATTGCTTCGGCGGCCGCAGCCATGGCCGCAGTGGCCTTGCCAGCGCCGACTAGGCGCAGGCTGGAAATGGTATCGAGAGGGAAGTGGAGCGGGCCACAGCGCAACTCATCGCCTGTGACCGCGAGGGTTTGGTGGACGCAACGGCCGGGATCGGCGGCAGCGATCCCGGCGTCAAAAATGGCGCGCGCATGGGTGCGCCGCAAAGCAGCATCCAATTAAGCGCCCCCTAGAAGCGGCGCATGAGGCCCACTACCTTGCCGGCAATGCTGAACGCGTCGGCGTCGGGCGGGATGACGATGGGATCGAACGCCTCGTTTTCGGGCAGGAGCCGAATGCCGTCGGGGTCGGGAGCATAGCGCTTGACCGTGGCCTCGTCGCCGAGCAGCGCGACGACGATATCGCCGCGCTCGGCGCGGTCTTGCTGGCGGGCGATGACGATGTCGCCGTCGAGAATCCCGGCGTTGCACATGCTCTCGCCGTGGATGCGCAGCGCGAAGACATCGCCCGAAGCGGGGACGAGCGATGTATCGACATTGAGCGTGTTCTCGATGTTTTCTTCGGCGAGGATGGGAGTGCCCGCGGCGACCCGGCCAACAAGGGGCACTTCGCGCAGGTCGGCGGAAAGGGAGGCGGGCTTGACGAAATCGACGAGTTCGATGCCCCGGGAGCGGCGCGCCCGGCGGCGGATGTAGCCTTTTTTCTCCAAGGTCTCCAAGGTGGTGCGCACGCCATTGGTGGAGTTGATACCAAAGACATCCATGATCTCGCGGATCGTGGGGGGGCCTCCGGAGCGAATTGCATTGGCGATGAAGTCGTAAATGGATTGCTGGCGCTCGGTTAGGGGTTTGGGCATGAGTGGACCTCCAGTGGGGAGGAAAGGTGAAAGTAGAACTAAAATTACTGAAAATATATATACTGCACATTCGTTCATTTGTCAAGAGGCACCTCTTCGTCTAATTTGCCCTCTCCATTACTTGCTTCAGGGGAATTTTCTGTTTTTGCGCGATGGGAACGAAGGCTATGGAAGCCATAGTCGCCAGTGTGCGGCAAGTGCTACAGGAAGCGGGATTGGAAGCCGATGCTAGCTTAGTCATCGCTGCTTCGGGCGGCGTCGATTCGATCGTGCTGCTCGATGTGTTGGATGATTTAGGGTACCGGTTGCACGTGGCGCACTTGGACCACGCACTGCGGCCGGATTCGGCGGACGATGGCCGCTTTGTCGCCAGCGAGGCGAAGCGGCGCGGGTTGCCCTGTTCGGTAGAGCGGCGCGACGTGAAGGCTTATGCTTGCACCGAGAGGCTATCACTGGAGGAAGCGGGTCGGCGGCAGCGCTACGCCTTTTTCGACCAAGTCGCCGACCGGACTGGGGCCGAGTTCATCGCCTTGGGACACCACGCCGACGACCAAGCCGAGACCGTGACCTTGCGCCTGTTGCGCGGCAGCGGCGCTACCGGCTTGGGTGGGATGGAGATTGTGCGCGAGGGCCGCTATCTGCGGCCGCTGCTATACGTGCGGCGCGCTGAGATCGAAAAATACGCGCACCAGCGGGGCTTGCGCTACCGAGAGGATCCCTCCAACCGCGACTGGCGATTTTTGCGCAATCGGGTGCGAGGGGAACTAATGCCCTTGCTCAAGAGCTATAACTCTAACATCACCGAGGTTCTAAATCGCACCGCCGCGTTGCTCAAAGCCGAGGACGACCTACTCGCTGAGCTAACCCAAGAGGCTTTAGATACAGTGATTTGTGAGCGTTTTAACGACAAGGTGGCTCTTGATAGTAATAGGCTTCTCGCTTATCATATAGCCATACAAAGGCGCGTGTTGCGCGCCGTGCTCCAGGGCCTCGCTGCCGCAGATGGCCCTTTTGATTTTGTCCGCGTCGAGCAAGTGCGGAGCTGGATTGAGGCCGGCGACAAGCGCCTGCGGGTGTTGGGTGCTGGGCTGAGGGGGCAGGGTTGCGGCACGTGCTATATCCTGCGTCGCGGTCAGCGGCCGCCGATCGCGTGCTGTTTTGAGATACCCGGTGCGCTCGTGCTAAGAGAGCACGGCGTGAAAATCCGCGTCCAAGTCGTTTCCCCGGAGGACTTTGACAAGTCCCAGCTAGGAGGCGCGCAGGTGGCTTTAGACGCGGATCGTCTCGGCGCGCGGGTGCAAGTGCGCAGCCTACGGCCGGGCGATCGCTTCCAGCCACTGGGCATGGAAGGGCACAAAAAACTGAGTGACTTTCTCATCGACGCCAAGTGGCCGAAAATCTCGCGCGACGAAGTGCTGGTGCTGGCCCGAGGAGAGGAAATAGCTTGGGTCGCGCCCCTGCGTTCTAGTCATGCCTTCAGAATACAATCCACTACGCGCCGCATCGCCTTGTGTACATTGAGGCATTGGGACGGCGATTGACCTAGAGCTGCTATCATGGAGGGACGAAAAAAGCAGGCCGAGGAAGAGCGCCCCACGCGCTTTAGGGGCGACCCCGAGACGGATCGCCAGCAGGGCGACGGCGAAGACCGACCGCGCCGCTGGCGTCGCCCCTCGCGGACCCAGGCGTTTTGGCTATTCTTCGTGTTGGTGATGATCTTCACCGCCAAGTTCTTTAGCAGCAAACCCTCCGATCCTCGTCTCGTCTCTTATAAAGAATACCGCCAATACTTGGAGCAGGAACGCATCGCCGAGGCCGTCATCGTCGGCGAGCGCGAGTTCAAGGGCGTCTTGCACGACGGGACCCACTTTGTGGTCAACTTGGGGCCAATAGACTCGGAGACCAAGCGCGAGTGGGAGGAAAAAGGGGTCGATTTTCGCTTTGAGGAAGAACCTTTCCGCTGGTACAATTTCCTCTTCAGCTTTTTACCGTGGCTGCTGTTTATCGCCTTCTGGATATTCATGTTGCGGCAGATGCAGGGCGGTGCGCGCGGGCTGTTTTCCTTTGGCAAAAGTCGGGCCAAGCTCCTGATGGAAGACAAGCACAAGGCGACCTTTGCCGATGTGGCCGGAGCCGACGAGGCCAAGAAGGAGCTGGAGGAGATCATTGAATTTCTCAAGGATCCCCATCGGTTCCAGCGCCTCGGCGGGCGGATTCCCAAGGGCGTCCTGATGGTCGGGCCGCCGGGCACGGGCAAGACGCACTTAGCGCGCGCGGTGGCTGGCGAAGCAGGCGTGCCCTTCTTTTCGATTAGCGGCTCGGATTTCGTCGAGATGTTCGTCGGCGTTGGAGCTTCGCGCGTGCGCGACCTTTTTGAGCAGGGCAAGACCAATGCTCCGTGCCTGATCTTCGTCGATGAGATCGACGCGGTGGGCCGCCATCGAGGTGCCGGCATTGGCGGCGGCCACGACGAACGCGAGCAGACCCTCAACCAGCTTCTAGTGGAAATGGACGGCTTTGAGTCTAACGACGGCGTCATTCTCATCGCCGCGACCAATCGCCCCGATGTGCTCGACCCGGCGCTGTTGCGGCCCGGTCGCTTCGATCGCCGAGTGGTGGTTGACCTGCCCGACGTCAGAGGTCGGGAGGGCGTACTCAAAGTCCACGTGCGCAAGGTGCCGCTGGACCCAGATGTCGATTTGCAAAAGGTCGCGCAGGGCACGCCCGGGCTTTCTGGAGCCGACTTGGAGAACTTGGTCAACGAAGCGGCCTTGCTGGCCTCGCGGCGCGATCGCAAGACCGTTGACATGGGCGACTTTGAGGCGGCCAAAGACAAGGTAATGCTCGGAGCCGAGCGCCGCAGCATGGTCCTGACTGAGGAAGATCAGCGGCTTTCGGCCTACCACGAAGCGGGTCACGCCTTGGTCGCCAAGAGTCTCAAAGGCGGTCCGGCCATTGGCAAGGCCACCATCATTCCGCGCGGGCAGGCCATGGGCATGGTTTCCTTTCTGGCCGACGAGCGGCGTTCGCTGACTGAGACGCGGCTCAAGGCGCACTTGGCCACGGCGCTGGGCGGTTGTGCCGCTGAGAAATTGATCTTTGCCGAGCGCTCGACCGGGGCCCAAGGCGACTACCAGCAAGTGACGCGCTTGGCTCGTTCGATGGTCTGCGAGTGGGGTATGAACGAAGAGCTTGGCCCCCTCTCGTTGGGCGGCGGCGACGACGAGGTCTTCCTCGGCAAGGAATTCACCCGCAACCGCCACTTGAGCGAGGAGACCGCCCGGGCCGTTGATCGCGAGATCCGCAAGCTGGTGGTGGAAGCCGAGGAAACGGCGCTGCGCATCCTCGGGGAAAAGGAGGACAAGCTGCGCTCTTTGGCCCGCGCCCTCCTCGCGTACGAAGTCCTCGACGATGCGGAGATAGACCAAGTATTGGCTGGAGAGCCTCTCGCCCGCAAACCAGTGCGCACCTTGAGCGACGAGGATGAGGCGTGATTTGGGAGTTGGGAAGTCGCACTCTCCACTTTGGCGACCAAGTACAGATCATGGGCGTCCTCAATGCGACGCCCGATTCGTTTTACGACGGGGGTTGCTATAGCGAGCCGAGCGCTGCGGTGGAGCGCGGCTTGGCGATGGTGGAGGAAGGGGCGGCGATTGTCGATATTGGCGGTGAATCGTCGCGACCGCCGATGTACGGGGTCGCCGAGGAGGTCTCGGTCGCCGAGGAGTGCGCCCGGGTTCTTCCGGTCGTTAAAGGCCTTCGTCACCAGAGCGATGTGCCCATCTCGATTGACACGGTCAAGGCCGAGGTGGCACGGAGGGCCCTTGAGGCGGGGGCCGATATCATCAACGACATTAGTGCCCTGCGGCACGATTCGGCTATGGCCGAGGTCGTCGCACAGGCTAACGCTCCCGTGATACTGATGCACCGCCGGGGCACGGCGGCTACCATGCAGCAGAATACCCACTACGACGACTTGCTCGGGACGGTGTACTCCTTCCTAGCAGAGCGCGTATGCGTCGCCCGCGCCCAAGGCGTCGAGCGCGTGGCCGTGGATCCGGGTTTGGGGTTTGGCAAGTCGCCGGAGGGCAACCTTGCCTTGTTGGGGATGCTAGAGCGCTTCTTGGACTTAGAGTGTCCGTTGGTGGTGGGCGCTTCGCGCAAGTCTTTTATATGGAAGACGCTCGGGCTCTCGGCTGCCGAGAGCTTGGAGGGCAGCTTGGCGGCGGCAGCGCTAGCGGCTAGCGCGGGTGTCCACGTGCTGCGAGTCCACGACGTGGCCGCGACGCTGCGGGCCGTCCGCTTAGTCGAGGCTGTGCGAGGCCAAGTGCCGTGCTAAAAGACCCGGTTCTGTTCCACCTCTTTGGCTTCCTGCCGGTATCGCTGACCTCTGTGGTGGATATCCTACTAGTGAGCTTTATCTTTTTTCGCTTGCTCTCCCTGATCAAAGAAACCCGAGCGGCGCACATGGTCGCCGGGCTGCTGCTCATGGTGTTCGTGGCCTTGGCCGCACCTTGGCTCAAGATGAACGCCCTGTCTTGGCTTTTAGAGCAGGCGCGCTCCATCTTGCTAATCTTGCTGGTCATCCTCTTCCAGCCCGAACTGCGGCGGCTCCTACAAGTCTTGGGACAGACCCCGGCGTTCCGTTGGTTTTACAAGGCCGAGCCGTCACGGGTCATCGACGAGGTTGTCAGCGGAGTCGGGCGTTTGGCCGACTTGGGGTACGGGGCGCTGATCGTGCTGGTGCGCCAAGTCCAGATCAGACCGGTCATTGAAACTGGAGTGCCCCTGAATTCCGAGGTGTCGGACGATTTGCTAACCACGATTTTCAGCCCGCGCGCTCCGCTGCACGACCGGGCCGTCGTCATCCAAGGCGAGCGCTTGGTGGCGGCCCGCTGCACCTTGCCGCTGGCTGAAGAGGTCGAAGATCAGCGGCTGGGAACCCGCCATCGGGCGGCCTTGGGGCTATCGCAGGAATCGGACGCGGTAGTTATCGTCGTCTCCGAGGAAAACAGCACTATTTCGCTGGCCGTTGGTGGGGTTTTTTGGCGGGGGTTGGACCGTCGGCAACTCAAGCTGCGCCTACAAGAGCAGATGGCCTCGGGCTAAGCGCAGCGCAGCGGCGTTTTGCTTGACACGGTCTCGGCAGTACTCTACTTTGAAATTTTTATTTCAATTAAATAATAAAAATTATGAGAAATAAACAGATGCGGCAGACCCGCATACGGGAACTGCTCTACAGAAGGACCATTGATACGCACGAAAAATTGGCCGAAGTCCTCCAACAACAGGGTATCGAGGTCAGCCAGTCAACCTTGTCGAAAGACTTGCGCGAAATAGGCGTGGTGCGGGTGCCGCAGGCCGATGGAGGATTTCGCTATACGCTGCCCGAAGCCGGGGCTACGCTGCGCGACCTACACATTCTAGAGCGAGAGTTGCAGGACTTCTTGGTCCAGGCCGAACAGGTAATCAACATGGTTCTGGTGCGGACCGCGTCGGGGCACGCCCAAAGCGTCTGCGAGGCCATTGATCGCATGAGTTGGGCCGAGGTCGCGGGCACGCTGGCTGGCGAAAACACGATTTTTATCGTCACTCGTTCCGAGCAAGATGCGGCGAAGTTAGTCGATAAAATTGACGCAGTGTGCGGCGAGGAGACCTGATGAACGCCGAGGTTTTGCAGGACTTGCAAGTCCAGATCGACAAAGCTGAGACCCTGATTGAGGCCCTGCCTTATTTGCAGGAATTCCGCGGCAAAGTGATGGTCGTTAAATACGGCGGCAGCACTATGGGCAGCGGAGACACTGTGTACAAGGACATCGTCTTCATGCAGGTGGTCGGCATCTGTCCGGTCGTGGTCCACGGCGGTGGCCCGGCCATCACCCGCCGCCTGCAAGAGTTGGGCCTTGAGAGTCAGCGCGTAAATGGGCTGCGGGTGACGGATGCGGCGACGATGAAGGTGGTCGAGGATGTGCTCTTTGGCGAAGTCAACGCTCGGATCGTCCGCGAAATTGGCGCACTAGACGGGCGGGCCGTGGGCGTCTCGGCCAAGGACGCCGGGATCATGCAGGTGCGCAAACACTGGGTTCAGACCGATAGTGGCACTATGGATATCGGCTATGTCGGCGATGTCGAGCACGTGGATACCGCGCCTTTGTTGGACTTGATAGGCAAGGGCATGATCCCGGTGGTTGCGCCGATTGGCCGCGGGCCGGAGGGCGAGAGCTTCAATGTCAATGCCGATACGGCGGCTGGGGAAATCGCCGCGGCCCTGCACGCCGAGAAGTTGGTCTTTTTGACGGATGTGCAGGGCATTATGCGCGATCTCGCAGATGATGCTTCCCTGCTATCAACCGTGCACGTCTCTGAGGTGGGAGAGTTGATTGACCAAGACGTGATCTGCGGCGGAATGATTCCCAAGGTCGAAGCCTGTGTCAAGTCCGTCAAAGCCGGCGTGCGCAAAACCCACGTCATTGACGGGCGCGTGCCGCATGCGATGTTGCTCGAGTTTTACACCCGGCAGGGCATTGGTACCCAAATTGTCCAGTAGAACGACGGAGACAACCATGAAAACCGAAGATATTATCAAGGGCGAAGCGCAATACATTTTGCAGACCTACGGCCGGCCCGAGTTCGTACTAGAAAGAGGCAATGGGGTCTATCTCTTCGACATGGACGGCAACCGCTATCTCGATTTTGTCAGTGGCTTGGCAGTCAACGCGCTGGGCTACGGCGACTACGAGGTGCTCAAGGCCATTGAGGCACAGGCCGCCAAGTTGATGCACGTGTCCAATCTCTACCACACAATCCCCTCGGTCGAGGTGGCAAAGCGGCTGGTTGAGCACTCATTCGCCGACCGGGTGTTCTTCTGCAACAGCGGCACCGAGGCGTGGGAGGCCACGCTCAAGTTTTGCCGCAAGTGGGGCAACACCACCCACGACCAACCCAAAAACCGCCTCATCGCCTTTGAAAATTCCTTTCATGGGCGGACGTATGGGTCCATCTCGACGACTGGTCAACCCAAGTACCACAAGGGGTTTGAGCCGTTGCTGCCGGGCATTGACTTCGCCCAATTCAACGATTTGGCTTCTGTAGAATCGCTGGTTTCGGATCAGACCTGCGCGATTTTGGTCGAGCCGGTGCAGGCCGAGGGGGGGATCAACGCCGCGACTGCGGAATTTCTCACCGGGTTGAGGTGCCTGTGCGACGAGCGGGATATGCTGCTGGTCTTCGACGAGATCCAAGTGGGGTGCGGGCGCTTAGGTTCGCTGTGGGCGTATCAACAATACGAAGTTGAACCGGATATTATGACCTTGGCCAAGGCCCTCGGTGGCGGCTTGCCAATCGGCGTCGCGCTCTTGCGGCAGAAGGTGGCCGATGCCATTGAGGCTGGCGATCACGCCGCGACGTTTGGGGCCAATCCCGTGGCCTGCGCCGCGGCGACCGCGGTTTTGGACAAGCTGTTGGAGCCGGGTTTTATCGACGGGGTGCGCGAAAAAGGCGAACACCTGATCGATCGCCTACAAAAGCTGCAGCAGCGCTGGCCTGAGCACCTTGCCGAAGTTCGCGGCAAAGGGCTAATCGCCGGTGCGGTCACCAGCCAGCCGGCCGCTGACTATCTGGCCGCCTTCCGCCAGCGCGACATCTTGGTGGCCACGGCTGGGGCCGATGTGGTGCGCTTCTTGCCGCCGCTGATCGTCGAGCGGGATCGCATCGACGAAGTAGTAGATGTATTCGACGAGATTCTGCGCCAAGGTGTCTGATGGCCGCGGTACAAACGCCTTGGGGTGGGCGGTTTCAGTCCGCGCCGGCCGAGCTGATGGAGCGCTTCAACGCCTCTATTGGCTTCGACCGCAAGCTATTGGAGGCCGATATTGCGGGCAGTGTGGCCTACGCCCGCGCCCTGCAGCGGGCCAGCGTTCTCAGCGCTGGGGAGCTGGAGCAAATCGAAGCGGGGCTAAAGCAGGTACAAGAAGAATTTTCAGCCCCGGACTGCGCGCTTCCCGACGCGCTTGAAGACATCCACATGGCGGTGGAGCAGCGGCTGACCGAGCTGATCGGGCCGGTCGGAGGCAAGCTGCACACCGGGCGCAGCCGCAACGATCAAGTCAACTTAGACGAACGGCTCTACCTGCGGGACGCGATTGCGTCGCTCCAGGCGCAGATCCGCCACCTGCAAGGAGTGCTGCTGGCGTCGGGCGAGCAGCACAGCCGCGTGGTGCTGCCCGGCTACACGCACTTACAACAGGCCCAACCGGTTCTTTTTTCTCACTACGCGTTGTCGCTGTTCTGGATGTTGGAGCGCGACCGCGGGCGGCTAGGGGACGCTTGGCGGCGGGCGGATTTTCTGCCGTTGGGTTCCGGGGCGTTGGCTGGGAGTGCGTTTCCGCTGGACCGGGCCTTTCTCGCCCGCGAACTCGGGTTCTCGCAGGTGACCCCCAATAGCCTCGACGCGGTCAGCGACCGCGATTTTCTGCTTGAGACTCTGTCTGCGCTGGCAATTCTAATGATGCACTTGAGCCGCTTCTGCGAGGATTTGATTCTCTGGTCGTCGTCGGAGTTTGGCTTTGTCGAACTCGACGATCTCTTTGCCACCGGCTCTAGCATGATGCCGCAAAAGAAAAATCCAGACGCGCTAGAGCTGGTGCGTGGCAAGACCGGCCGGGTGTACGGCAGTCTGATGGCGTTGCTGACGACGATGAAGGCAGTGCCGTTGACGTATGCCAAAGATCTGCAAGAAGACAAGGAGCCGCTCTTTGACGCGCTGGAAACGGCGGCTATTTGTCTAGAGGTTTTCGCCGGTGTTTGGGAGAGCATGAAGGTGCGCGCCGAGCGGATGGAGTCCGCGGTGGATTCCACGGCCTTGGCAACGGATTTGGCCGACTATTTGGTGGGCCAAGGCGTGCCTTTTCGCGAGGCCCATCGCATCGTCGGTCGCTTGGTGCGGGATTCGCTAGAGCAAGGTCGCGCCCTCACCGAACTTAACTTGGAAGATCTGCGCGCCCACAGCGCGGATTTCGGCGAGGACGCGCTGGGCCTGCTCGACGTGCGCCACAGCTTGGCACGCCGTAATATAGAAGGCGGCACCGGCCCGCAGGCCGTGGCCGAACAGATGGAGAAGGCGCGGCGAGTATGGGCCGCAAGGTGATCCAATGTTAGTAGCGATTAAAGACATCGAATTTTACGTACGCGAGATGCGGATGCGGATGCCGTTTAAGTTCGGCAACGTGGTCGCTGATAGCCTGACCGCGCTGCACGTAGCCATGGATCTAGAGCTGAGCGATGGCCGTCGGGCGCGGGGCTGGACTGCGGACATGCTGTCGCCTAGGTGGTTCGACAAAAACCCAAACAAGACGATGGCCGATGGCATCCGCGACTTGGTAGATGGAGCGCAAACTGCGGCCACTGCTTATCAGGAGTCGGGTCGAACCGGCGCGATCCCATTTGCAATATGGGAGGCGGGCTACGAGGCGGGTCGGGCGTGGGGCCGGGCGCGAGGCGTCAACGACCTGCTGGCGTCCAACGGCGCGGCCCTGATGGAGCGGGCACTCATCGATGGCTTGGGGATCGCGCTGGGGCAGCCCTATTTCGCGCTGTTGCAGGACAATGTTTTCGGGTTGGCGCTGGGGAAGATTCACCCGGAGCTAGAGGGGCTGGAGCTTGCGGCAGTGCTGCCGGCGGTACCGGTGCGCTCGCTGCACGTCCGTCATACGGTCGGTTTGGTCGATCCTATCCGCACGGCCGCAATTGCGCCCGCAGAGCGGTTGAACGACGGGTTGCCGCAGTCCTTGGAGGAGTGCATTCAGAGTCAGGGCCTGCGCTATTTCAAGATCAAGATCGGCGGCGATCCCGAAGCGGACTTTGAGCGCTTGGCGGAGATTGCTGCGCTTTTGGACGAGAGCGGGGCGGAGTACCACATCACGCTAGACGGCAACGAACAGTACGGCGACGCGGCCGATTTGCTGGCTTTGTTGGAACGGATTGAACAGGACTTGGGGGCGTTTTATCACCGCATCCTCTACGTTGAGCAGCCCATGGACCGCGCCCTTTCTCTCGATCCCGCGCTAAAGAAAGACCTCGGGGTTTTGGCGGCAAAGCGCCCCTTGCTGATTGACGAGTCGGATGAATCCTTGGATTCCTTTCGCCGCGCATTGGACTTGGGGTACAGCGGCGTCTCGTCCAAGTCTTGCAAAGGGTTGGTCAAGGCGCTGGCCAATAGCGCGCTCGCTTGGCAGCGCACGGCTGCGGGCCATCCCTGTTTTGTCTCGGCTGAGGATTTGACTGTGGTGCCGGTGGTGTCGCTGCACCAAGATTTGGTGCACGTGGCGGCGTTGGGGATCGATCACGTCGAGCGCAATGGGCACCACTACGTGCGGGGGTTGGACCACTTGTCGGCTGCGGAGCGGGCGTGGTGCTTTGAGCGGCACGGCGATCTGTATCGCGCCGAGGGCCAGAGCGGCTTGCTCGATATTCGCGACGGCCAGATCGCGGTTGGTTCCCTGCAACGGCCTGGACTCGGGGTGGATGGCGCGGGCGCGGTCGATATCGCGGCCATGCAGCCGCTGGCGGAGGCACAACTCTCGTGAATGCCGTAGAAATAAGGCTTGAGGACGTGCGGTTCTACATGCGGAATGTGCATACCCGCATGCCCTTCAAATACGGCGCGGCCGTGCTGACCGCCGTGCCGATCCTGCATGTGGTGGCTCAGGGCACGCTAAAAAACGGCACTCCGGTACGAGGGGTTGCAGCCGACATCCTCCCACCTAAGTGGTTCGATAAAGACCCGGCCAAAAGCTACGAAGACAATGTCGCCGACTTACTGTGGGCGGCGCGTGCGGCGCGGTCGGCGTACTTGGATGCGGCGCGGTCCCCCGCGTCGTTCTTTGCCATCTGGCAGGACGGTTATGCACAGACGGTATCCGCTGGCGACGCGCACGGCCTGAATCGGTTGACGGCTGTCCACGGCAGCACGCTGATGGAACGCGCCCTGATCGACGCGGTGGGATGCGGTGTGGGCGCGAGCTACTTTGAGTTGCTCAAGGCCAATCTCCTCGGCTTGGATCTGGGGGCGATTCACCCCGAGTTGCAAGGGGTCGAGCCCGGCCAAGTGATCGGGGCTGCGCCGCTGGCGCAGTTGCACGTGCGGCACACAGTGGGATTGGCCGATCCGATTGTCCCAAGCGATATTGCGCCCGAGGAGCGGTTGGACGATGGGTTGCCGCAGTCGCTGGCCGATTGCGTCGAGCGCCAAGGGTTGACGTACTTCAAGGTCAAGGTGAACGGCGATTTGGAAGCCGACTTGGCGCGATTGGCCGCGATTGCCGAGTTGTTGGACGGGCGCGACGCCGAGTACAAGGTCACGCTCGACGGCAATGAGCAATACCAAGAAATGGATTCGCTCATTGGCTTGATCGATGCCCTTGCAGCCAAACAGCCGCGTTTGTACGAGCGCATTCTCTACGTCGAGCAGCCCCTAGAGCGGAGCGTGGCTTTGGATGCTGCACTAGAATCGGGCATTCGCGCCGCGGCTGCGCGGCGTCCCTTGCTCATCGACGAGTCGGACGATGCGCAGGACACCTTCCGTCAGGCTTTGGCGCTGGGATACGAGGGCGTTTCGTCCAAGGCGTGCAAAGGGCTGGTCAAGGCGCTGGCCAATCTGGCGTTGGCGCGGCAGCGGGAGGGCTGTTTTCTCTCGGGCGAGGACCTGATGAATCTGCCGGTGGTGCCCCTGCACCAAGATTTGGCGCATGTGGCGGCACTGGGGATCGGGCACGTCGAGCGCAACGGGCACCACTATGTGCGGGGGTTGGATCACTTGACCGCAGACGAGCGAGCGGCCTGCTTGGCAACGCACGGGAAGCTCTATCGGGAGGTGGACAGCGGATTGGTAGCCTTGGATGTGAGGGAAGGGAAGATCGAGGTGGGATCGCTGCAAGTGGCGGGTTTGGGCGTGGGAATGCCGGTGGCCGTGGATGGGATGGTGGAATTGGAGGAATGGGAATTTGCGTCGTTGGCCTGAGCTAGGAGATGGCTATGCTAGACGATTTTTCCCTAGAAGCACTCGTCGCCTATGCGGAGGCGCACCCGGTCATTGCGATCTTGTTGCTGTTGGTGGCGGTGATATTGCTAGGCAGCTTGCTGCGCAAAATTTTCAAGGTCGTGGTGGTGTGCGCGATTGTTTTGCTGGTCGGCCTGTACTTTACCCAAGGCGACGACTCAGACTGGTGGAAACGGGTCGAAGTGATCGGCAGTGAGGTTGTGGGGTGGGGTGAGGCGTTGCTGGAAAAGGCCGACGAGATTTTTGAGAAGGGGAAGGAGCAGCTAGAAGGAGATTAGGCCACCCCGGCCTCTTTTAGTTGCGCGATAAAGGCCGCTTCGTCGAGTACTGCGACGTCGAGAGCCTCTGCTTTTGCCAGTTTGGATCCCGCTTTTTCTCCCGCTATGAGCAGGTCGGTGTTTTTGCTGACGCTGGACGTGGTCTTGCCCCCCAAGCTCTCGATCAGCGCGGCTGCCTCGTCGCGGCTGTAGTTTGACAGGGTGCCGGTGATGACTACGGTCTTGCCGCTAAAATGCGACGGTGCTGCTGCGGCTTCTTCCACTTTCATCTCAAACTGCAACTTAGCCTTATTCTTGAGCTTGTAGAGCACGCGATCGAGGGCGGGGAGATCGGGAAGGCTGGCGTACAGGCTGCGGGCGATGGTCGGGCCGATCTCGGAGGTGTCTTCCAACTCTTCGACGCTGGCCTTGCACAGAGCGTCGAGGCTGTCAAATTCCCGCGCTAAGGTGCGGGCTACGGTCGCGCCCACGTGGCGGATGCCGAGGGCGAAGAGCACCCGGTCGAAGGGCTGCTCCTTGCTGCGGCTGAGGCCGTCGAGGAGGTTTTGCGCCGATTTTGTGCCCATCCGCTCTAGGGCACCAAGGGATTCTACGTCGAGTTCGTAGATATCGCTCAAGTCCTTTACCAACCTCTGTTCTACCAATTGTTCGACCACGGCCGGTCCCAAGCCCTCGATGTCCATGGCGTTGCGCGAGGCGAAGTGTTCGAGGCGGCGGCGGAGTTGGGCCGGGCAAGTGGGATTGTCGCAGCGCGCGATGGCTTCTTCGGCGTCGCGGGTGAGTGGACTTTTGCACGAGGGGCATTGGTTGGGGAAGACATATTTTGCGGAGTCGGAGGGCCGCTTGCTGAGATCTACCTCGACGACTTTGGGGATCACGTCGCCGCCCTTTTCGATGAGCACGGTGTCGCCGATGCGAATGTCTTTGCGGCGGATTTCGTCCGCGTTGTGCAGGCTGGCCCGGGCGATGGTCGAGCCAGCTAAGGGCACGGGTTCTAAAACGGCGACCGGAGTCACGGCACCCGTGCGGCCGACTTGCAGGTGGATATCGAGAAGGCGGGTGCGGGCTTGATAGGCGGGAAATTTGTAGGCCATGGCCGAGCGCGGGCTTTTGGCGGTGTAGCCCAGCCGCTCCTGCTGGCTGAGGCTATCGACTTTGATGACCACTCCGTCGATTTCGTAGGGGAGATCGGCGCGGGTGGCGGCGTAGTGGTCGTAGTGGTCGAACACGTCCACTAGAGAGGTACAGCGCTGGTGCTTGGGGACCCTTAGGCCCCAAGCGCGGAGTGTTGCAAGGCACTCGCTGTGGCGTGTCTGGCCGCTGCCTTCCGCGTGTATCCAGTAGGCGAAAAAGCGCAGGTTGCGCTTGGCTACTAGGTTAGGGTTTTGCAGCTTGAGCGAGCCGGCCGTGGAGTTGCGCGGGTTGGCGAAGAGCGGCTCGTCGTCGGCTGCGCGCTGGGCGTTGAGCTGGGCGAAGTCGCTGCTTTCCATATAGACTTCGCCGCGGATTTCGCAATTGATCCCGGGCTGCCGCAGCCGGAGAGGGATGGTGGGGATGGTGCGGGCGTTGGCGGTGATTTCGTCGCCTTGGACTCCGTCGCCGCGCGTGACGGCGCGTACGAGCAGGCTGTCTTGGTAGATGAGGCTGAGGGCCACGCCGTCGATTTTTAGCTCGAAGACGTATTCGACCGCTTCGTCGGGCAGGCTCTGGCGCACCCGTCGGTCGAAGTCTTCTACGTCTTGGCGCGAATAGCTGTTGTCGAGGCTGAGCATGGGCCGTGCGTGGCGCACGGTGGGAAAGTCGCTGGTGGGTGCGCCGCCGACGCGCTGGGTGGGGGAATCGGGTCGCTTGAGTGCGGGGTGGGCCTCTTCGAGGGCTTGCAACTCTGCGAGGAGGCGGTCGAATTCTTGGTCGGAGATGGTGGGGGCGTCGAGGACGTGATAGCGGTAGAGGTGCTCTTCCAGTTCGTCCGCGAGCGCGGCGATGCGTTGGGCGATGTCTTGGGTCATGGTACAAAGTACGATAGGGGGGGCACCTAACCGCGTCAACCGGCCGCGTATTGTCCGTCGATGAATCCAGCCTTATATTTTTGTCGCGGAACGAGATAGGATATGACTGCTACTTGGCACGATTACTGGGAACTGACTAAACCGAGAATTGCCTTTTTGGTGCTGGTTACGGCCGCCTTCGGATTTTTCTTAGGCGGGCAAGGCATTCACGCGCCGCTGCTTTTTTGTTGTCTGCTCGTCGGTACGGGCTTGACTACGTGCGGCTCGTCGGTGCTCAATCACTATCTGGAACGCGATGTCGATGGGTTGATGAAGCGCACGCGCAATCGGCCCTTGCCGGCCGGGCGCGTCAAGCCGGGGACGGCGCTGTCGATGGGGTTTGTGCTGGTTCTGAGCGGCGTGTTTTTCCTGCTTTTTACCGCTGGGTTGTTGACGGCTTTTCTGGCACTCCTCTCCGCGTTTCTCTACGTGGTGGTGTACACCCCGATGAAGCGGCAAAATTGGCTCAATACCTCGCTGGGGGCCGTGCCAGGTGCCCTGCCGCCCGTAGGGGGCTGGACGGCGGCGACTGGCGCGATTGACCCGGGGGCCGTGGTCCTGTTTCTCATTCTCTTTGCTTGGCAGCACCCGCACTTCTACGCCATTGCTTGGATCTTCCGCGACGACTACCGGCGCGGCGGTTTCAAGATGTTGCCCGTCGTCGAGCCGGATGGGAACAGCACCTGCTGGCAGGTGATGGGCTACTTGGTACTGCTGCTGATCTTTTCGGTGCTGCCTTCGTTCATGGGGCTCACTGGGCCGTTCTACTTAGCTGGGGCGCTGGTGTTGGGCGCGCTGTTTTTGGCCTCCGGTCTCGCGCTTAGCTTCTCGCGCTCGGTGACCAGTGCGCGGCGACTGCTCAAGGCTTCGGTCCTCTATCTGCCGCTACTGTTGGTGTTGAGCGTGGTGGACGCCGGGTTTTAGCAGTGCGGCTTGCACCCGCTCGTACTCTGCGGGCGCGTTGAGATTGGCAAAAAGCAGGCCGCGCTCGTCGTAGGGCTGCCAATCCTTTTCCCTTACCAGATACAAGTTCAGATTGCTCAGTAGGTCGCGCATGCCGAGCTGACCGGCCTGTATGGCGGCTTCTACGGCCGTTAAGCAAGACGGCTCGTAGAGCGCACAGAGCGGTTGCAGCCCGGCGACCGTGTGGGGCACGACCGCTTGATGTGGCCCGCGCCGGTTGACGAGGTGGCGGAGGAAGTCTGGAGTGAGAAAGGGCAAGTCGCAGGCGAGGAGGAGTACGGGCGCGGCGGTTGTGCTGAGCGCGGTGTACAGGCCTCCTAGCGGCCCAAGTCCGGGTCGGCGGTCGGGATGGACGGGTAGCCCGAGGTGGCTATAGGAGGAGGGGTCGCCGATGATGACGCGGGGGTAGCCGAGGGGGCGAGCCGCAGCGAGGACGCGCTCAATCAGGGTCTGGCCACCTAATTGCAGGAGAGCCTTGTCGCGGCCCATGCGTCGGCTCTGGCCGCCGGCTAGCACGGCGATGTGGATCATTCGGGGCGCTGGCTGGGGCGGCGGTTGATTTGGGCGGCTGCGTACCCTGCGCCAAATCCGTTGTCGATATTGACGACAACCACGCCGGCCGCACAGGAGTTGAGCATGGCCAAGAGGGCGGCGAGGCCGTGGAAACTCGCGCCGTACCCCACGCTAGTTGGCACGGCCACGACCGGAATATCCACCAGCCCGCCGACGACGCTGGCGAGTGCGCCTTCCATTCCGGCGACTACGACGATGACCCGCGCCCGCTGCAAGAGTTCGCGGTACGCTAGCAGCCGGTGCAGGCCAGCGACGCCGACATCGCAAACCTCCTCGACATGCGCGCCCATGGCGCGGGCTGTGACGACGGCTTCGCGGGCCACCGGCAAGTCCGAGGTACCGGCTGAGACTACGGCTACTAGGCCCTCGGGCACGGGCTGTTCGGCTCCTGGTACTAAGACCGTGCGGGCGAGAGGGTCGTGCTCGGCGCGGTCAAAGCGCTCGACGAGGGCTTGGGCTGTGGCCGCTTCGACGCGGGTGGCCAGCACCTGTGCGCCATGCGCGGTTATGCGCTCGGCGATGGCTAGCACCTGCTCGCAGGTTTTGCCTTGAGCGAAAATGACTTCTGGAAACCCCGTGCGCAGGGCGCGGTGGTGATCGACGTGGGCAAACCCAAGGTTTTCGAAAGGCAGGTTTCTAAGCCGCTCTAAGGCTTGGCTCGGCGCGAGGTCTCCGGTGGCGACTCGCTCTAATAGGTGACGGAGTTGTTCTTGGTCCATGGCATTTAGGAACGCGGGATCAACGGCAGCAGCGGAAGCCAAGGAGGGGCTGCTCGTAGGTTTGTAGGGGCGAGTCGGCGACGACTTCCGCTAAGGCTTCTATATCATAGGGGTCTTGGCCTTCGATGGGTAGGGTGCTCACGAGGCTTGCGCCGTCGCAGTCACTGCTCTCAGATACGCTGCTTGCTGCGATGTACACCGCTAGGTCACCGGCCTCGTCGATACCGGCGAGCCACTCGTCTATGTTGCCGGTCAAGTCAAAGACGCCGGTCGCGCTGCCGCAGTTGGGAAATGAGCCGGAAGGCGCGAGTTGGGCGGTTGGGTCGCTACTGAATTGGGAAAAGGCCGAACCCGGCACGTTGCAGAAGCGTACGCCAAAGTGGTCGCGGCTGTCGTAGGCAGCTAAATCATCGATCGAAGAAAAGCGCCGCGTTTGGCCAGCTTGGCAAGCCGCGGTCCACTCGTCCGGGCTGCACAGGCGCTTGCCCTCGGCTGCACACAGGTGTGCTGCTTGGAAAAACGAAGCGGACTGCGGCCGCTCTCCTCTGGTGTTGGGATACTCGTATGCGTCTATCTCGTATTCTTGACCCGTTGGCAGGACTAGATGCCCTGTGCCGCCAGTTGGCAGAGGCGGCTCAATGGAAACGTGGACGGCGATTTCGCGCTCGGTGTTTGCGGCACCATCACTGGCGGTAACGCGCAGGTTGTGGCTGCCGGGAAAAAAGGCGACGACGGTAGCGCGCGAGCCGATTTGTCGCCCGGTTTCCTCGTCGCGGATGGCCTCCTCTGACCAGATGCTAAGGCTGTCCCTGGCCATCGGCTCCCAGTGGTATTCAAGCTGGTCGCCGTCAGGATCGCTGCCAAATGCGTCGATAACTAGCTGCGGTGCGCTAAACGCGCTGGTCGCGTCGGCGGTTACTTCCAACAGGGGTTCGCGCTGCACGACCTCCACGAGGAAGTTTTCGATCAGCACCCGAGCGTCTTCGGCGCAGCGCTGGCGGTCGGCTATATCGGGTACGGCAATGGCATTGCAGTTGCGGTCGGTTACGAGGACCTGCACGACAAATTGCTCACTGGAGCCGGTGATGGTTTGAGGGGCGAACCAAGAGTTGGTCTCTTGGGCCTGCAGATCGCGGAAGCTGCCTCCGGCTGGAGCTCGCCACTCGTAGAACACAGGGTCATCGTCCTCGTCGGCTGCGCGGACCTCAAAGCGAACCTCGCCGCCGCGTTGGACCCGACAGACAGCATCCGCGCTATTGATCAGGGTGTCTAGGGAAGCTGCACCCGGCGACTGGCAGGTCATCCGCGCCAAGTGTACGGTCGGGGGATCGTTGGGGAGGTTGTCGTGGAGCAAGCTACAGGCACCAAGGACGAGGAATGGGGCTACGAGGCACCAACCGAGGTTCATTCGCCTTCGATCATCAGGTCGAGTAGCCGCTCTAGATCCCCATCGTTGTAGAATTCGACCTCGATCTTGCCCTTGTTTGACCCAGTGCGACGGATGTTGACCGCTGTGCCGTAGCGGTGCTGCAATCGGTCCTCATAGTCGCGGATGTGGGGGTCATTGGGGACTTCTTTGGGAGACTTCTTTTTCTTGCGGCCCACGCGTTGATTGGCGACCGCCTTTTCGACCTCGCGGACGGCCATTTTCTCCTCGACTGCGCGGCGGGCCAGCGCGAGTCGATCTTCGTCTTCTTCGAGGCCGAGCAGGGCGCGGGCGTGTCCCATCTGCAATTGGCCGCGGCGCAAAAATTCTTGGACCTCATGTGGTAATTGCAACAGCCTGAGGAGATTGGTCACGGTCGAGCGATTTTTCCCCACCTTGCGGGCGACTTCCTCTTGGGTGAGGAAGCACTTGTCGGTCAGGGAGCGGTAGCCTTCGGCCTCTTCGATGGGGGTCAGGTTTTCGCGCTGGATGTTCTCGATCAGCGACAGCTCCATCAAGTCTTGCTGGGACTCGATTTCGTGGACGATCGCTGGTATTTCTTGGATTCCCGCCTTCTTGGTAGCCCGCCAGCGGCGCTCGCCAGCGATAATCTGGTAGCTCTGGCCGATGCGGTTGACGGTGATGGGCTGGATGACGCCTTTCTCTTGGATCGAGTGCATCAGCTCGTCGATGCTCTCCTCGTCGAACTCAGTGCGAGCTTGATAGGGATTGGGCTCGATCTCATCGACGTCGATATAGAAGATCTGGCGCGAGGCGTCGGCTTGGCCGCTAGGTTCGGCATATTCCGGGATGAGGGCGCTGATGCCCTTGCCGAGGACCGGCTTCTTACCCATGGTCGATCACTTCTCCTGCGAGGCTCATGTAATCCTGAGATCCCTGCGACAAAATGTCGTAGAGTACGATGGGTTGGCCGTGGCTAGGGGCCTCGGCCAGACGCACGTTGCGGCTGATAGAGGTCTTGTAAACCTTGTTGCCGAAATAGGACTTGACTTCTGAAGATACTTGGCGCGATAGGTTCAAGCGTCCGTCGAACATGGTGAGTAGGACGCCAGCGATCTGGAGCTTGGGATTGAGATGGCGTTGGATCTGGCGCACGGTGTTGAGCAGTCGGCCAAGGCCCTCTAGCGCGTAGTACTCGCACTGAATGGGTATCATCACCGAGTCGGCCGCGGTCAGGGCGTTGATAGTCAACAGCCCCAAAGAGGGCGGACAATCGAGAATGATATAGGCATATTGGTCGCGGACTTGGTTGAGCAGCCCGTCCAACTTTTGCTCGCGCGCGATCATGTTGATCATCTCGACCTCGGCACCCGTCAGGTTGATGTGCGAGGGAATCAAGGACAGGTAGGGTATCTTGGTCTCGTAGGTAACGGCCGCGGTTTCTTTTTGCCCGATCAGCGCGTGGTAGATATTGGCCGGTTCGATCTCCTCGCTGTTTTGAAAGCCACAGCCGGAGGTGGCGTTGGCCTGCGGATCCATGTCGATGAGCAAGGTCTTTTGTTCGGCCACAGCCAAACTAGCTGCCAAATTGACGGCCGTGGTGGTCTTGCCGACCCCTCCTTTTTGATTGGATATGGCGATGACCCGGCCCATGAAAGAATCTCACTCGGCAAGGGCGGCTTGGGCGGCCGCCAAGCGGGCGATAGGTACCCGGTAGGGGGAACAGGAGACGTAGTCGAGGCCCACCTCGTGGCAAAAGCCCACTGAACTGGGGTCGCCGCCGTGCTCGCCGCAGATGCCCACCTTGAGCTGGGGACGAGCACTGCGGCCCCGCTCGGTGCCGAGGCGCACGAGCTGGCCGGTGCCCTCTTGATCGAGGCTTTGGAATGGATCGTCGGCGAGAATGCCTTGGGCTACGTATTCGGGCAGGAACTTGCCCGCGTCGTCGCGGCTGTAGCCAAAGGTAAGCTGAGTTAGATCGTTGGTACCGAAGCTAAAGAACTCAGCTTGCTCAGCGATTTGGTCGGCGAGGAGGGCGGCGCGGGGAATTTCGATCATGGTGCCTACTAGATACTCGATAGTGCCCCCGACGGCAACGGCGACGCGGTCAACCATAGCTTTTAGGTCGCTAAACTCGCGCTCGGTTCCCACGAGGGGAATCATGATTTCGGGCAGGGGGTTGACGCCCTTGGCGCGCACGTTGACCGCGGCCTCGAAAATGGCCTCAACCTGCATCTCGTAGATTTCCGGGTAGGTGATTCCCAAGCGACAGCCGCGATGCCCCAACATGGGGTTGAACTCGTGCAGGGAGGTGATTTTGGCCTCGATCTGGCTTAGCGGGACGCCCATTTCCTCGGCCATTTGTTGTTGTTGGGCAGGCTCGTGAGGCAGGAACTCGTGCAGCGGCGGATCTAGCAGGCGGATGGTTACGGGCAGGCCGTCCATGGCGGTGAAAATGCCCTCAAAATCGAGCCGCTGTATGGGCTTGAGCTTGGCTAGGGCTTGGCGTCGCCCGGCCTCGTCGGCGGCGAGGATCATCTCGCGCACGGCTACGATGCGGTCGCCCTCGAAGAACATGTGCTCAGTGCGGCACAGGCCGATGCCCTCAGCGCCGAAATTGCGGGCCACTTCTGAGTCGTGTGGCGTGTCGGCGTTGGTGCGCACGGCTAGTCGGCGCTTGTCGTCGGCCCAACCCATCATGGTGTCAAACGACGCCGAGAAACTCGGCTCCACCGTGGGCACTTGGCCCAGCATGACTTGGCCGGACGAGCCATCGATGGATATCCAGTCGCCCTTTTTGACGGTCTTGCCGTTGGCGGTAAACAATTCCTGGTGATAATCGATTGCTATGGACTCGCAGCCGGCCACGCAGCACTTGCCCATGCCGCGCGCGACTAGGGCGGCATGAGAGGACGCGCCCCCGCGTGCCGTGAGAATGCCTTGGGCGGCGTCCATGCCGCCGATGTCTTCGGGCGAAGTCTCTTGGCGCACCAAGATGACCTGCTGACCTTCGGCCGCTTGTGTTTCGGCCTCTGCGGAGTTGAAGACGACTTGGCCGGTCGCCGCCCCGGGTGAAGCGGGCAGCCCCTCGGCAATGACGTCCTTGGGGCTCGCGTCGTCGAATGTTGGGTGCAGGAGTTGGTCGAGTTGATCCGGAGTGACGCGCAGGAGGGCTTCCTCTTGTGAAATCAACCCCTCGGCGGCCATATCTACGGCGATTTGGACCGCCGCCGCTCCAGTGCGCTTACCGTTGCGGGTTTGCAGCATCCACAATTTGCCCTTCTGGACCGTGAACTCCACATCCTGCATGTCGCGGTAGTGCGGCTCTAGCTGGTCGCAGATCGCTTGGAACTGCTCGTACACTTGCGGCATTTGGCCGCTGAGTTCGGACAGCGGCTCGGGTGTGCGGGTACCAGCGACCACATCTTCGCCTTGGGCGTTGATGAGGAATTCGCCGTATAGGTGCTTCTCGCCAGTGGAGGGGTTGCGCGTGAAGGCCACGCCCGTGGCGCAGTCGTCACCCATGTTGCCGTACACCATGGACTGGACGTTGACGGCCGTGCCCCAATCGTGGGGGATGCCTTCGATTTCGCGGTAGCGGATGGCGCGCTGGCCCTGCCAAGAGCCGAAGACCGCGCCGATGGCATTCCACAACTGCTCGTGGGGGTCTTCGGGGAATTCGCGGTCGAGCCGCTTGGCGATCTCAGCCTTAAACTCGGCGACCAATTCGCGCAGATCTTCGGCGCTCAGCTCGCTGTCGAGCGCGACCCCACGGGCGTGCTTTTTCGCGTCGAGCAGGGCCTCGAAAGGGTCTGTTTCCTTTTCGTCTTCGGGCCGCAAGCCCATGACCACGTCGCCGTACATCTGCACGAAGCGGCGGTACACGTCGTAGCAAAAGCGCGGATCGCCCGATTGTTCGATAAGCCCTTGGACGATCGCGTCGTTGAGGCCGAGGTTGAGCACGGTCTCCATCATGCCGGGCATGGACACTCTGGCGCCGGAGCGCACGGAGAGCAAGAGCGGGTTGGCCGCGTCGCCAAAGCGCATGTCCATGGTCTTTTCGACTTCGGCAATGGCTCGTTCCACTTGGCCTTTGAGTTCGCTGGGATACGTTTGGTCGTGGTTGTAGTAATAGGTGCAAACTTCGGTGGTGATGGTAAAACCGGCTGGGACGGGCAGGCCGAGCTGGGCCATTTCGGCGAGGTTGGCGCCTTTGCCGCCGAGCAGGTTGCGCATTTCCTTATCGCCTTCGGATTGAGAAGTGCCAAACAGATATACGTACTTTTCCGTCATTGCTTTCCTGTTCTATTAATGCGTTTTGAATTGAGAGGGCATCTCGGCCTTGACAGCCTTTGCCGCTGAGTTTGAAAAGGGGGCGAATTGAGGTGGAACATGCTCGGTGCTTCGAGGAATGGCCTCACAGGGCTGAAAGGGCTGAATATATCCCAAAGGAGAGGTTCGTGCAAGCATTACCCCCACACTTGCTCCCACCGCTGGCTGGTGGCCGAGCGATAGAGGGCCAAGGCCGTGCGCAGCTCGCCGAGGGCGTGTTCCGGCGGAGCGTCCGGGGCCTTGCCGTCGAGGACGGCGGCGGCAAAATCGGCTAGCTCTGGCCCAAAGGATTCGGTGTAGCCCGGGCTGGCAAAAAGCCGTTTACCGTCGGGATGGTCTGCGTCCCACAGATAGAGTTCGGCCCCGTCGAGCGCGGCGTTGATGGTCAACTCGCCCTTGGTGCCGGTAATGCGCCACCAAGGATCGGGGGCAAAGACCGTGTCGATCATCATGGCGTCGAAGATGGCGGTTTTGCCCGAGTCAAAGCGGAACAGCGCGCGGGCGAGGGACTCGCCTTCCATCTGCGCGAGCGGGTGCCCCAGCACGCCGACCACCTCTTTGATTTCCCCCATCCACATGCGCAAGGGCCGGATCCAGTGCGATCCGCCGTCAATGGCGATGCCGCCGCCGGTGCGTCCCTTTTCGTAGCGCCAGGGCCGCTCTTCTTTGAACCAATAGTCGTCAAAAGGATAGACAAAGGCCGCACGGGCGGTGATGATCTCGCCGATGGCCCCGGCCGCAAGGTGCTTTTGGGCCTCGACGATTTCGGGCCAGTACTGGCTGTTTTCGGCGACCATGAAGACGCTTGGGGCCGCGTTGGCCGCGGCGAGAATGCGGTTGCAGGCGTCGAGGGTGGGGGCCATGGGCTTTTCCAACAGCACGTGCTTGCCAGCGGCAAAGCACTGGAGGGCGATGGATTCGTGTAGGTCGTGGGGCAACATGATGTCAACGGCGTCGAAGTCGCCTTTGGCGAGCGCTTCGTCGAGCGAGGTAAAAGCCTGCCCGCCGGTTTCAGCGGCGTAGGCTTGGGCTTTGGATTCGTCGAGATCGACTAACGCGGTGACGTCGATGCGGGGGGCGTGGCCTTTGATGCCGTCGAGGTGAAAACGGGCGATGGCACCGCAGCCAACAAAGGCGAGCTTGAGTTTGTCCGGCATGGAATAAGTCTCCGATAGCATAGGTGAATTAGGGCTGGAAAAATACGCAATGGAGGCACGGAAAATCAATAGAGAGGGCGAGTTCTGTAGCGGAGAAGGGATGGGAAGGAAAGATAGACCGCGCTATCGCTAGGCGACGAAATTCCCAAAGAAATAATTTGCCTTTGCGCGGCAACGCGCTACGAGGTTACTTATTGGGTAGCGGTAGTGGGATCGGGTGCTTGGGGTAAATTGGGGCCCAAAATAAGGAGCTAGCCATGAAGTACAAATTGCTTTTAAGCACTCTCGTGCTGTGGGCGGGCGTCGCCTTCGCGGAGGAAGGAGTGCTTTCCGGCGTCGTGATGGGGCCGGAGGGCGAACAGATCCCGGGTGCTAACGTCGTCCTCATCGGCGACCTGCTTACGGGTGGCAAGATCGGCACGGCTACCGACGAAGACGGTCGCTTTCGCTTGGAGGAGCTGCCGGTCGGCGAGTATCAGCTCAGCGTTACGCATATTGGCTATCGGGTCCTAACGCGAGAAGGCGTTGGCATCGTCGCTGGCGAACAGGAGCTGATGCTAACGCTGGAGACGGGGATCATCTTCCTCGACCAGAACGTAGTCTCGGCCTCGCGGCGGCAGGAAAAAGTCCTCGAAGCCCCGGCCTCGGTGGCGATAGTTGAAGCCGCGGAGATCCGCAATCGGCCGGTGCTCAGCGTGGCCGAACACATCCGCGACCTGCCGGGGGTGGATTTTTCCCAGACTGGCTTGGCGCAGAGCAATGTGGTGGTGCGGGGCTTTAACAATGTTTTTTCGGGTGCCCTGCTGACGCTGACCGACAATCGCATCGCCCGCGTTCCCTCGCTACGGTTGAATGCGTACAACTTCATTCCGGTGACCAACGACGACATCGAGCGCATTGAGGTGGTGTTGGGGCCGGGGTCGGCACTCTACGGCCCCAATAGCGCCAGCGGCGTGATGCACATCATCACCCGCTCGCCGTTCAACTCGGCGGGGACCAATGTCAACGTGGGCTTAGGCGAGCGGAGTGTGCGCAAGGTCGGTATGCGCCACGCTGGGGCTGCTAGCGACCGCCTCGGCTACAAGGTCTCGGCCCAGTACTATACGGGAATGGACTGGGAATACGAAGACCCGGCAGAGGTGCAGGCTAGAGCGGCCAATCCAGACATCCAACCGCGCAGTTTTGACATTGAACGCCAGAGTGCCGAAGCCCGCTTGGACTACAAGGCTTCGGACGACTTGACGGCCATTTTGGCCGCCGGATACAACAAAGCCGACCAGATCGAGTTGACCGGCTTAGGGGCCGGCCAAGCCCAAGACTGGGCGTATAACTACGTCCAGTTGCGCCTGCTGTACAAGAATTGGTTCGCCCAAGTTTTTCAGAATGGGAGCAATGCCGGCGACACCTTTCTGCTGCGCGATGGCAATCCCATCGTCGATAACTCCAAGCTGACCGCGTTTCAGCTCCAGCACTCGGTGGCCTTGGGGGGGCGGCAGCGCTTTACCTACGGCGTTGATGTGCTGCTGACGCGGCCCGATACCGAGGAGACCATCAACGGCGGCAATGAAGACCAAGATTCGATCGACGAGTTCGGAGTCTATATGCAGAGCGAGACAGCCCTGAGCGAAGTACTCGATTTAGTAGTGGCCCTGCGCTACGACGACCACAATCGCATTCCCGAAGGCGAAATCTCGCCGCGCGCCGGGCTGGTTTTCAAGCCTCAGGAGACCCAGATTTTGCGGCTGACGTACAACCGCGCCTTTGCGACCCCGTCGAGCAATAACCTCTATTTGGACATCCGCTCGGCCCAAGATCCGTTCGGCATTGGCGCGGCGTTTGCGCCGGTGCTGGGCTTTGCGCCGGCGATAGATATCCGGGCGCAAGGAACCTACCGCGAGGATATGGGCGGCGGCTGGACTTTTGCTCGCTCGGGCAATGGTCGGCCGCAGTTTCGCTCGTCTTTTGCGCCGGTGGCGGGGATGGATCCGACCGACTTCATCGACTTGGGGGATCCGGTCTTTACCAATGTGATGTGGGGGCTAGGGCGCAGCGGGGTGTTGAGCGCACTCGATACAGAGCTTTTTATGGGGCTGGCGACAACCCAGATAGGGATATTGCAAGAGCTAGACCGAGCAGCGGCAGAGGTGGCCGCCCAGCAGCTATTGGGCGGGTTAGATGCGTTGTTGCCTGAACAACTGACGGGATTGGACAACGCCCTACTCATGCTCAATCTCGAGAAGGTGGCGGCGGGCGATCCGGCTCCCTTTGATCCGGTCGCCGATGTTATCGACGTGCCGCTGACCCGCTCTACTACTACCGAGACCTTTGAATTGGGCTACAAGGGGATAGTCGGCGAGAAGCTGGTGGTGGCGGCTGACCTATATCACACCCGGATCCAAGATTTTGTCTCTCCGATTCAGGTGCAGACGCCCAATGTCTTCCTAGATCCGGCTAGCCTCGGAGCGGCGCTAGGTGCTAGCATTGGCGAGGCGCTGGCCTCGGATGCAGAGTTGGCCGCGGCGGTCGCCCCGCTCGACAATATGCAGGTACCGGGCACCTTATCTGGCAACGGCAATGGCTCGCCGGTTGATGAAATTGTCACGTTGTTTGCCAGCGGGGCCGCGGGCATACCGTTTGGCACGGTTACGCCGGAGCAGGCCTTTGAGCCGACGGCGGTGATGTTGACCTATCGCAATTTCGGCGAGATCTCTCTTAACGGCTTGGATGTGAACTTGGCCTATTTCCCGAGCGACCAATGGTCGCTAACGGGCAGCTACTCTTATGTCGATCAGACTTTATTCAAGAACGTCGATGGCATCGCCGACATAGCGCTCAATGCGCCGGGTAACAAGCTCAAGGTGGGAACGTCCTATACCTTCGACCAAGAGCAATTAACCCTAGGGGCGCAGTGGCGCTATGTGGGGGCGTTTCGCCAAGAGTCGGGCGTGTTCGTCGGGGATGTGGACGCGTACTCGCTGCTCGATTTGAACGCCAGTTGTCTGTTGCCGTTCGGAAGCAACCTGCGGCTCGGGGTGGATGTTTCCAACGCGCTCGACACCAAGCACCGGACCTTTATTGGCGCACCGGAGATCGGTCGCTTGGTCTTTGGGCAATTGGGCGTGGCGTTTTAAGGAAGGATACAGAAGGCAAAGAGGGGGACGGGCGATGTCCGTCCCCCTCTTTTTATGTCGGCTTGTTGCCGCGGGCCATGACCACCTTGCCAGTGCGAACCATTTCCTTGAGATCAAATTTGCTCAACAGCGATTCGAGGGCATCCATCTTCTCGGTGGTGCCGGTGGCCTCGATGGTGATGGTGGCCTCTGAGATATCGACCGTCTTGCCGCGAAAAACCTCGGTAATCTGCAAAACTTCGGTGCGCTCTTCGACCGAGCAGCCGACTTTGAACAGTGCTAACTCGCGGGTGATGGCATCGTCGGCCGAGTGGTCTTTGGCGTGGATGACATCGACTAGCTTGTTGAGCTGAAGAATGATTTGGTTCAACTCGGCAGCGGGGCCAATGCTGGTGATGGTCATGCGCGAGCACTGGGGGATGTGGGCCGGCGAAACGACTAGGTTTTCGATGTTGTAGGCCCGACGGGCAAAGCACTGGGCGATTCTCACTAGGACGCCGGGACGGTCGTTGACCAATAGGCCGATGGTAGTCTTCTGTTGGGGTTCGGTCGGCCTGAGTTGTGGTGCGTCCACCGCCTCTTGGCGGGCGTTGAGGTCTGCGGCGGCAAAGTTGATGGCAGTTGTAGTCATTAGGTGCTTCCTTTGGGTTGGGCCAGTTTCTGCTTGGGAGCCTCGATCAGCATATCGGTGAGTGCAGCCCCGGCGGGAATCATCGGGAAGACGTTGTCTTCTTTTTCGCACTCGGCGTGGATGACGCAGGGGCCTTCGTCGTGGTCGAGGGCCTGCTTGAGGACTTTGTCAATGTCGGCGGTGCGCCGGATGCGAAAGCCCTTAGCCCCGTAGGCTTCGGCCAGCTTGACGAAGTCGGGATTGCCCTCTAGGTCAACCCCGGAGAGGCGATTGTCGAAGAAGAGATTCTGCCACTGGCGAACCATACCTAGGTACTTGTTGTCGAGGACTAGGATCTTAACCGGCAGCCGATGGACGACGGCGGTGGCTAGTTCGCACAGGGTCATCTGGAAGCCGCCGTCGCCGCAGATGGCGACTACGGTCTCTTCGGGGCGGCCAAACTGAGCACCGACGGCCGCGGGAAAGCCAAAGCCCATGGTGCCAGCGCCGCCGGAGGAAAGCCATTGGCGGTGATGGGCTGTCTTGTAGAACTGAGCCGCCCACATCTGGTGCTGGCCGACATCGGTAGTCACCACGGCGCGGCCAGCGGTCAGCTCGTACAGGCGGTCGATGATAGTCTGCATCTTGAGGCCGCCACGCTTGCCGTATTTGAGCGGGTATTTCGTTTTCCACTCGTCGATTTGGGCCAGCCAAACTGCCGTGTCAATCGGCTCGACGTAGTTGATTAGCTCTTCGAGTACTTGACGCGCATCGCCTTCGATAAAAACGTCGGGCATGACCACTTTGCCGTATTCGGCTGGGTCAATGTCGATGTGGATCTTTTTCGCATCTGGGCAGAATTCCGAGAGCTTGCCGGTGATGCGGTCGTCCCAGCGCCCCCCTACCGACATAATCAGGTCGCAGCCGACGACGGCCTTGTTGGCATAGGCCGTGCCGTGCATGCCGAGCATACCCACCGAAAGCGCGTGCTGCTCGGGGAACGCCCCCTTGCCGAGCAGGGTGTTGGTCACTGGCATCCGCGTCTTTTCGGCAAAGGCCTTGGCCACCTCGTGCGCGCCCGAGGCGATGCAGCCGCCGCCCAAGTAGAGCAGGGGGCGCTTGCTGCGGCGCAGAAGAATGGCGGCGGCTTCGAGCAGTTCGGGCGCGGGCTTGGTCTGCCAAGTGTAACCGGGCAGGTACACCTTCTCTGGAAAGTCAGTGGTGCATTCGGGGAAGGGGTCGCCTTGGGTGACGTCCTTGGGCAGATCGACGAGCACTGGCCCCTGTCGGCCGGTGGTGGCGATGTGGAATGCCTCGGTCATCACGCGGGGGATATCGTTGGGGTCCCTGACCAGATAGGAATGCTTGACGACGGGCATGGAGATGCCGAAGACATCGGCCTCCTGAAAGGCGTCTTTGCCGAGCATGGGGGTGACGGTTTGGCCGGTGAGAGCGATGACGGGCGCGGAATCCATCAGCGCGGTTAGCAGGCCGGTGATGGTGTTGGTTGCGCCCGGGCCGGAGGTTACGAGGACGACACCGGGCTTGCCGGTGGCGCGGGCGTAGCCGTCGGCCATGTGGGTTGCACCTTGCTCGTGCCGGGTGAGGACGAAGCGGATCTGCTCGGAGTTGAGTAGCGCGTCGAAGATGGGCATGGCCGCGCCGCCCGGATGGCCGAAGACGTACTCGACGCCGAAGCGATCGAGCGCTTCGATGACTTTGTCGGCTCCTCTCGCCATGTCAATTTCTCCCTAAAAATGGATGGTTTGAGAATTATTATGTAACTAACTTGAGCAAAGTATAGGCAAAAATGGCGATAATGACAAGAAGGAGAGAAAAATTTGGACGATTTGTAACGAAAAAGGACGTAGAGTCAGCTTTAGAGGATATTGCAGATTAAGAGCGGCTCCACACGTCCTTGAAGAGCCGTATCCAATTGCCGGAGAAAATGCCGGCGATGTCTGCTGGCGAGTAGCCACGGCGCGCGAGGATGGGCTGGAGCTTTTGCAGATCGGCGATGGTGTTGAGGTTGCGCGGGGCTTGCTCGGTGCCGAAGCCGCCGTCGAGATCGGTGCCAATGCCGCAGTGGCGCGAAGTGCCCAAAAGCTGACAGATGTGGTCGATGTGGTCGGCCACGGTTGCCAACGTGGCGTTGGTCAGTTGTTCAAAGGCGGGGACTTTGCGCTGCCAGCCCGGGTCGAGCATCCAGGCGTCGAAAGCCGCGCCGATGACCCCATCGCGCTCGGCGATGGAGCGGATCATTTCGTCGGTGAGCTGGCGCTGGCCGGGGACGAGGGCGCGACAATTGTGGTGCGAAGCGCAGACCGGGCCGTCGTACAATTCCAAGAGCTCCCAGTGGGCTTGGTCGGTCAAATGGGTCAAGTCGATGATGATGTCGGCCGCTTTGAGCGCGTCGAGCAGGGGTTTGGCCGGCGGCAGCAGTCCGCCTTCGGTGCCGGTGCCGTGCGAATAGGTGCTGGTGCCGTAATGCGAGATCGACACTAGGCGCAAGCCGAGTTCGCGCCATTCGGGCACTTGGTCTGGGCCTAAAATGGGATCGGCGCTTTCCATGGCGAGGATCAGGCCGAAGGGGGTAGTTGGTTCGGGGTTTTGCCAAGCGGCAATGGTTTCGTCCAGATCCTCGATGCTTTTGACGAAGCGGAGCAAACCTGCGCGTTCGAGTGCTTGGTAGTACGCCAAGTGTCCGCGGCCGACGCCGTGGCATTGGGCTTGGCAGTACATGCCGGTGCGGGTCCAGCGGTCGTTTGGGTCCAGGCGCGACATCACTGTGCCGCAGAAGAGGCCGACTTTGCCTCGGCGCAGTTCGGGGAAGGTCACTGTGCAGGAGCCGAAGCCCTCCATAGTCTGCACGGAGTCGTGGACGCGCACAGTGGCTGCCTTTTGCGTTAGGTCGCGGTTGATTTGCAGGGCGGAGAAGGAGAGATCGAGGTGGCTGTCGAGGATCAGCGAGCGCGCGTCGGTCATTGTATGGCAATCCTATTCGTAAGGTGGGGCGTGAGTTATCCGCAGATGGACGCAGAGTGGCTATTGCTCCCAGGCTTGGCGGAAGAAGCGCGAGAGGTTGCCGTGGGCGATGGCCGCAATGTCGTCGGTTGAGTAGCCCCGCCGGTCGAGGATGTCGAGGAAGCGCTGTAGGTCGGCAATGGTGTCGTAATCAATGGGTGCCATTTCGCGCCCGAAGCCGCCGTCGAGGTCGGAGCCGATGGCGACGTGATCGCAGTTGCCGACGAGCTGGCAGATGTGGTCGATGTGATCGACGACGGCCGACATGGAGCGGCGAGCGGTTTGCGGATAAGTCCCTGGGTCGTCGAAGTCGATCTCGGGATTGAGCATGAACTCGGCGAAGACCGCGCCGATGACGCCGCCGCGTTCGGCAATGGCTTGGATCATCTCGTCGCTGAGGTGGCGCTGGCCGGGGACGAGGGCGCGGCAATTGCAGTGGCTGGCGTGGACGGGACCTTGCCAGTAGTCCAAAAGTTGCCAGAAGACCAAGTCCGAGGCGTGGGTTAGGTCGAGGGCGATGTTCGTTGCGGCGAGGGCGTCGAGCAGGGGATAGGCGTCGGCGTACAGCCCGCCGCGGGTGCCGGTACCGTGGCCCCAAGTATTGGCACCAAAATGCGTCAGCCCCACCGAGCGCAGGCCCTGTTCCCACCACCAACTTACTTGCTCAGGGTCTAAGATGGGATCGGCGCTTTCCATGCTTAGGATCAGGCCAATCGGAGTCGTTGAGTCGGGATTTTGCCAAGCGGCAATGGCCGCGTCGAGATCGTTTGTGTCGCGGATGAAGCGCAGTTGGCCCTCGCGCTCTAGTGCTTTGTAATAGTAAAGATGCGATTGGCCGACGGAGTGAGCCGCTTCTTGGGTTCTCATGCCGTCGTCGAGGAGGCCGGTGGGCATCTGCACTCGGCACATGATGGTCGAGAGCGCGATGCCGACGCGGCCTTGGCGCATCTGCGGCAGGGATACGGTGGCAGTGCCGCGCGAGGTGCTTTCGGGGCGTTTTCTGTCGCGCAGCGAGTCGGGGTGTGAAGGGCCTGGAGGCTTGGGGTCTTCGCGCTCGCGCAGGATATGGACATCTTGGGTGAGGTCGCGGCGGTGGTGCAGGGCGTTGAAGGCCAAGTCGAGGTGGCCGTCGATGATGAGCATGGGGCGATCGGGCATGGTGGGGAACCTTTTGGGTTAATTCACTAGATACTTTTCTACTATCTCTTCATTGATGGTCACGCCCAACCCCGGCCCCTCCGGCACGTGAACGTAGCCATCGACGACTGTGAATTTTTCGTGCGTCAGGTCGTGGCGCAAGGGTGAGTCGGCCATGCAGTATTCGAAGACCTCGCCGTGGGGGACTGCCGCCAGCCCGTGCAGGGAAGCGGCGATGGTGATGCCGCTTTTGAACGAGTGGTTGACGACCTTGCGGTGCAGGCGGTGCGCGAGGCGGCCGACCTCGACCATGGTCGAAAGCCCGCAGCGGCCCGGGTCCGGCTGAACCCAGTCGATGCGGCCATTGACGAGCAGCCGCTCAAAATCCTGATAGCGCGACTCGGCCTCACCCGTGGCGATGGGTACTGGGCTGCGCTCGCAGAGATGCGCATAGCCTGCGACATCCTCGGGATGCAAAGGTTCTTCGAGCCAGAATATGCCGTACTCGGCGAACTGCTCGGCGCGCTTGAGACCGGTTTTCCAGTCCCACACCTGCCCAGCATCCACCAAGATGTCCACGTCCGGTCCGGCTCCCTTCCTCGCTTCGCGCACCAAGGCGATGTCGTTTGCCTCGTCTTGTCCCATCGGACCCCAGCCGAACTTGATGGCTGTGAACCCCTCGTCGGCAAAGCGGCGGGCCAATTCGCCGGTCTCTTGCGGCGTGTCGCCGAAGAGGATGGAGCAATACGCACGGAATTTGGTTTGATAGAGGCCGCCGAGCAGTTCGTAGGCTGGGCAATTGCGCGCTTTACCGGCAAGGTCCCAAAGTGCGAGGTTGACGCCAGCCATGGCGTGCGTGCCTACGCCGACGCGACCGTAGTAGTTGGCTGCTTCGAGCATGCGATCTCCGCATACGTCGATGGCCAGCGGGTCCAAGCCCTCTAGCGCATTGGCGAGGCCGTTGCTAATCTGGTGGGAGAGCGGGGCCTCGACGACGGCCTTGACCACGGTGGGAGCCGAATCAACTTCGCCCCAGCCGGTGATGCCGGCGTCGGTTTCTATTTGGATCAGACAGGTGTCCTGCGTGCCGTCGCAGCGAGCGGTAACGTCGGGCAGGCGCAGGTAATGAGCGGATACGCGAGTGATTTTCATATCAAAAGTCGAATACGGTTTCGAGGGTCATGATTTTGTGGCGCTGTAAGCGCCGATCGGCGGAGCGTTCGAAGACGAAGCGAGTATCCCAGCGCACGGATGCGCCTTCTTTTATGTTCAGTCCAACGTCAAAGCCGTAGAAGGTGTCCTGGGTCGGCTCGAAGAAGTCGTCCCGACCGGTGCCGTCTTCTTTGGGATTCCGACCGATGTTGTTCTTGTGAAAATAAGCGTACGCGCGCTTGAGGTGGGGGAAGTACTTGAGCAGTTTGCGCGACAAGGATGCACTGGCGATAAGCTGCTGTTTTGGGTCGCCGGTGCCCGTCAAATACTGATAGGAAACCGAGGCGTACGCGTACGAGCCGAGTTCCGTACCCAAGTGGCCGAAAAAGCCGGAGAGGTTGTTGCTGTGGTCTAGTCGTGCGTCCTTGGACTGGGCCTGTCCAGTGGCGAGGTCGAGATACGCGCGATCGAGTTCATACAACTCGTCGAAGTAGCGCGAGTCGAAATCGCGGCGGAAGTGGCGGAAGTCCAATTGACCGTTGAGCGGGCCTAAAGACAGCCACAGGCCCGGGGCGGCGATGCCGAACCCAGTCGCTTGGCGGTTTCCGGGGTAAACGCCCTGCTGTTGCGCCTCAAAGCTGGAGAGTCCGTCGTCGTCGTCGATCAGCATGGCGAATTGGCCGTAGAGCTTGAGTTGTAGGCCTAGGTCGCGGATGAGCGGATAGGCCAGGTCCACGCCTAAGATCGAAAAGAAATCTTGGCCAACGCGATTTTTGTTGAAGGGCTTGTGGCGGTCCACGTCTTGGTCTATTGGAAAGGCGTTGCCGTAATTGGCGTTGAGCCCCAACAAGGCGGAAGCGATGTCGGCGGAGAGGCCGCTGCCGGCGTCGGCGTCGATGATGCCGTCGTTGTCGTCGTCGCTGTCGATGTGGTCGGGTACGCCGTCGGAATCGTTGTCGAGGGCAAAATCGCCGTCTTCTGGGAAGGCGTCAATGGGGTCGGGCACGCCGTCGGAATCGCTGTCGCGCAGGCCGCTGTACTGGTCGAGATCGGCGACAAAGGTTACACCCACTTCGAGATCGGCGGCGTAGCCAAAGGTCCGCAGCCCGATGAGGGCACCGCCCTCTTGAAAGTCTTGGAGGTTGTTGATCACTCCTTCGAGTCCGATATTAGTGCTGGCAAAATTGGCGATGCGGAACTGGAATCCGGTTTTCTTGATGCCGGGATAGTGCAGGGTGTTGCGGTAGTTGTCCATGATGAGGCCGTATCCCAACGTCACGTTGTCGAGCGCGCCGATTTTGACGTACACCGCGTCATTGGGACGACCATAGCGCACGTAGTAGATTTTGCGCAAGATTGAGTCGAAGGTTTGGGTTGACGAGCCAGCCTCCCAGCCGCGTGAACCAAGATCGCCATTGCGCTCGACAAACAGCTCTAAGTCGAGGCCAATGCCCAAGCGGCCCAGGGGAAAGTCGGGCCGGAGGCTGAGGCGATACAACTGCTCTTGATCGACGGTGACGCTGCCCATGCTGAGCGAGTAGCCAAACATGGCCACCGAGGGCTGAGCTGAGGAGATGACCGGATAGGACAAGAGCAGTAAGACCAAGGCGCGATTGCAGCGAAAATTCATATAGGGAAGATGCGGTCACCGGGCCGCGTGTGCAATGGCAAGGCGGCCCTTTTGTGCGCCGCAAACGACAACGATACAACTCACCGGAAAGAGGCTTGCGATGGGACAAACGCTGAGAGATTTGCTCGACCATAGCTTCGCAACCTGTGCCGAACAGACGGCCATTCGAGAACTCAAGCCCGTAGAGGGCAGCCGCACATTGAGCTACCAGCCCGTGACCTACGCCGAGCTCAAAAAACGCCGCGACCAGCTCGCGGCTGGCCTTGCAGCGCAGGGTTTGACCAAGGGCCAGCGCGTGGGCATTCTCACCGATGGTGGCAGCGAACCGCTCTTGATCTTTCTGGCGACCGACTGCATTGGAGTCAGTGCGGTGCCACTGTGTATTCAGTCGCCTGACGAGGCGCTCGCCCACAGCATCGCGCACTCTGCGGTTGAGTTGCTAGTCGTAGATCGCAAGGGCTATCAGCGGTTTGACACCATCCGAGAGCGACTGGACAAGACGCCGCGGATTGCGTTGACCGAGGGCGAGGCCGAGAATGCGATCCCTTGGGAAGAGCTGGCGGAGAGCAGCGCGGACGTACCCGAGGTCGAGGTGCTGCCAGAAGATGAATCGAAGATTCTCTATACCTCGGGTTCAACCGGCCTGCCCAAGGGCGTGATCCAGACCCACGCCAACATCGTCGCCAACGTCGAAGAGGTCTGGGACGTGATTAGCAAGCGCGAGCCGCTCCGCATGTTCAAGTCCGCGCCAGACTATCACTCCATGGGAATTCTCAACATCTACTATCCTTTGGCCAAGGGGTGGATTTTGGACTTGGCGCGCTCGCCCGACCGCGTCCTCAGCGACATCCGCCTCTCAGAGCCGGAGGGCTTCCTCACCGTGCCGCTGATACTCGACAAAGTGTACGGCAATGTGTGCAAGGAAATCGACGCCGGTGGCCTCAAGGGGGGCTTAATTCAGCGCTCGGTTGCGGCCAAGGAAAGGTTGGCACACGGTCAGGCTGGATTGGGTGACAAGCTTTTTTTGGCGGCCATCGGTCGTTCAATCGTCGGCAAAATTCGCGCCCAACTCGCCACGCGAGTCGGGCCTCATCTAGAGCTTTTGATTGTCGGCTCGGCCAAGGCCGATCCCAAGGCGTTGGACTTTTTTCACCACGTGCTAGACATCACTACATACGAGGGCTACGGCACGACTGAGTGCGCGCCGCTGATTGCCGCCAACCATCTCGAAGGGCGCAAAAGCGGCACAGTGGGAAGGCCGTTGCAGGCAGTGAAGATCGTGGCTGAAGACGGGTCGGAAATTGGCTACAACGATCCAGCACAGGATGAATTCCGGCCCGGTGGAGATCAGGTCGGAGAACTGTGGACGAGTGGCCCCAATGTCATGCGCGGATATTTGCACGACCCCGAGCAGACCGAGCAGGTGCTAGTGGAGGAGGACGGCCAGATCTGGTATCGGACCGGCGACTTGTTCAGTATGGACGACGAGGGTTTTCTTTCGTTCCACGGACGAGTTGGCCGACAGTTCAAGCTGCGCAACGGCGAGTTTGTCAATCCCGAAGCCCTAGAGCGGATTTTTGCCCGAGTGCCCCTAGTCGAGCATGTGATCGTGTACGGCGACCAGCAGCGAGACTACCCGCTGCCGTTGGTGACGGTGGATGTGGAGGAGGCAAAAAACAGCGGCATTGACGGATTGCCGCTAGAGGACGAGGACGCCCTGCGCACACATCCGAGCTTGGGCGAGCGAATCCGCGAAGGATTCCTCGCCGAAGCCACGGCCGCCGGCCTGCCGAGCTACCAGCGGCCGCAGCGCGTCGCGCTCTTGTCCGAACCGCTGAGCGAGGACGCCGGGACTTTGACCAAGGGTCTGAAGAAGATCGTGCCCAAGGCGATCGTCGAGCGGTATCGCACGGTCGTCGAACAGACCTATGCATCCTAGCTGCGCCGCAACTGGTGCAAGCGGCGGCTTAGTTCGGTTGGCGAGGCCGTGCCGGTCGTGCCAATCTGCTGAGCGGTTATTGACGCAGCCAAGCAGGCTACCGCCGCCGCTTCTGTCAGTCCGGCACCTGCCGCCAAGGCTGCGCTGAGGGCAGCCGCACAAGTGTCTCCGGTGCCGACCGGGTCAACGGGTGTGGTGAGACACACGGCCGGCACGTGCTCGACTGTGCTGCCGTCGGCTGCGAGGATCCCCCTATTGCCAAGCGTTAGAAATACCGGGTGACCAGTCTGGTTACTGAGTACGTGGGCGTGGTGGCGTGCTGACTTGAGCGACAAGCTTCCTTGGCCGCCGAGCGCGGCCCAAGCCTCGCGCTGGTTGGGTTTGAGAATGGTGCGCGTAAAGAGCCCTATGCGCGTGCGCGAATCGGCGAGGACCACGAGCTTGGGCTGAGGACCGAGCGCAGCGGCGATGGCGCGGCGCACGCGCGTAGTGAGGACGCCGCAATCGGCTTCGGCGACTTGGTCGATGAGCACGAGTCCATCCCACTGATTCAGGCGCTGGAGAATGTGATCTATGAGATCGCGTTGGAGGGTGGTCGGGGTCGGACGGCGATTTTTGGTATCGAGCCGCTCCAGTTCTTCGAGTACGGGTCGGCCGCGCCGGCTGCTATCGACGTAGCAAGGCTTGCCATAGGTCGGAGTCAAGCGGCCTGGAGCGGTGAGAAATCCCGTCAAGTCTAGGTCTAGCCGGCGCATGGCCCGCCGCAGTTCGTAGCCTTCGCCGTCGTCGCCGCAATAGCCCACGGCCTCAACCGCACCCACGCCGAGGGCGCGCAAGTTGGCGGCGACATTGCCAGCGGCCCCGGGTTGGCGGCGGTAGCCGATCACCTGATAGCAGGTCTTGCCGGTCTCCAACGACTTTTCATCGAGGGCCGGGTCGCATTCGAGGTAGGAATCGAGGAAAAAGTCGCCGACTACGCCGATGCGCAGCGCGGGAAACGCTTCCAAGAGAGCACGCAGGCGAGTCGGGGACAAGTCGAACATGGGATTGGAGGTGTGGGAGTGGGTAAATCGGGCTTGATTTAGCACCTAGAGCTTCCTATTTTCACTAGGTGCTATTTTATGGTTATGTCATTGATTCTCTTAAACTTAAAATAAAAATAAAACGTGCCGATTCGCAAAGCTGTGTTCCCCGTAGCGGGTTTAGGTACTCGCCTGCTGCCGGCAACTAAGTCCCAGCCCAAGGAGATGCTGCCCGTTGGTTGCAAGCCAGTCGTGCAGTACGTAGTCGAGGAGATGATCGAACAGGGGTTGGACAAGTTCCTCTTTGTAACGGGTCGCAAGAAGCGCTCGATTGAGGATCACTTCGACGACGATCCCGAACTCGCGGCGCGCTTAGGCGATAGCGCGATCGGCGAAGTGGACTACGCGGCTGAAGGCGTTGAATTCTACTATGTGCGGCAGCGGCGTCCTTCCGGCAATGCCGATGCTGTGCGTCAGGCGCGGGAATTCGTCGGCGACGAGTCGTTTGTGGTGGGATTTGGCGACACGATTGTCACCTCGCCGCGGGTGCCAGGCGTGGTTGGCCGGATGATGCAGTCGCACCTTCAGTGGGGTGCGGCCGCCACCATTGCCGTATGGGAAGTGCCGCGCGAAGAGACCTACAAGTACGGGGTCATTACACCGCAAGGCGAGGCCGACGATGACTTTGCCATCGCCGACATCGTTGAAAAGCCGGCGGTGGAAGCCGCGCCGAGTTGTCTTGCAGTTGCGGCCCGCTATATTTTTTCACCGGATATTTTCGCCGCCATTGACGAGATTAAGCCTGGGGTTGGCGGCGAGTTGTGGTTGACCGATGCCATCCGCGTCCTGATCCAGCGCGGGGCCGAGGTCCGCTGCATGCGCCTTGCGAGCGACGAGGTGCGCTACGATATAGGAACGCCGCTGACGTACTATCGGGCCTTTGCGGATTTTGCCTTGGCCGACCGGGAGTTCGGAGCAGCGTTTCGCGCGTATCTAGAGGACAAATTGGCCTAGGCATACGCAATGAAAGTAAAACTCGACTATGGCCGCGACAGCCTCGAAATCGAAGTGCCCGACTCGGCCGCGGTATTGCAGATGGCTCCAAGTGAGGGGCTCGACCAGATCGAGGAGCGGATCGACCACGCGTTGGCCCGCCCGATAGGGACTCCGTCCTTGCGACGACTGGCGCACGGGCGCAAAAACGCCTGCATAGTAATTGCCGATATTACCCGCCCGGTCCCCAACGCCGTCATTCTGCCGCCGATGCTGCGGATTCTCGAAGAGGAAGGCATCGCCCGTGAGGATATTACCCTGTTGGTCGGCACCGGCCTGCATCGGCCCAACGAGGGCGAGGAATTGGTGCAACTCGTCGGGGCCGACATCGCCCGCAACTATCGCATCGTCAACCACACCGCCCGTTGCCGCGAGACCCTGACGTATTTGGGGGAAACCTCGGGCGGTGCTCCGATATGGATCGCCGCGCTCTACATGGAGGCCGACTTAAAAATCGCCACCTCGCTGATCGAGCCGCACTTGATGGCTGGGTACTCGGGCGGTCGCAAGGCCATTTGCCCGGGATTGATGGGCATTGAGACGATGCGCGTCCTGCACGGCCCCGAACTGTTGAGCCATCCTCGGGCGTGCGAAGGCTCCATTGAGGGCAACCCCTTCCACCGCCAAGCCCTTGAAGTGGCGCAGCGCGCTGGCGTTGATTTTACATTTAATGTGGCTATGAACGACCAGCGGCAGATCACCGGCCTGTTCTGCGGCGACCTAGAGAAGGCCCATGCCGCAGGGGCCCGCTTCGTCGAGCAGCAGAACGGCGTCTTGGTTGACGAGCCGGTTGACATCGCGGTTACTAGCAGTGCTGGTTGGCCACTCGATCTGACGTTTTATCAAGCCGTCAAGGGCCTGACGGCGGTGTTGCCCATCGTCAAAGAGGGCGGGACGATTCTTATTGCCGCGCGCTGCGCCGAAGGTTTGGGTAGTCCTGAATTTGTGGAGATGTTGCTCGGCACATCTGATGTCGCCGAATTCTCAGCCCGTCTCGCGGACCCCGATTTCTTCGCCATTGACCAATGGCAATTACAGGAACTGTGCAAGGTACTCGACAAGGCCGAGGTTATGTTCTACTCGGAGGGCATTGATCCTCAGTACTGCGACGAGGTATGGGTCGAGGTCATTCCCTCTGTAGAGCAAGGGCTAGCTGCGGCGCTGGCGCGGCACGGTATCGGGGCGCGCATAGCGGTCGTGCCCCAAGGCCCTTACGTACTCACGCAAACCAAAGGAGAGCACTGATGTCCGCTAGACACAGGTGGTTTTTGCGGGGGGGATTTGTTTTGTTAGCCGTGCTGTACTGGGGGGCAGACGGAGGGGCGAGTGTGGTGCCGATTATGGGGTTGGGCGATCAAAATGAAGCGGAGGAAGCGCCAAAGGATTCGGTGGTAAGCGACAGCGCCATCTCGGAGGGTTTGAAGCAGCGGCTGCTCTTCATGCCCTTTCGCGACAAGTCGAAATACAAGGGCGAGTGGGACATATACTCGGCCATGCCCCGCGGCTTGGCCGATTCGCTGCGCGGCAGTGCTTTTTTCAGCACCGTGTCTATTGATTCGGCACTCGTGCGACTGAAAAAGAAAGAATTGCAAGGCAAGCTCGATGTCGAGCGCGCCTTGGCCATTGGCCGCGCGGTAGATGCCGACTACGTCGTCTTGGGACAAATCGACGAGATGAGCATGAAGCGCTTCCGCGCCACCGTGCCCATCGGCGGCTATCGCAGCTATCAGGGCCTGACCACGGTGCGGCTGTATCCTTATAAGGTTATAGACGGGGAAGCAGCCGGCGAGGTGATACGAGAAATAGCTGAGGATAGCAAGCGCTATGGGATTACCAACCCGGCAGCGTACGTGCCGCTGGAAAAGGAATACTTCCTGCTAGGCCAGATGGAGTGGGGCAGCGAGGAATTCCACAACACCCTGCTAGGCAAGTCGATAGGCCGCTGTCTGGACCACTTGGCCGCTGGGCTGGACAGCCTTATTCAACCCCCAGCCGCACTCAACAAGGTCTCCGAGCCAAAAATCATAGAAGTGGTGGCTGACACAGTGCAGGCTGATACAGGGGAAAACGGCTCATCTGTGCTAGTGCGGTTGAGTGCTTATATTAACGTAGGATTAGCCGATTCAGTGCAGAAAGGCAACAAGTACGGCGTGTGGGACAAGGGGCGGGAATTGAAGGACCCGGATACCGGCGAGGTGTTGGGAATGTCCCTACCGCGTCGGGTCGGCGTCGTACAGGTCGAACAGGTACTCAGTCAACACCTGTCGCTGGTGAGGATTCTCCAAGGGGAAGACGCCGTGCAAAAGGACTACGGAATTCGCGCCGAATAAGGTAGCTATGAACACACTACGAACGACATGGGCCACGGGCTTGGTTCTGCTGCTGGTCACAGCGAGTGAAATTGGCAGCGACGAGATCCAAACTCTGCCGGAGGACAGCCGAGTATTCTACGTCTTCTCGCCCGATAGAGCTCCACAGCGCCAGCGGGTTTTGCAGCTATGGCAGCAATTTAGCGCGCAAGATGCTGAGCAGCGGTTTATCGCCATTGCCCGCGACGAGCAAGTGCTAGCGGTGGTCGAGGGCCTGACCCTGTGGTCAGCCGCGCTGGCCGCGCAGTCGCCGGAGGTGCCCGCGTACATCAAAGCGCGGTTGGACGCCGACGGGGATTATTTTGCAGCCGTAGATTCGGAGGGCTCTTTGTATTTGTCCGGCCTAGGGCAAGACCTGCTGCAACCTTTGTCCACGGAAGTGGATGAAAGCACTTGGGGCAAGGTAAAGGACTTGTTCAGATAGGACCATGTCCGCAGCGCCTGAGCACAAAGACTTTTCCCTCAAGCGCATCGATGCCTTCGCCTGCGGCGCTCGCCTGCTCGCGGCAGGTGCCATGCGCTATCACCGCTTGGCAGTCGAAGGTGGTCGCAATCTGCCGCACGAAGGGCCGGCCCTGATTTTGCCCAAGCATTGCGCGTACCGCGACATTCTGCTCGAAGGAGTCTTGTTGTACAGGTTCACCCGGCGCTATGCCAACTACATTATGAAGGTTGGTCTGTGGGGGGTGCTAGAGTTGATGGGGGGGGTCAAAGTGGTAAGACCGAAAGACATTAGGCGCATCGCAGACCGGGAGCAACGCCGCGCTGAGATTCGGCGCGCTCGCGCGGCCAACCAACAGATGCAAGCCTATCTAGATGGGCTATACCAGAGTGGAGAAGTGGTCGTCTCACACCCGGAAGGCATGCGTTATCAGGACAAGTTAGGGCCGCTGCAAAAGGAAGTAGTAGAGCATCTGGTACAGGCCGAAGAGCGGTTGAGAATGCGCGTGCCGTTGATTCCCATTGGTCTGGAGTACGATAGCTACGCTCGACCTGGAGCGCGGGTGTACTTTCGGGTTGACGAACCGCTCTACGCGGATTCCTTCGCCAATATCAACGAGTTGATGGATCATCTCAGCAATCGCCTGCGGGTGCTCAGTGGCTTGGCTTGATGGGCCGGGTGTGCAATAACTCAGCAAGGAGACTACATGTTCAAACTATTTGTATTGGTTTTAGCTGTCGCGATCGCAGGATGCGGCTCGAATCAAGTTAAAATCGAAATCAAGGGCGGAGACGGCCAACTCGTGCGCTTAGACGCCAATGACGTCCAATACAAATTCAACCACTTGGTCAAAGCCGGAACCTACGTCTTGCCCGAGCCGGATAGCAAAATCGAATTGGGCGGAGGTGCGTACGCCGTCAATGTCGCCGTGGGGGATTATCTGGGTAACAAGGTCTTGCAAGTGGAATCGCCGCCGCTATGGGGCGTGCGGACCTACGAGGCAATATTTGACATTCCCGCTAGCAGCAATGCCCCTTTCAAACGCGAAGGCACAATCCTCTACGCCTCGACTAAGAAAAACGTCCGCAACTGGGACTTGTTTACCATCAAGGCCGATGGCAGCGACCACCAGCAACTAACCCACACTCCCGAACCCGAGCAGCATCCCTCTTGGTCGCCCGACGGCAAAAAGATCCTCTTCACTCGCGGCGACGTGATGAGCAACATCGACCTCTACGTCATGGATGCCGACAGCTCTAATGCCGTGCGCCTGACCGAACATCCCGAGCGCGATCAGCGCGGCGTTTTTTCGCCCGACGGCAAGACAATCGCTTTCGTCAGCCAGCGCGACGGCGATGTGGCCGTCTGGCTCATGGACGCCGATGGGGCCAATCCGCGTAAGTTGGTTCAAGGCGGCCAGCCTTCGTTTTCGCCCGACGGTCGCCGCATTGCCTTTACTTCTGCGGCCTTCGACGACAACGCCGAGATCTACCTCATTGCTCTCGACGGATCGAATCGGACTCGCCTCACCGAAAATCGGCGCAAGCTCGACTTGTTCGCGTCGTTTTCTCCAAAAGGCGACCGCTTGGCTTACAACTCGGAGGAGTTTGGTGGTCAAGAGCTGATGCTCATGCGACCCGACGGGCAAGGGCAGACCCGCATCTCCATTGCCGAGAAGACCTATGAGCAAGAGCCCGTCTGGTCGCCCGATGGCAAAGGACTAGCGTATGCGGGCAGGATGGGCGACGACGAATACGACATTTATTTAATCGGCACGGCTGGATTTGACTTGGACGAGATCGCCGAGCCGCCGCTGATGCCCATCAACCTGACCGACAACGACGACCGCGACGATATGTCGCCGAGCTGGCGTCCCTACTGATCCGACATGCAAACGAAGGGGGCTAAGGGCGCTTTTTATCTCTATATCGTCCTCGCCTTGGGGCTGGCCCTACGGCTTGTAAACCTGCAAGATCCCTTGATCGACAAGCAGGCTTGGCGTCAGACAGATACAGCCGCCATAGCCCGCAATTTTTACGAAGAAGGATATTCGCTCTTCTATCCGCGCGTCGATTGGCGCGGTACCACCCCTGGGTATGTGGAGACAAATTTTCCGCTGTACCCCTTCGTCGTTGCCCTGCTTTACGCTGTTGCCGACGGTTCCTACGAGTGGCTCGGGCGGCTCGTGGCGGCACTGTGCTCGACGGCGACGGCGGCGCTGATCTATTGGCTGGGCCTGCGATTGGGCATGGGGCGACTGGGTGCGTTACTAGCGGCGCTGCTCTATTTGCTTTTTCCTATGAGCATCTACTACGGGCGCACCTTTATGCCCGAGGCACTGATGATCCTTTTGAGCGCGGGGTCGCTTTGGGCTTTCGCGCGGTGGATTGACAGCAGTCGCCGATGGGACTTCGCGCTGGCTGTCCTGTTGGCCGCCCTGTGTTTTCTCGTCAAAATACCTACCCTCTATCTCGGTTTTCCATTGGTCGGCTTAGCTTGGCTGCGCTGGGGGTGGCGCTTCGCCTTCAAGCCCGTGCTTTGGCTCTACCTCGTGCTGGCCGTGGCACCCGCCGTACTTTGGTACTGGCACGCCAGCCTGCTCTTTGAGGAGACCGGCCTGACGTTCGGTATCTGGAATCGCTACGGCTATGACAAATGGGATCGCAGCCTACTTTTTACGGTTGATTTTTATCTGACGCTGTTAGAGCGCTTCTGGCACAGCGTCTATACGCCTGCGGGGGCGGCCCTAGTTTTGGCTGGACTCGCCCTAGCGCCCAACCAACGGCGCGAGTGGACGCTCTGGGTGTGGATGGGAGGGCTGGTGCTCTATGTCTTTCTCGTCCCTGAGGGCAATCGCAGGCTACATTACTATCAACTACCCTTTGCTCCGGTTGGGGCCCTTCTAGCTGGACGGGTGCTCGAAGCCATTATTGGTGCAGATGCCGCAGCGGCGGGATGGTGTCGATTCGCACGGAACTGGACGCACTACTGGCGCGTCGTGTTAGTATGTACCCTGATCGTTGGGGTCGCCGCCTCCAGCGCTTGGGCGGTTAGGCCGTATTACGCGCAGCCCAACAATTGGCACAACTACTACCAAAGTTGCCACTTGGTGGGTCGGATACTCGACGCCAAGTTGCCGCAGGATGCCCTGTTGGTCATCGGCGACGAGGACGAAAACACCGGGGTACCGCACCGGTCGCAAAGTCCAACATTGCTCTACTACTGCCATCGCAAGGGATGGCAAATAACCCCGGACGAATTTTCGTCCGATCGGCTCGACAGCCTCGCGGCCGAGGGCGCAGACTATTTCCTCGTAGCGGCTGGTTTTGTTGTGGGGAACGAGTCTTTTTGGCAAGATCTTTTGCGCCGAGGAGTGACGATTCCTTCGGCGCACCCGCGCCAGTGGCACGACGAAGCAGAGTTTATGTACTTCGTCGGTCGGCAGCCAAGACAGGATCGGCACTTCATCCTCGTATCGCTAGCGAGTCGCGGCGAGTAGTTGACAGCGGCCAAGAGCCTATATATTCATATATATCTAAACATTCAAAAATGTTTAAACCTTGGCTCTTAGGCAGTTGTCCGTTTCCTACAGCTCGTCCCAAGGAGGGAAAGATGGCGTCGAAAATCGAATACACACAGGTGCGAAAGTGGTTTCTGGTAGGTATAGCAGCCGTTGTGGCTGGCTGTGCCACCACCGGAGGCAGCGGAGGAGGCGGTTATGGTCTGCCGCCCATTCCCGAGGGCAAGGGGCGGCTCATGTTGGAGACGGGCGGGATCAACGAGGTCAACTATTATGTCCTCGACGGAGAGAGTGGCGAGGAAGTTCACTCGGAATCGCCGCGCATGGCTGCGAGTTCGCCCATAGGATACGAGACCGGCTACCGCTCTCTGCCGCAATTTGTCGACCTCGACCCTGGTAGCTACACAGTTGTGGTCAATACGGATATTGACGACAGCGTTGAGAAGGAAGTCGATGTCTTGATGGGACAGGAAATGTACGCACCTATACCCATCGGTCGCTTTCAGGTCATTTTTTCGGATGCACAGGGCCGCAGTCAGGTGCCTTTCCTAATTTTTGACTACAATTTGCGGACTATGCTGGGCCGAGGCATGACCTCAACAGAGGTGCGCTACTTTATCATGCCCGTGGGCGAATACAAAGTGCGGATTGAAAATTCTCCCACTGGTTTGGACGAAATCAGGCCCGTACAGATCAGCATGGGACAGACCCAGAACATTCTCATCGGACCGCCTCCCTCGCCGGCACAACCGGGCGAAAGCGGGGGCGAAGGGGACGCGCAGCCTTAGGCTGATCGCTTATCGCGGAGTAATACCATGAAGCGCAAAGGACTATGGGGTGGGATTGCACTCTGCGCCGCGCTATGGATATCGGCCAGTGGCGCGGCCACGTCCCCTCTCAAAGCGACCGTCATCGATCGCTACGGAAATCAGCACCAAGTAGATAAGTTCACCTTTCAGGGGCGTCAGGATTTGGAAATCTACGTCCAAGGACAGCGTCGGCTGGTGGAACTGGTCAAGGTGGATCGGTTGCGCTTTGAAGGGGAACGCAGCGACGAAGAACAGCGCGTCGTGCTTGTGTTCCGCAACGGTGTTCAAGAAGCGGGCTTGATGGTGACGGGTGGCTCTGCTTCGCCTCACCAAGATGCGGTTGGCGGTGGGAGTAGTGGGCGTCGCTTCTCTGGGGTGACCGAACTGGGGCCGTTTTTCATTCTTGCTAGCGATGTGCAAGAGATTGTCTTGCGCCATCCCGTCGGCGAGAAGCCACCCGAGGAAAAAATTCTCAAGGCCACGATCATCACTATGGACGGCAGGCGCTTCGAGGTGGAAAATTTGCGCTATCACGGCAAGCAGCGGCTCGACTTTTTCAGGGGCCGCAACAAGCGCTTTATTCCCCTAGATAAGGTGGCGCGGATTGACTTTGAAGACGGCGGGACGGGTGACGAGTTCAGGCCGATAACGGCGACCTATTGGTCGGGGAAAACCGTTATGGGCACGGTTGAGGCGAGCTTAGTGCGCCTTTCGGGCGAGACCGACAAGAGCTATTTCGAGCGCGTCAACCGGGCCTTTACGGGCGTCGTGGGTTCGAGTCCATTTGCGATTGGTATGCACGATGTGAAGCATATTCGCTTTCGGAAGGATAAGGACGAAGAAAGCGCTGAAGACAGTGCTGACGACACTGCCGAAGATTCTCAATAAGCTCATCTTGCGTAATTCCCGATAATATCCCTTATCGGGAGTATGCCAAGGAGGTCGGCCGGTGTAGAACATAAAATACTTGCAAAAAAAAGAAGAGTTTTCTATACTATTTTGACTAAAAGCCCTCTACAGTGATTCCGACTAGAAGGAAAGACAAAAAAAGTCGGGTTGATTGCTAGCGGGCATAATTTTTTCAAGGGGCAGACAAACCTATGGAGGCAATAAGTGATGGCCCGTGTTACGACGCAGGTCAAGAGAAGAGGTCGCTGTCCCCAAACCACCACACTCCCGATAAGGGATATTGGAAGGAGTTGTAGCTTATGAAACGTCTTTATGGCCTTTTGGCTATGGGCCTGATTGTGGGCCTGACGAGCGGTGCCAGTGCGCATATTGGAGAGCGGGTTTACCTGCTCTTTGAGATGCTCGATGAGGATACAGGTGACCTCGACTTTACCGATGGCACCGTTGAGGATTGGGAAGATGTAGTCGGAGAGCCCAACTTTCTCCCCACTGATCTATATCAAGATCCCACAGTGGGCGATGGTGCTCAGTACGACCCGGCGGACCTCGACTATCGCATCTGGTCGGGCTGGAACGCCACCAATGGTACGATATGGTTCGCCATGGAGCGCATCGATAACGTGTACTTCGGCAGAGAGTACGACGGCAGCAGCCCTTGGAATTATGAAGCCATCGAATGCATGCTCGACGGCGACCACACTGGTGGCGATTACACTGGCTCGGCCAACCCGGACTGGACCGACGAAGAGAAGAAGCTGAACAACAACCGCACGGCACAGCAGTACATCGCCGTTGCGGACGACCCTTCGGGTCGCCACGTCTTCTACCTCGGTGCAGGCTCTGAGTGGGTCAACGATGTGCCCTATGCCGATGGTGGTGGTGTCTCAGTGGGTGACGGTCCAACGGTCAGCATCATTGAGTTTTACTGCACGCCGTTCGACGACCTGATCTGGAACAGTCCCGACGACAGCGTTGCGTCGCCTCTCTTCGAAGGTAAGATCATCGGCTACCAAATCTCAACGCCGGATACAGATCAGGCTCCGGGCCAAGATCGCGCCTTCCACACCATATCTGGTCAGGCCGCAACTTGGCGCTTTGCCGAGCGCTTTGTCGATGCTCGCTTGGTCGGTGCCGGTGGCGATACAGGCACGGCGGTTGAGGAAAACTCTTGGGGTCGAATCAAGGCCTCGCTGAGCGAGTAAACGATCGAACAGCCTGTTGTTTGACCTGTGCAAAGAGAGGGAGGATGCTTCCCCCCTCTCTTTGCGCTTAAGAAGCCGTCTGAAAACGCTGTGATGTATCCGAATTTGGACGGGCGTACTCATCGCGCCATATTCAGGTTTCACCAGAAATCTGAATAGAAAGGCTTGTATGATCAGTACGCCGCGTGTGCCATATGCGACCGATTTGACCGATGCACAATGGCAGCAGATCGAACCGTTGCTGCCGGCCCCGCGTTGGCCGCCGGGCGGTCCGGGTCGCCCGCCCCGGGATCGACGCTAGCTGGTCAACGGCCTTTTGTATTTGAACAAGACGGGGGGTCCTTGGGCGTTGTTGCCTTGTTGTTTTGGGCCGTGGAAAACGGTGTATGATTACTTTCGTCGCTGGAGCCTCGAAGGGGTCTGGCCGCCGGTGTTGGAACACCTGACCCAGCAGGAGCGTCGCCTAAGCGGGCGGGCGGCTAGGCCGTCGGCGGGTGGGGTCGATAGTCAGACGATCAAGACGGCAACCCAAGGCAAAACAATTGGTTATGACGTCGGCAAGAAGATCAAGGGTCGTGAACGGCATCTGTTGGTGGATACCGAGGGCTTCCTGCGACAGGTGGTCGTCACCGCCGCCGATGTCGACGATCGAGCGGGCCTCAAGCAGCTTTTGACGCGCTTAGGGCGCACGGGCATGGCTCGCTTACGCAAGCTGTGGGCGGATGGCGGCTATCAAGGCGAGGCGATCCGAACGTGGGTGGCTAACCGGAAAAAGACCCACAAAATCGACTTGGAAGTCGTCGCCAAACAAGGCGGCGGCTTTACGGTGCTACCCCGCCGGTGGGTCGTCGAGCGTACCTTGGCGTGGTTGATGAATTTTCGCCGCCATGCGCGAGATTATGAGGTCTTGACCCGCCATAGCGAAGCCTTGATTCAGATTGCCATGATCCACTTGCTACTCAAACGGATCAAATAGAAAAATGGAGTTTTCAGACCGCTTCTAAAATCGCCACTTTATCTATTAGTTCATATGTGTAGCTATAGCTACTCGTATCGCATAATAGCTCGTTCCCCATGCCTATTGCCAACCTCAACTTGGGCGAGAGCGCTTACTCTACCGGGGAGTAAACGGAATGAGAATAGGGATTTGTGTTGCCGTGCTGATTTTGTCGGGTTTGGTGGTAAACGCTGCCGCAGAGTTGCGCTTGTTATCCATTCCTGGCAATTCCACTTGGAGCGACGTCAAACAGAGGTCGGTTTCAGAGAATACTTTCATTGAACTAATAGACCTCGAAAGTTACGAAGACGGCATTGGCCCCATTGCGCCCGCACGCATGGTGCCCGTTCCCGAAATTTCCCTCGCCTTAACTTCCGACGAAACAGATGCGGCGATTGACTCCACCCTCTTCGCCTTTTCGCTCAATGTGACTAGAGCCGATGTGGTGGCACTGACTGATGCGGAACGCGAAGATGGTGTGATCGTCGAAGAGGGCACGGTGTTGATTCCTCGCTGGAGTCCGTTTCCGCGCAGATTGGAAACCGTCCAATTATTGCGCCGGGCTAGCATAACCGAGATCGAGGCCATGATCAACGTGGCCGAGTCTTTTCCCCGCCCGCCCGGTGGCGATAAGTACAACAAGAGTCTCAACCTCACGGCCCTCGGTAGATTTGAAAGAGCTTTGACCGGGATACGGTTGCAAGAGGGTTTGGGGCGCGTCTTCGACGGCGATCCATTGACCCATTTTGAACGCATCGATCGGTTGGGGGAAGACGTCACGCAGCAATGGATTCTCTTTCTTGACTTGGGACACTACTTTCCAATCCGGCTGTTTCGCCTCTATCCCAGTCTCGAAGAGCCAGTGCGCGTTTCCTCCTATACCCTCTTGCGCGGTCTGCCTGGAACCGAGACGGTGATCGCCGGTCTCAGTCTCGAAGATCCAATAACCGGACCGTTGGCCTTCCCTAGATTCGATAGAATAGGCGATACGTTTCCGACCTTCGTCCCTGAGGCGAGTGTGCCAGTCAACGTGGAAGATACTATTACCGTAGTGTTCGAACCGCTCGCCCAAATGCGCTACGCGCGCTTCGATTTTCAGACTCCGCTGGATTACGACTTGGCTGAAATGGAGTTTTTCGCTGACGGTTTCATGCCCGAAGCGGTATATACCTCCAATGCGTTACCGCTGCCCCCGGCGACTCTGGGGCGAATCTTCTGGGACGAAGAAAAGATTGGCGATCCCACCAAGTCGAGAGCGATCGTACGCGTACGGACAGGATTCACTACCGAGCCTGATGTGCTCTTCCGCATCAACTACTACGACCGCGAAGTGGAGTGGAAAGAGGGGGCATCTCTCGTTGACCGACGGCTCGGTTCCGCGACCCAAGGCCAAGTAGTACATCTGGACTCCTCGGAGTTCAACATAGAGGCCCGCGAGGTCTTCAGTGCCGCCCTGCCCGAGGATCGCCAGCCGATCCGCTTGACCCGCGAGGACTACATAGGCTTGCCGGTCAGCGTGCGGCGGCGCATCGAACCCGATCTTGAGTTTTGGAGCAGTGCGCAAACAGCCGACAATGGCGAACTGGTCAATGCGCCGAGCGGGCGGCCTTTTATTCAGATTGAGGTAGAGTTCCTGAGCCAGTCTCCGGAGGCTGCAACAGTTATTCGCAACATGCGCCTTGAATACTCCGCCCCACAGATCACCGATCAAGTTCTCGGCGAGATCGCCCCAGCAGTAGATGTAATCGCCGGCCGCGATACTTCCTTTGTCCTAGCCTTAAAAGCTTCCATAGGACCCGAGAACAACGGCTTTAATCGCCTACAGGTTTTTACGCCGGCACGCACCGAGGAGATTGTGGGGATGGAAGCGGATCTAGGCGACGGCCAAGTCCAGGTTCTCTCCCCCATCGGAATCGACGAAGGCGAGGCCGGCGATGTACAATTCCAAGAATTGTACATCGCTGATGATCAGTTTGTCGTCGGTTTTCCGACCATTGGTCCAGCCGAGGATGGCCAAGCACGCGATGCGCTAGTGAAAGTCCGCTTCCGAGGCCGGGTCATTAATTTCCACACCAATTTCTTCGCCAATGCCTTCCTCGATACCTTGGATGCCGATGTGGAACGCTACTATACCCGCAATGGAATTCTAGCAGTTGGTGAGGGGGCACTCGATACATTGGCCTTCTTTCTACCGCAGGAGGTGGAGGACAGCGATGTGGTAGACTTTGGAGCGACGGACCAGCTCTCAGACCGCAACACTTTGGCTGTCATCGCCGATGTTTCGGCGCAGAGCGAGGATCTAGTGAGTAACTTTAAGGCCGAGCCTAACCCTTTTACGCCTAACGGCGACGGCATCAACGACGAGATGACCGTGCTCTTTGATGTGCAGCGCCTGCTGACGCCGAAACCGGTGCGTCTGGAAATATTCGATTTGAATGGTCGGCGCTTGCGTCTTATTGAGCGTCAACTATTGTCGGGAGGGTATTCGCAGCAGTGGGATGGTCGTGCTGATGGCGGACAAATCGTGCCGCCGGGCCTCTACGTATTGCGCATTTCGGCTGAAGCCGATGATGCGGGTAGGGCCCAAACGCGCATCGTTTCTGTAGCGTATTAACCTTAGCTGGAAAGCACGGAAAGAGAGGATATGCTATGAAGCTGCTGCTAAAGTGGGGGATACTCCTCATCGTAGTATCTATGCCGGATTTCTGTCTGGCCCAGAACAGCGATGCCTACCGCCTCCAAGGCAATGCGATCCTCGTGGATCGGGCTTCTCTCTGGGGAAACTGGATATATCAGAACGATCTGGTCACGAGCTTGAACGTGCCGGTCAGGGAAGCGGATATCTTCCAAGTCGGGACCGACGGGCTGCGACCGGTGTTTTTCCGCCGCAATATCAATGTTGGCCCCACAGCTAGAGACTTCACCTATCCCGACTTAGTCCGCGCTGCCGGTGCGCTAACTAGCGGTGGGGCGACCGCCAAATCCAACGATGCCTTGGCCAACAATATTCTCGACAACGATCTGAGTACGTTCTGGGAGCCGGATACGCCGGTCAGTTTCGCAAGCAGCTTGAGCGATCCCGGCGACTTCAATCTCGACGGACTCAGCAATTGGGAGCTTGAAATAGACCTAGGGAGGCTAGTTTTCGCCGATAGTTTGACGATCATTTTCCCTGCCGGTCAGTTCGAAGACGAGTTCCTCGGCCAACCGGTCAAGGCATTAGCGCTCTTCGCCTCAATGGGCGAGCGCTTTCCCTTTCCCTTGGGCAACAATCTCCAGTTTACGCTAGTAGAAGAAGTCTCGACTGGATTCGTCGCTGGCAAGTTGGCTCAGTGCGTGCGCGACGAAAGTGTGGGTTTTGCTGGTGAAACTCGCTGTGAAGGAGGAGGAGGAGTTGAGACTGGTGGAGTGACTCTGGTTTCGGTCCCTGGGACCGAGGGACGCTACGTACAGATGACCTTCCCTCTTTTGCCGCTGGATCGGGCCGATTGGGACTTGGATGGGCTACCCGATATTGGCGGAGCCTTCATCCAATATGTCCGCGTCAAAATTACGGAGTCGGATCTCTGGCGCGATTTCTTCCTAGGGGAAGGTGAAGAGGCGCGCCTCGTCTATGAAGCACTGCCCGAAGAGCAACGCGGTGCGCTCGTCTATCAACGCCAGACGGCCGGCGGTTTACTCGTCGAAATCCAGGGCGATGCCAACCAGACTGCCCGCGAAAAATACCAAACCTTACCCGAGGAAAAGCGCGGGCCGATCCTCTACTATGTCAAAGAGGTTCCCCGCATCTCCGAGATTCAGGTCTGGGCCAAGGGTGACAATTACGCGCTGCAGCCCGAACAGCGCGGTGGTGCCTCGTTTGAACACGGCGGTTTGGGTGCCCCTAACTTGGCCACTGACGGGCTATACGACTCGCAGTGGACTGCTAATACATGGTCGCCAGTCTACGTCAAGGGCACGGCTTGGTACGATTTAGGGGCCGTGTTCTGGGTCGATAATCTCTCGGTGGTCAACAAGCGCATCAATCAGAGCCACTTGGGTGCTTTCTTGGGGCCGGGCATCTTAGTATCCGACGGCACGCTACTCAAACCCTTGAGCATGAAAGACCGCAACGACTTCCCCCAGCTTGAAGAGGGGCTCAAATGGGACAACATCATTAGCGAGGAGCACATTGACAACCACACGCCGGTAGTGCGCATTTTCCAAGAGGCCTTTGCCCCTCGCAAGATCCGCTTCCTACAGGTCCGCGATATCGACGTTACTGGGCATCAGTCAGGTCGCTATGGTGCGTTGGCGACCATGGCCGAGATCCAGCTCTACGGCGAGGGATATCCTGTTAGCGTGTGGGCGTACTCACCGCCCATATCACTGACCGATTCGCGCGGTAATTTCATCCGCAAGACTCTGCCGCGCATTGCTTGGGAGGGCGATGTGCTCATCCGCGATACCGATCCGCTCACCGGTCAATCCAGTGAGCGGATTGAGCCGCTAGATCTTCACCCGGATGTCCGCTTGCAAATACAGACGCGCACCTCCGATCAGACGGACACCAATTTTACCTACTATCAGGTCGTCACCATCGGTGGCAAAGAAGAACGCGAGGAAGTGTCAAAAGCGGCTTACGACGAGATAGCCTTGAAATGGTTAGAATGGGAGATCTGGCAGACCCTGCCCGACAGCAAGAGACATGCCTCGCGCGAGGACGACGATGGCGACGGTCTCATCGATGAAGATCCCATTGACCTCATCGACAATGACGGCGACGGACTCATCGATGAAGATGGTAAAAAATTGCGCCGGGCACCGCGTTCGAGCTTTGCCAAGGACGGTGAGTTGGCCTTCGTCGGCTGGAGCGCATGGAGCGAGAGCTATTTGCCCACTAATGGCGTCAATGAGGCGACGATCACCTCGCCCAATCCGCGCAAATTCATCCAGGTTCGGGTCAATATCTCTTCTGAAGATCCCTTCAAGACAGCGCGGATACGAGAGTTGCGCATTGAACTTGCACCGCCACTGTCGCTAGAGCTAGCCGGTGAACTGGCGCTGGTAAGCGACGAGGGGGCGACAAAGGGGTTGACGAACTTAGACGTTTTGCCCGCTGACTACACTCCGCCGCGCGATATCAATCCGCTCAAGTCCCAACAATTTTCCTATTTTATCCGCGCTGCGGTGCCCGACCCGACCGACGCTACCGTGCGCGATGGCTTCAATGAGGTGCTGGTCGTAACGCCCCGTGCTGCTCGCTTAACCGGAGTCCGTCTCGGCCGGGTCGAGGTCACCGAGACCGCCTCTCTCCTCGATCCAGATCAAATGCAGACCTCAGCAGTGACTACTCGCTTCGACCGCGCCTTTGTCGAAGGCGACGACGGCATCTTGCATGCCGAGGACGGTTCGGTACTGGAGCGCATAGCGACAGGAGAGGACTCGATCTGGGTCCGCTTCCCCTTCTCGCTCAATGCCGACTTGCCCGCCGGGGCACACGCCCTCATTGAGGTACAGTTCGAGTCTCAGAGTTTCCGCGAGGGCATTGAGTTTTCCTCCTTTGTCCGTGCGTCCGACTCCGACGAGGGCGTCTTCCAGCGAGTCGATACCGAGAACAGGGACGCCACCGAACTAGTGGACTCCTCGACGACGCGTGTCAGTCTGATGGCCTTGCTGGGTTCGTTGATCCAAGACGTAGTGTTGACACCGGTCTTGACGCCCAACGGCGATGGGATCAACGACGAGCTTTTGGTCCACTTCGCGCTGTTGAAGGTGTTAGAAGAGCGGCCGTTGGGGGTGGCGTTTTACGATCTGGGTGGTCGCTTGGTCGGCCGGGGGCAGAGCGCGACGGAGAGTGGCAAAGTGGGGGATCAGACGTTCACTTGGGACGGGCGAGATTTGGATGGACAGATCGTGTCGCCGGGGATCTATCTCTGCCGGATTGAGGTCGAGGCCGACGATGAGGATAACCAACTCGTGCGCCTTGTCCACGTCGCCTACTAATAATTGGAATACGCTGCTATCTAGACCGGAAATTTGATAAACAAGGGAGGGCTTTTGTGAATACAGCTTGGAGTTGTCGCATCGGTGCGGTTGTGCTCCTGATGCTGGGGGTGGTGGTAGAGCATCTCCCAGCACAGGAAGACTTCGGTTCGCGTCTGGGTGTGCGACGCGGTGGGGAAGTATATTACGACCCCATGGGGCCTGGTGTCCTATTTGACGCGCTGGATCCGGCGGTGAAGAAGTGGTACATACCTCAGGAACTCTTCAACGAGTACCAGTGGCGGCAACAGGACTATACGAATTACGCCCGTCGGCACTATCAGTACTATGTGAGGACTGCCCAAGAAGGCGAGTATTTCTACGATCTTTATGGGAATTACATCACCCGCGGCCAGCTCGTTTACGACTGGAGCGTTTCCGCGCCACAGACATCGGGTAGCAGCCTGTTTAAGACGCCCTATTTCGGCAACTGGTTTTCGAGCGTAGTTATTGCCTCAGATCAAAAGGGCCAATACGCCTATGCCTTGACCATCGGCGACCGCATCCGCACTACTCTGACGCCGATGACCTTTTCCAAACCGACGTTCGCCGGTATTCAGTTCGACTTGTCCACCGACAAGTACGAAGCGACGTTCCTCCTTTCGCGTCCCAGTGCGCCGGGGCAGGTCGAATCGCTGACAGGTGCCACCAGTACTGCTCGCTTCCGCTCAAACGACACTAATATGCTCGGCGGTCGTGGCACGATACAGATCGGCGACTTTGTCAAGGTTGGCGCGACCTACGTCAATGCTTTCAACTCCTCGACCAAGGGGCAGGCATTTCAAGGCAATCCCTTCAAAGGTACGCTTACTGAGGGTCAGAACAACGCTGACATTTCGCGCATTGAAGTGCGCTTGAGCGACGATTCGCCAGAGGACAACATTGCCGGTGCAGCCTTTTTCCAGGAGGAGATGATCATTACGACGATTGACGGCGAGCGCATCAGCAATCGCCGCCAAATTGGTGATAGCAATGTCCTCGCCTATAGTCCGTCGGTACAGGGTGGTTTCCGCCGCGAGGGCTTCCTCTCTGCCGATGGCAACGAAATCATTGTGCTAGTGTACGATCTCGAAGGTCCTCAGTACCGCAACTCCTTCGGTCCCCGACCCGAGCAGATCAAGAGCATTGAGTTCCTGTTGCTCTTGGCCAACGATTACCGGATTGACGTTACCTCTAATCGCCAAGCCAACCGCAACTTTCAGCCGGTCTTGCTCTCCGAGGGTATCCCCGAGCGCACGGTACGGGCTGACGGCAATGTGAAGGATGGTTCGAACCAGGGCTTTGTGCGTGTCAAATACGGGTTGCCGGTAGCCAATGAGATTTTCGGCGTCACTCTCGACATCTCCGATGTCGGTGGGTTTTATCTTGCGGGCGAATACGACCGGAACCGCCAGCACTTTCGCTACCCGCGGCGGTCCGAGATTGATGTGACCAATCACCAAGCCCACAATACCTCGGCCGATGCTTGGTTCATCAATGCCTATAAGCGAGCGTATCCCTACTACGGCTTCGGCGAGGTCTATAATGTTGATCCCAGTTACAGCACCAGCACTTTTTTAGCCGGCACTCTGAACGACGCGGCCGATATCAACTACGACGACGACACTCGTTTCGTGTACGAATTCGTCGACGACAACGACGACCAGGACCGCAACCCGGACTGGCTGCGCGCCAATTTCTCGCAGGATCTCCGAGTTTTTCCCGGTTTTGACGAGAACAACGACTTCATCAACGACTTCAATCAGAACGACTCCCAATTGCGTGAAAATAGAGTGCCGGACTACGATGAGCCGTTCTTGCGCTATGTATCTGATCGCCCCGAGTTCCTCTTTGGCGTCGATATGAACAACAACGGCATTATCGACCGCTTTGAAAACGACGACTTACCCGACTACCTATACAAACGGGATCGGCGCGGGTATAACATCTATGTAGGATCCCATTTAGGACCAGAAGCGAGGCTGACGGTCGGCCGTCTCGATGAGCGTCAGCTAGCCGACGCCCGAGCGAACGTCACCAATTACGTCTTGCTGACCTTCGACAAGGACTACGCAAGCAAGGGGCGCGTACAGGTTTTCAACAACTATCGCCTAGTCCAAGACGATATACGCGACGACGTAATCGAGTGGATTGTGCGCCAGGGATCGCGCGGCGATCTAGTGCCCTATACTGATCCCCTGCCTCTACGCGATGGCTGGGCCAATACCTTGTACTTGGGCTATCAGTACCAGAGCGACCGGATACACTTCAAGAACCGCCTCAAATGGGAGGTTTTCAAGCAGGCGAACTTCAACGAGCGGCCCATTGAAGAGCAGGACATCCGCGAGACGGCTTCCTTCTTTGGTGTCCTCAACAAGATAGATTACACTTTTGACCTAGGCGTCCTCAAATTTCAGCCGCGCTGGAAGAGCGAGTTCCAGCACCAGCGGCCGTCGCGCCGCGAGGATACCCAAGTGCGCGTGGCAACTACCGAGTTGAGCGAGCTCTGGTCGTTGGTCCTGCGCGTACCGATCCTGTTGCACACCGAGCTACAGACCGGTCTTGAGTACCTGCTCGTCAAGCAGTTCCGCGAGGAACTAGAGGACCATCAGTTGCGCTCAGATCGCAACGAGATGGTTTATGCCTTGCAGTTTACCAACAACGTCGACTATCTGGGCTATAACCTATGGACCCAGGCCGGGTTCCGCGTGTCGCGGATTGACCGCGCCTCGGTCGATGAGGTGCGCACAGAAACGGCGATGTTCATCACCGTGTTCGCCGGTCTTGAGTAGGAGGTTTTCCATGCTGAAATGTTTCACGCTGCTTTTGGTTGGACTGCTTTTTCTGGGCTGTTCCTATCGCTATTACGCCGAAGATATCAAGCCGGTGAGCGAGGCCGAGCAAGGGGCTAACAAGACGGTTGCCGACGACGGCACTGTGTCTTATAGACAGGCCCGGCTTGAAATTAGCGCACGGCCGATGACCGACGAGGAGTTGAACCGCCAGTTCAGTGCGTACTCCAATGAGGGCCCCGACTCGCGCAACCCCTATACTTTTGGCAACTCGACGTACTTTCGTACTGGGGATACCCCGCAGCGCTTCACCGTCTTTCGCATGTACGTTTCTAATTACGAATACCCCAAGGTCTATCTCGACCCTAAAAAAGTCTATATAACCACCTCTAACGGACGCAAGTACTACGCGCTGAGGCGTGAACAACTCTCAATATACTATCGCCGCTACGTAGGCAGCGGCACTGGCGGCAATGATCCGGGGATGCCCGGTAACGCTCGCTATATCTGGCAGGAGCGAGACGGAATCTTGCGGCGCACGATGTTTCCCGATGAGGAAGTGTTCAGCGCCCAAGAGAACGAAGGGTTTCTCGTCTTCAAGCCGCTGGCACCGGACGTTGATGAGTTGACTGTTCATATTCCCGATGTGGTGGTGCGCTTCGACTACAAGGGAGATCCGATCGAGGATGTAGACATCGAAATGCACTTTGAGCGGGAGATTGGTCGCATCTATCCAGACGGGCGCAAGGTGGCGACCAACAAGTAGCGCGAGATCACTGGCTAATATTACTCAGGTGCGCGGTGTCGCTATGAGAGCGGTACCGCGCAGATTTTGTACACAGGTGAGAAACATATGTCGTGGAGATATTTTTTAGTTTCCCTCTTGATGCTTGCAGGTTGCGGCCCAGAGAGCAAAACTGCCGATTCAGCCGCAGTCTTAGCCACAGTCGCCGGAAAGGCCATCACTACCCTAGACCTCGAACGCTACGAGCAGGAGTTGCCCGACTATCTGCGCTCAAAGAAAGAGGGCGTAGCTGTGCATCGCGCGCATTTGCAGAGCTTAGTCGACAAGGAACTCGTGTTGCGCGAGGCTAGGAAGAGAAGACTGGATCAGCTACCCGACCTGAAGCACGAGCTTTCTAAGATGGTCAATAAGCGCTTAGTTGAAGAGCTGTCTCGCGAAATGGTCGATGATCAACTCACAATTACCGAAGAGGAGCTTCGTACAACCTATGAGGAGGACTCGCTAGGTTGGGAAATCTGGCCGGCACACATCCTTTCCGCTAGCGAAGAAGACGCCCGCGAAATCATCCGCCTGCTAGATGCAGGGGCTAGCTTCTCCGAATTGGCCCGGGAGCGTTCCCTCGCCGACGACGCAGACAAAGGCGGTAATCTCGGTGCCTTCTTCGACCAATCTGGTGCCGTGTCCAGCCTGCGCGATGGCACCTTCCACTTGGAGGAAGGCCAAGTCAGCGAGCCGATTCGCACCATCGACGGCTATGAGGTGATCAAGGTGCTCAAAAAACGTCGCATTCCCTTTGAGCAGTTGCGCGGCGATATCGCCAAGCAACTGAGTCAGCGCAAGTGGGGGCGGCGGCGCGAAGTAGTCATAGATTCGCTCAAGCAGGCGCACGACCTGCGCTATCACCGCGATCGCATCCACGCCGTACTCGATGGACTGCAGCGCCGTGGACTGGACCAAGCACAAGCTCAGGCACCTTTAGCCGAATACACAGGAGGTGCGGTCAAGGTGGGTGACTTCGTACAGGGGCTGCTTGACGTGGAAAAAGGTGTGCTGCCGCCCGATAGCGCCGCGGTCTCCCACGTGCTTGAGTTTTGGGTTTTGCCCGACTCGCTATTGACTCTCGAAGCCCGTGCTCGGGGGCTACATCAGCGGGCCGACATAGTGGAGTGGAAAAAGAGAAAGCACCAGAAGCTCCTCGTGTCCCAATTGCACTTAGATGTGGTCGAGGGCAGGGTCGAAGTAACGGACGCGGAAGTTAGAGCCTATTACGAAAAATACCTTGATACCTACAAGTCCTTGCCTGGTATCATTGAGATGACCGAGGTGTTAGTCGATACGCGCGCGGAGGCCGAGGCTATCCTCGCCCGGGCGCGTGCCGGGGAACGACTAGAGGAGTTGGCCATTCGTCACTCCGTGCGGCCTAGCATGAAACCGGTGGGCGGTCACACCTTCGCCGACAGTGGTCGGGTCACCATAAAGTCGCTCTATCAGTCGCCGTACCGCACCTTTTTTGGCGACAGCAATTCCAAAGATGTCGGGATTTTACAAGGTCCGATGGAAGTCCAAGAGAAATACAGCGTTTTCCACCTAGATGAGCCTTATGAGATGGTGTTGCTGCCCTTTAAACAGGTGCAGCGACCCATTCGCGTTAAGATCCGCAAGCGTCGCGAAGGAGTGCTCTTCGACGCATTTCTCGACTCGCTACGCCGGGCGGAGGTCAATCAGGTGCAAATCAGCGAGGAAGTACTCTCCCGCTACGTGGCTAGGCGTTAAATCCTCGAATTTCGATGAACTCAGGAGCCATGCGCGGTCGGCTCGCGGCGCTGCTACTCGGCTTGGTTTTAGTCGCGCTCATCGAAGGGGGATTGCGGCTGATCCCGGTGTTGGACCCGCCGCCATTTGCCATCCAACTAGCGCGCGTCGAAGGCCGGGCGCTCCACGCGGTCAACCCGGACTATGCCCGTCGCTTCTTCGCCGACATGGCCGAGCCTATCCGGCGCGGCATTCGCATGACCCCCCGGCCCTATATCGAACCCGCGCCCGAGCGTGCGTTGCGCGTGCTTTTCGCCGGGGGTTCGACCGTACAGGGCTACCCCCACCCCAAGCGTTTATCGGCCCCTTCTTATCTCCAAGAAATGCTCGGCGACCTCTTTCCGGAACGCCAGATCGAGGTCTTTAACGCCGGGATCACTGCTGCTTCGAGCTTTGCCGTGGCCCGCGCCGTGGAAGATGGTGTAGCAGCTCTCGGGGCGGACTTGGTCGTAGTCTATACTGGACACAACGAACTATACGGGGTTTATGGAGCGGCTTCATTGGCCCAAGGGGGGCAAGCGGTGTGGATGAAGCGGGTCCACTACGCGCTGGTGCAGTGGCGGCTGAGACCCTTGGTCGGCAAGTTGATAGGCCCGTTGGGTAGAGAGTCGGCGGATGGTCCTTTAATCGAGGTGATGTCTAAGGCGGGGGTGATTCCAGTGTCCGATCCGCGGCGGGCGCAGGCTGCGGCCAATTTGGAGACCAATCTTCGCGACGTAGCGGCCTTTTGCCGAGCGCGGCGCATTCCCTTGGTGCTCTGTACGGTGACCAGTAACGAATGCGGTTTCGCGCCAGCGCGCATTGAGCCGCCTTTGCCGGATGAGGAGCTCGCGCTCTATGTGGATTTTTTGGCGCAGAGCGATAGGGAGCAAGCGTCGCCGACAGCGCTGGCGGCCTTAGCACAGGCCGAGGCGCTCTATGCGGACGACGCCTATTTGCACTTCTTACGCGGTTATCACTTAGAGCAGTTGGGCCGTGGCGCTGAGGCGCGAGCGACTTATGTACAGGCACGCGAGTTGGATCCGCGGCCTTGGCGGGCGACGGCAACTCTAAACGAGGTCGTGCGCCGAGTCGCGGAGGAAGAAGGAGTGCTGCTAGCCGATGTTGAGGCGCGCTTCCTCGCTCACAGCCCGGAGGCAGGTGTGGGTTGGGAACTGATGGCCGATCACTTGCATCCGACGACGGCTGGCCAAGTGCTTTTGGCCCGGTCCATTGTCGCTGCACTGGAAGGAGCACCAGTCCCTTGGAAGGTCGCACTCGGAACTGCGGATCGGTTGGCGGCTGCCGGTGAATACCGTCGCAGGCTCGGCGACTTGCCCGTTGAGCGGCTAGCCGTGCTACGGGCCATGGCCGTACTCTTGGCTTCACCTCCTTTGGATGAGGGAAACGAGGGGCAGGTACAGACCTTGCGCCGGCAGGCTGAGGCCCTGTGGGACGAACTGAGTGCTGGAGAGCAGAGCGGAGTTGAGCGATGGCAAACGGGAGCGGGGCCGGAGCTATTGGCGCTGAATGTCGCGGACGCTTGTTACGCCGCTCAGGAGTACGAACGTGCGCGAGCCTATTATCTCGCGGCCCGTTTGGAGGAGCCTTATACGATATGGGGCGATTTGTGGAGCACGCTACGCTATGTCCGTTGCGGACAACTCGCGGGAGATTCTATTGGACCGGTCGAGCACTCCGCGCTCCACGCCCTGCTAGACCGCTTGCGCTTCTTAAGCGAGGCTCCAGACTTTTCTCTGGGGTTACAGGACTTTATTCGCGGCTATGCCTACCATTTGCTCGGAGAGCATGGCAAGGCATTGGCAGCGCTAGAGCAGGCTGTGCAAGACGCAAACATCCGCAAGACGTTCACAACGGACTTACTAGAGCTGATCGTCGCCGAGTTGATGATTGCGGGCCGCTTAGCCGACGTTGAGCGATATGCGGTAGAAATAGCCGCTGAACAGGGCCAAGAGGCTTTCGGTCGTGCCCTCGTCGAGCAGATCAGGGCGAGTCAGAAGCCGCGCTGATGCCCTCGCCTTCGACAAGGGCGATGGCTTGGTTGGCTGCAAAGGGGCCGAATTGCTCCACGCGGCCCGAAGGCCAGCGCACTTCTAACGCGTCAAGTTGCGGCCGTTTGCCCAGTCCCAAACAGATGCGGAGTTGGCTCTGCGATAGGTACGAGCGGCTACCACGCAGTTCCCTAGTCTGGACCAAGTCGCCGCTGGTTGCGGTCAGCCGGGCACCGATGCCGTTTGGATTGCCGTTGACTCCCGCTAGCTGGATGGTGATCCAGTGGTTGCCGTCGCCGTGGTCGTTGCGCAGCAAGCTGAGCGGTTGACCTGAATTAAAAACTAGTAAATCGGGATCGCCGTCGCCGTCGTAGTCGCCGGAGGCACTGCCGCGGCTGACGCGCTCTAGGGAGAAGCCGGGGCCGGCTGTCGCGGAAACCTCGGCGAAGCGACCGCCGTCATTGCGGAAGAGCAAATTGCGCTGCCCATAGCTGGTGGATTGGTCGATGTCGCGGACATTGTCGAGGACGTGGCCGTTGGCGGCAAACAGGTCGAGATCGCCGTCGAGGTCGGGGTCGAAAAACTGGGTGCCAAAACCGAGAAGGGGCAGCGACGGCAAGCCCACTCCGGCGGCAAAGGTCGCAACCGAGAAGAAGTTGCCTTCGCCTCGATAGAGCGAGTTAGGCTCGGCTTGGAAGTTGGTCACCGTTAAATCGAGCATGCCGTCGCCGTTGTAGTCGCCCCAATCTACCCCCATGCCTGCTTCCATCTGCCCGTCTTGGCCATAAGCTACTCCCATCAGTCCGGCTCTTTCGGCAAAGGTCCCGTCTTGGTTGTTGTGGTAGAGGAAATTTCGCACGGCGTCGTTAGCCACGTAAATGTCGGGCCAACCGTCGCTGTCGTAGTCGCCAAAAACCACCCCCAGCCCCTTGCCGCTCGCATCGGCGATGCCGGCCTCTGCCGAGACATCGACAAAGTGCCCCATGCCGTCGTTGCGGTAGAGCAGATCAGCTTGGCCTTGGAAGTTATCTGGATGCGGATAGCCGACAGGTGCTTGACCGCCATAGCTTGCGTAGCCGGCCATATAAGGCACTTGATCGGCGCGAGCCGCGGCCGGATCGTAGGCCACGTAATTGGCGACATAGAGGTCGAGATCGCCGTCGCGGTCGTAATCGGCAAAGGCGCAACTCGTGCCCCAGCGCACATCGGCGACGCCTGTCTGTCGTCCGATCTCGGCAAAATGTCCGTCGTCGTTGCGAAAGAGTGCGTTGGGGCCAAAGTTGGTCAGGTAGAGGTCGAGGTCGCCATCGCTGTCGTAGTCGGCCGCGGCAACCCCCATGCCGACACCTGAGTGGGCGACCCCGGCTGCGACTGAGACAAAGCGGTGGCCGTCGTTGCGAAAAAGACTATTGACAGGGACCGCATCGCGTGGATCGGCGGCGATAAAAGCGCCGTTTACGGCGTAAACATCTAAATCGCCATCGCCGTCGTAGTCGAAGAAAGCACCCCCGCCGCCCATAGTTTCGGGAAAGTAGCGCTGAGGGCTGCGGCCGTTTTCGTGCTGCCATGTTAGGCCGACAGCAGACGCAACTTCGACAAAGTGGAGAGACGAAAATGCGGGTGCGACGTGCTGCAATGGTGTAGGTGGCTCGGTCTCTTCGGTGGCGCTACAGGCCAGACAGAGCAAGCAGATGAGAAAAACTAGCATGGACATATCAGGGGCTCGGCAGTTGGGCGAGCCGCTCGCGGACTTGACGCAAAAAGTCTGGGTCGCCTTGCCACTTGTCGATAAAGGTTTGGTAGCAACGGCGTGCCTCCGAGATCGCACCTTGGGCTTGGTACACGGTTGCCAGCGCGTAATAAGTTCGCGCAAAGGTTGAGTCGGCGGCAATGGCTGCCTGATAGGCCCGTTGCGCCCGGTCTAGCTGTCCCTTTTGCAAGAAGAGGCTGCCGAGATTGTAGTGGGCATCGGCCAAGGTTGAATCGGCGGCAATGGCCGATTCTAGTGCCTGTTGGGCCGCCGCTTCATATCCCAAACTTAGCTGGACATGAGCGAGGTTATTCCAAGCTGTAGCCGAGGAAGAATCTAGTGCCAGTGCGTGCTCAAAGGCTGTGCGGGCCTCTTGGTACTGGTTGCGCCGCATATATACATAGCCACGGGTGAAATGGAGCTTGCTGGTGCGTACATCCTCGGGGTGCTGAGAGATGCCTCGGCGGCATAGTTCAAGCACTTCTTGGTCTTTCCCGTGCGCCGACAAAAGACCGCTTAGCAAAATTAGCGCCTCTAAGTCGTTCGGGTCGGCCAATAGTACAGCCCGATAGTGAGTGAGGGCGTCGTCGTTTCGACCGAGTTGCCGATAGTGATGGGCTAGCTGCAAGCGAGTCTCGTGGTGGTCGGGATTGGCGTCGAGCTGGCGGCGCAGGTGCGCGACTTGAGCGGCGTGAGTGGCGAGGGCTTCAAAACGCGCCAGTGCCGCCTGCGCTTGAGTTGGCTGCCCCAGTGCCAAAAGTGCCGAAGAAAGGTTGTAGTGTGCCTCGATTAAGTGCGGGTCGAGCGCGAGCGCATGGTGAAAGGTCGCCAACGCCTCTGGGTAACGCCGCTCGGCTAGGTGCAGCAAGCCTAACAGACGGTGGTTTTCGGCTTGGGTTGAGTCTTGGGCGAGGGCGAGGGCGGCTCGGGCCTCGTCATAGCGTCCTTGACGCAAATAGAGCCGACCGAGCTGCTGCCGCACGTCAAGGTCTTCCCCGCCCATCGCTAGTGCCGTGTGCAGTCCTTTTTCGGCCAGATCATAGCGCCCCTGTTTGGCGTAGAAGAGAGGTAGGGTGCGGAGGGCGGGGACGTAGGTCGGAATGTGTTCGAGCAACTCGATAGCCAGCGGCAGATGGCCCCGGTCCGCCTCGATTACAGCTAGGTTGTGCCGGGCGCGACGATAGGTGGAGTCGGCTGCGAGCGCGGCTTCGTAGGCTTGGACGGCCCGCTCTAGGTGCCCGAGCCGAGCGTCAAGGTCGCCCAATGCACAGTGCGCTGCGGCGTTGAGCGAGTCTATGGCTAACGCTTTTTCAAAAGCACGGCGTGCTTCGACGTAGCGGTGTTCTTCAGCAAATTCTCGCCCGGCCTGCACCAAGTAATCGCCTTCTTCTTGCGGGCCAGAATCTACACCGCAACCACTCAACATCGCCCACAGTGCGGCGAGCAAGACAGCCAAGCTCATCGCGGCGCGTTCTCTTGCGCGGCTAGCTGCTGTCGGGCCTCGGCGATTTTGGTCTGTAAAGATTCACTGGCCGCCCCACCGGACGGAACGTTTTCCCAGAGCACAATGGCCCGTGTGAACTCGCCGCGGCGGGCGTGAATATCGCCGAGCAATATGTGGGCACTATAGAGCTTTGCGTCTATTTCGATAGCCCGCTCGACAGCCGCCTGCGCTTGGTCCAGTTGATCCATTTCGAGGAACACATTGCCGAGATTGGAGTAGTAAAAACCCGTAGATGGGGCGAACCGCACGGCCCGCTCGTATTGTCTGAGGGCCTTTTCTAGTTGGCCTTGCTTGTGAAGGATTAGGCCCAGATTATTGTGACTTTCGGCTAAAGTTGAGTCGTGGCTCAATGCTTCGAGGTAATAGCGCACCGCTAAATCGTCCTTGCCTCGGCGCTGGAGCAGCGTGCCCAATCCTTGGTACCCCAAGCCATAGGTCGAGTCGATGAGTATGGACTGGCGATAGTGCTCGACGGCCAGTTTGAGACGCCCAAAGCGACTGTAGAGGGCGGCGAGATTGGAGTGGGCTTGGGGTTGGTCAGGGTGCTGGCGCAGCGCATCTTGATGGGGTTTGAGTTGGGCATTTTGTTCGTCCAAGATGCGCGCGCGCTCAAGGGCGCGTTGCCCCTCTGCGGCGCGGCCCATGCGCAACAGGGCCTGCCCGATTCCGAGGAATGCGGTCGGTTCGTGCGGACTGAGGTGTGCGACTTGGCGCAGTTGGCGCTCGGCTTCTTGGTAGTTGCCTAACTTTAGGTTCACTTGACCTAGCTGTAGTCGAGCTTGGAGGTGGGTGGAGTCGGCAGTGACGATGGCGGCGAAAATTTCGCGGGCCTCTTGTAGCTGGCCTTCGCGCTGGTGGATAACGCCTAGTATGTAGCGTGCTTCAACCGCGTTGGGGGCTAGTTTCAGTGCCTCGGTGAGGAGTTGGCGAGCTTCCTCTACTTTGCCGTGTACATCATAGAACATTTTGCCCAAGGCGATGCGCGGACCAGCGTAGTCGGGTTTTAGTTCAAGTGCTTTCTCAAACTGAGTCTGCGCTTCGGCAAAACGACTCTGGGCGTGCAATACAACGCCGAGATAGTAATGGTATTGGGGGTTGTCTGGGGCTTGTTGCAGTGCCTGACGATAGGCATGCTCGGCTTCGGAAAAGAGGCCGCGGGCTTGGAGTGCTCGACCGGTGGCAAAGGTCTGGGCCGCCGAGTCGGTGGGCGGGGCGGGAGCTTGGGGTGGATCGGGTGTGTCGCGGGTACAGGCGGTACATAAGACCAAAAAAAATAGAACAAAGCGCATAGTTCTACTCCGGTATGAGGCGATTGACGCCTCGGTGAATGACGTAGTGGTGGTCGGCCAGCACGGCGCGAAAAACCTGACACTCGCCACCTGGCCAAGTAATTTCAATAAAGAGTGGCTCAGTACTGAAGACGGGTGCCGCGCAAGAAAGAAGTAAAAGAGCTTGGAGGTGGCTAGACAAGGAACCTCCTATGGCGATTTGAGGCGGCGATAGGCTTCGTCGAGCAGACGTTGCGCGTGGGCGGAGGGACCTCTCGCTAGCACTTGGCGCAGCCGGTCAATGGCCGCGGCGTGGTTTCCATTTTCGAGTTCGATAAGCGCGAGGTTGACGTGGACGTCTGGGTTGTCTGGAGCCAGTTCTAGAGCTTGAAGAAAATGCGTTCGCGCCGCTTGAGTGCGCCCAGCGAGCAGGTGCAGGGCACCGATGGCGTTTAGGGCCTCGGGCCGTCTTGCGAGAGATAGGGCTTGGTGGTACCGGCCTAGTGCCGCCTCGGCTTGCCCGGCCTGCTGTAAGGCCCTCCCCAGTTCGTAGTGCAGCCAGAAATCCCGTGGCTGCCAAGCAAGCGCCCTCTGTAAGTGAGTTGCGGCCGTGGCGTATTGTCCTTGGCGATAGAGCAGGCGGCCGTAGTAGTAGTGGGCCATGCCGGACTCTGGATCGCGTTCGAGGGCGCGGCGCAGATATACTTCGGCCTGCTGTGGCTTATTGGTCACTAGGTAAATCCGGCCTAGGAGGACGCGAGTGTCGGTGCGCCGGGGATTTTCCGCTAGAGTCTGGAGGGCCTCGCGTTCGCTTTTCTCATAGCGCTCTTGGTGAAAGTACGCCGCGGCTAGATTGTGGCGGGCGTAATTGTACTCTGGGTCCAATTCCAGTGCTCGGCGCGAGTAACGCGCAGACAGGGCGTAGTCTTGCTTGCGCAGATGCACCTCGCCGAGGTCGAAGTAGAGCTGAGCGTCTTTTTCAGTTGGCGCGGCTTCGGCAAGATTGCACAGGACCAATAGGCCCCCGAGGGGTAGGGCAAGCACTGTAGTGCGGATATAGGCTCTGCGGCGCACGCCTAGATAGAACTGAAAAGTGGCAAAAGCAGCAAAAGCGATCAGCACCGGCACGACTGGCATGCGGTAGCGAGCTACCGGAAAGAAGAGTACGACCGAGGCCATGTATACTAGAGCGTAGAGTCGCAGCAAGGCAATCGGTGGCGTCCACTTTCCCCTCATACTCAGCCCCAAGCCAAGTAAACTCAGGGGGCCGATAAGGCCGAAGGGGATCGACACGTGCCAATCCCAGAGCAAGAGACTCAAAATCCGCGAGTGTTGGCGGGCGTAGTATATGTCTTGATTGCGCTTGGTCTCTGGGCCGCTCCAAAAGTGGAATACCTTTTTGCCGAGCAGACCGAGATAATCGAGAGGCTGCGTGGTTATGTAATTGAGGGCTTTGCCAAAGAAAAAGGCCGATTGGGCGGCTGCGGTCTTATGCCCAGAGTTTTCCGCCTCGGCGATCATGGTTTCCCACTGCATACCCGGACGCAGCGAGACCGTACGCTCGTAGTCGGCGTTGTTGCCAATGTAGAAATTAACCCCGGCATTGGAGGAGATAAAGACGAGGTCCGACTCAATAGTCCAGTTGCGATAGGTAACGGGCAGGATAACCAAGGCTATGGGGACGATAAAAAAGAACAGGGAACGGTAGGCAGATGTGCGCCGATGCCACAGTACCCAGGCGCAAAAGGCCGCGATAAAGAGCAAGATAGTGGGGCGAGTGAGGGCCGCAAGGCCCGCGATGAGGCCGGTTAGCACCCAATAGCGCCCGCGATCGCGTCTCCATGCGATCAACAGGCCGTATAGGAGCAGGAGGTTGAGGAAGACTTCCACTGGCACGGCCAATAGCTCGCCCTCAAAGTAGAGAAAGGAGCCGCACAAGGCCGCCATGATGCCGGCGATGCGACCGACCTGTTCGCCAAAGGCGTGCCGGGCCAATGCGTACACCAATAGGCAGGAGAGGACGCCGAGGCCCACGTGTATGAGCCGGATGCCGACGAAGTACGAGGTCGGTAGGAGCCAGCAAACGAACGTCAGCAGGTAGATGTAGAGGGGGGGCTGCCAGTACGGTTCGTCTCCTCCCCAGAATGGGTCGCTGGCAAGGGCCTGCTTGAGAAAGGTCTGGGCGTCAACTATGGGCGCGTCGAAGAAGGGGCTGGCGCGATGTTCCCATAGATAGCCTAGCCGCAGTGCAAGAGCGGCTAGTAGGAGCGCTCCCAAAAAGAAACGGGTGCTGTGCGCCATGACGTTAGAATGGTGACGAGGAAGGGAAATTCTGCAAGCGTTTTACGGCGCGACGTTGCCCAGTTCCGAAGGATCGGGCAACGTCGCGTTTTTTGGTTAATAGACCAGCGATAGGGCTCCCGTATATGCCGTGGATGTAACATCCGAATCAGCGACGAGCCGGTAGAGATAGATCCCCGGTGGTGCTAATTGGCCATGGCTTTCCCGACCGTCCCACTTAACTTGGACGTTGCTTGCGTTTGAGCCGCCGGTATGTATCTGGGCGATGGGACGGCCGGATAGGTCGTAGATGTTGACTTGAACATTGATCGGCTCTAAGAGACGGACGAGATTGAAGGAAAAGGTCACCTCGTCGTTGATGCCATCGCCGTTGGGGGTAAAGGGGTTGGGAATGAGATGGGGGGCTTCGATGAGTCGATTGATCTCGTCGGCGACCACGAGGCGGATGTTGGTGGCTATATCGGGGGTGGCGTCTCCATCTTCAGTCGGTTGGGGGATAAATTCGACGTCATGGCCGATCTGGTCGTTCCACACCGTACTAGTGAACTCTTCAGAGCCGCGGAAGAGCTTGGAACGAAAGACGATTTCGATGTTCTGGCCAAGATGGAAATGCTGCGCGCCCATTGCGGGCAACTTGATGTGTAGCTTAGACGAGCCGGTGAGCGGGTCGGAGGTCAGGCTCTGAGCGAATTGCCCTAGGCTGTCGGAGCGACCTTCTGCCGGGGCGAGGCGGATGGGATGAACATCGCGTAGAGAATTGGCGTCCGTGCCAGCGGCGATTTCGACCCAGTCTTGGCCGTCGAAACGCAAAGCGTCGATGTGTGTGTCCGCGCTAGGCACGGCGATCTCGATCCGGTTGAAAGAGGTAACCTCGCCCGTTTTGAAAAACGGGCGGACAAAGTAGCGGAAAATCGTCTCTTCGGCCAAGGTGACGAATGGGGGGAAAATTTCGGCGACAATCCCACCCGAGACCAGCGGCGCGTCGTAGTCAAACTCGATGAAGTCCAATAGGGCTGCGCTGTGTTGGGTAGAGTCAAAGAAGATACGAAACTGGATATAGCGCGTCCCTCCGGGCATGGGTAGCTGAACGCCGACGTTTTGCCATTCAGATTCGGGCAGGCTCTCGTCAATGAGGGCATCTTCGAGCTTGAAAGGTGCCGACCAGAAGCTCCAGCCTAGAAGGCCGTCGTCGCCTAGATCAACGCCAAGCTCATTGTACTGGAGCTCGCGCTCGGGGACGCGGCCTTCGGGAAGCTTAGCCCAGGAGAAAAGATCTAGAGGTGCGCCATTTTCGTCTTTGGTATCGGAGAGGCCCGGACCTAAGCGGCGGGCATATATATGGGTGTCGGGGGTGTTGCCAACGCGGAACTGGATGCGGACATCTCCGCTGCGGCCGTCGCGGTTCCCGCGCCAGCGCACCTTGCCCCAGTTGACTTGGCCGCCGGCAACATCGAGGGGAAACTGGTCTTCATAACCAGTGCGATCCGAGGCAGCAAACTGCTCAATCTCGCGGTCGTAGCGACGGATACGCGGAGTAGGTGTTCCCACATCGATGATGGCCGAGGTGTACTGGCCATCGATGGCATAGCCGTCGCCGAAGTGTCCGATTTCGGCGGTCTGGCTAAGTTTTCCCTCGGGATCAATAGAGTACACGTCGATACGGCCAGCGATAAAGGGTGGGTCGAATCGGAGGTCTTTGATCACTGGGTTGAATTGGCCCCGGACGGTCTGGACCAGCGTCCGGTTCGCTCGGATGGCCTCAGCATCTCTGTTAATGGAGGTCTGGTTGCCGTAGCGTACATAGTAGTTGGCGATGGTGCCGCCGGGCAAGGTTGGCTGCGGGCGGAAGACGATGCGGTTGATATAGTAGTAGCCCATCAGATTGACGGCAATCCCACCGCGACCATACTTGGTGGAAGTGAAGTCTGTCTTCAAGTTGCCATCGACGGCCTTTTCGGCCTCTTTGCGATCTATTACCCCCGCGACCGCCCAGTAGTCGGCCGAGATGGGGTCGGCGACCTCGCGTCGGAAGCCATATTCGCTTGGCACCACCATAAAGGGACGCTGAGTCTCCTTGCCGGGGATGACCCCGCCGAATTCGCCGGCCTTGAAGCGCTGGTTGAGCAAGTAGGCGAGGTTGCGCAGGCTGTCGAGACGCACTGGCCGCAGCCAGGTAGTGACGCCTTGGCCGTGTTCGGGCAACGGTGGATCTTCGTCAATGAGTCCGTCGTCATCGTCGTCGAGAGTATTAATCGGGTCCTCGTTGAGCAGTCCATCCCAGTCGTCATCGTAATGAGTATATATCCCGTCCTCGTTGAGCAAACCATCGCCGTCGTTGTCGATCTGTGGGTCGGGACCGTCTTCGTCAATGAGTCCATCGCCGTCGTTGTCGATCTGTTCGAGTGGGTCTTCGTCGATGAGTCCATCGCCGTCGTCGTCAAGGTTGTTGTCTAGGTCTTCATTGATCTGGCCATCGCCATCATTGTCGACTTGCGGATCAATGGGGTCTTCGTTGATTTGGCCGTCGTCATCGTTATCGACTAGCTCGACGGGGTCTTCGTCGATGAGTCCGTCGCCATCGTCATCGGCGATAAGCTCGACCGCCCAACTGCGACCAAGGTCGAGGCGACCAGTGACCGGCCGCAGAGTCCAAGGATGTATATCATCGCCTATCCGCCACCGCTTGATTTCGGCATAGCTGTTGCCGAGCATAAACGCGGCACCGAGCACCGCTACCAATAACCTGAGCATCGAATACCTCCGCGCAAGAATGTAAGCCCTTGGCTACCTGCAACGAGTAGGACAAGAGTGCCGATGGCAGTCGTGTATTCCAATCCAGTTCCATCGGTCGGTCTAATTACGTATTTTGGACATTTTGTTATTCTATTACTGATTCCCTTACACTTTTACTTTTTTTAGGCTGTTTTGTTTTTCACGGTTCTGATTCCTTTGGGCGACAAGCGCGCCTTGAAGGGGGGCAAGCGATTCAGTTGGAGCGCGATCCAGCGTTTGAGCCATCTCCGGCCGAGTTGAAAGATGCTCAGTTCCCGTTGCGTGCCCGCATCAATGACTTGTCGGCGCAGCCGGCCTCCGCGCAGGACATATTCGCCCAACTCATGCGCCCATAGGGTGGCTAGCGCGACCGCCAGCAGGAGGCGTTCAAGGCGTTGGGGATCAAGTAACCGGGTATGATCCAGATCGAAGCCACCGGATTTATCCTCTTTGAAGCTTTGCTCAATCAGCATGCGCTTTTCATACGCCCGCAGTCGGCTCCGGCCGGCGGGCTGATCGGAGATGACGGCGATTAATTCGGCGGGTTGCTTGGCCGTCGGTTGGGTCCAGCCCACCGACAGCGCACACGTTAGCGTGGCTTTTTTCGTCAGGGCTACCTGCCGGTAATAGCGCCGTTGTCCTACCGGCATGGCCAACTGATTGATGCGTCCGGTCCACCCTTGGGGCAAATGCACCCAGGTATTGACCGGCAGCCGAAGGACATAATGCCAGCCCAAGCTTAGACATAAGGTCGCCCACTGGTGATCGCGGAAGCCCCGGTCGGCTAACAACCGCACCGAGTCCACCGACTCGTTAAGCACCTCAGCGGCTTGGCGCAACATCCCTTCCAACTGGGATACCCGCGTGTTCCCCTTGCCTGGAATCACTTTCCACACCAGCGGAATAGCGCGATTCTTATGCACCAACGACAAGCGAAAAATCTGCATCCGATCACCGAATACCAACGTCCCATCCAAGACTACGTCCACCGCTTGCCCGGCAAACGGAGCCAACACCTGCACAAGCAGCGGGCGATACAAAGCCCACACCGAACGCTGCCGATTCGACAGCCAACGACGAAGCCGCGTTATCCGCGACTCGGCGCGGGCACAACCCGGCAGGAAAACGGCAATCTGACTCAAGGCTACCGACTTGGCTTGGAAGATAGCCACTGCGATCCAAGCCCAGTTAACCAACTGTTTGCGATTGGATACCGGCACCAGTGCTTGCAACCTGCTCACCAATCGGTTATATACCTGTTCGCTGCTGCTCATAAGGCCCTCCTTTGATCTTGGCGGTTAAAAGAGGACCCTAAATTATGGGCAGCAGTCCTTTTTCAAAAGTGTAAGGGAATCAGATTCTATTATACAGTATCTTGGTGGACATCTCAAGATAGTCAGATGGGGCTCGACGAGCGCAAAAAAGAGGGGATTTTGTCGTCAATCGCTAAGATAATCACTAAGTTTGAGGTACAAATGAAGTTATTTGCAACGATTTATACGGGGATTAAATAGCCCTAACTCACTGTTATTTATCAGGCTTACCCGTTATAAACCTATTGTTTCTACGGCTGCCTCTAATATATCTTGACACGTCTTAGGCCATTGATTATCATACAGCCCTATATTATTGAAAGATGTCCAAAAACAAATAAAAAGGTTGTTGGTCGAGGTGCTGTGGTCGCGTTTGTTTTTTTAGCGCTAGTGCTACAGATAGCATTAGGCTCGGCTAAGCCGGTTTTGGGTCATTATCCCGAAGGAGTGGCCTATAGAGCCTTTCAATTTCCCGATCATTTAGTTCCCGTCATTGACGGCGATTTGAAAGATTGGGAAGTTGTAGGAGACTCTTACGTCATATTAACGGGTCAATTTCACGACCTGATTAATCCAGAAGTTGAGGCGAGCGATTCGGACGATTTTGCCGTTCGTCTCATAGTAGGGTGGAATAAAGCGGAAAACAGGCTCTACATCGCCGCTCAGGTTCGCGATGATATACACCAGATTGATCGTCCCCCCGGTAGTACTACGGTACTCTGGGAAGATGATGCGATGGAATTATTTATTGACGCGGATCACTCAGGTGGACAATTCGCCAATTTCACTGAGTTGAATCACGAAGAACGGATACAGCGCAATGGAGTTGAAGCCAACCACTTCGTTTTGGCTGGCCCGCCGCCCGACGAGGATTTTTTCGTCAATTTTTCTGCCGCTGCTTGGTACGCGCTATCCGATGGTCCTTATACCGAGGCGGCGGTCGAGTTTATAGGTGTCTTGGGAGGAGAGGGAATGACAAACTATGAAGTTATGCTTGTGCCTTTTGACCGCGTCAATATTAATGCGGCCTTTCAAAGCGAAAAGCATATCTTGCGGGAAAATGAAATCCTTGGTTTTAACGTAGAGTTCAACGATTTTGACGTGCATTCAGTGCTTTTTGATGCTAAGTGGTCGCTTTCGGGCCAACACAATTCGTATCGCTTTTCCGATCGCTTTGCTGACTTGATCCTGATGCCGCTAGAGGGTACATTTACGGTCGTGGAGTCGATATGTTGGGGGCGCTTAAAAGCCTCTTTATACACAGAGCGATACCACCGAGGAGTGTCAGAATGATGGATTTTACGCGAGTATTATCCTTGGCCTTGATTATCGGCTCGAGTGTGTTGGGCTGTGGGTATAGCTATTACACGGGGCCATTGCAGCCCGGCCAAGATCAGGCCTCGTCTATCAGTGTGGCAGATGACGGGACGCTGACCTTTGCACAGGATCGCTTTGAAGTGCGGCTCAAGCCGATGACTGACGAGGAGTTAAACCGCCAGTTTTTCAACAATTCCCAAGCGGGTCCTAAGTCCACAAACCCCTATACCTTTGGCAATACGGTATTTTGGGGGACCGACGAAGAAAAGCAGCGCTTCACTGTCTTCCGCCTCGGCGTTAAGAATTATGCCTACCCTAAAGTCAAGATTGATCCGAGCAAAATCGTTGTCAAAGCGAGCAATAAGCGCGAATATTGGAGCCTCAACTTTGAGCAACTCGACACGTATTATCGCGCCTATGCCATAGGCTATAGGGGCAACGAATATGCTCGCTATCAAGAGCGCCGCGACTTGCTGCGGCGGACGATGCTCAAAGACGAGGAGATATTCAGCGGTCAAGAGGCGGAGGGCTTCGTCATTTTTCCCGTGCTCCACCCCGACGTGAGTGATATCGAAGTCCAAATACTCGATGTAGTCCTGAGATTTGACTTTCGCAATGAGCCGGTGGAGACCACCAATATTTCCTATAAATTCGTCCGAGATATCGGCAAGATCTACAAAGACGGTACGGTCGTTCCTAAAGTCGCTAAGGCAAACTAGCCTTTAATCGAGAACACCAAGGAGGAGTTACATTATGAAATCTCTGAAAATGCTTAGTGTTTTAGTAGGCGTGCTGTTCGTCGCCCAATCAAGCGAGGGGGTAGTCAACATTCAGAATGTCGGTTCGGGTGCGCGCGCGCAGGGGTTGGGCAACAGCTTTGTGGCGGTGGCCGACAACGCCGATGCGGTGTTTGCCAATCCGGCTGGGTTGGGGCAAGTGACCCAGCGTCAG
>JAJDVZ010000004.1:0-23899 GCA_022825835.1 Candidatus Latescibacterota bacterium
TCGCAAGGCACTATCTATGCGTCGCCATGACTGTCCCTGCTGTGGGCTGGTCTTGGACCGAGACGAAAACGCCGCACGCAATATCTTGAGATTGGGACTACAATCTCAGGGCCAAGCCCAAGAAGCCGCCGCGCTTTAGCCAGCGGAGTAGTCACTAGATTTCGTCATGGCAGATAGGAGCGAAGCGTGACTGAGCGCAAGGTATGGGGTGTGGTACTGATCCTTTGTCTGGGATCGCGGCTTATGAGCGCCGTGTACTATATAGAAGACCTAGACAGTTTGCGCTTTGCCTTGGGGGTGGTCGATTACGATGTAACCAAATTACAACCTCACTTCCCAGCCTATCCGGTCTTTTGCTTTTTCGCCAAGGCGGTGTACGCGCTAACCGACCGCTATGCCGTGGCGTTTGCAGTGCTGGGCGGCGTAGCGACTTTTGGCATAATCTATTTCGCGCTCGGCATCGCTCAGATTAAAATCACCACGCCCTTGGGCCTGATCGCCGTCTTTCTGCTATTCTTCAATCCGCTGCTGTGGCTGATGAGCAATCGCTATATGCCCGATGCCATGGGCGTCGCCGGCGTTTTGGCTTGTTGCTATTTTGCCGCCAAGCAAGAGTCGGGCAAAGCGGGATTGGGATTTTTTATCGCGGGGATCTCGCTCGGAGTGCGCCTTTCTTATGCACCCATGTTGTTGGTGTCTCTGTTGTTGAGGTTGAAGGAACGAGGGCCGCGATTGCAATTCGTCGCTGCTGGTGCGGCTGGCGTAGCCGTCTGGCTGATTCCCTTGATTGCGATTACCGGCTGGACTGAGTTGACAAAGGCAGCGCAGACGCAGACGCAGGGCCACTTCGCCGACTTTGGCGGCACGGTTGCCACTGAGCCCGATTTTGCCTTGCGATCGTTTGGACTGTTCGAGAGCATATGGGCCGATGGTTTTGGACTCTATTGGGAGAGACGCCATGTAGTGACGGCCTGTACTACCGTCGCGCTGCTCGGTATTCTGGTGGCTAATTGGCGCGCCGTGGTGCAGCGGGTGAACCGCTCGGTGTTGCTGAGTGCGCCGTTTATAGGTTGCGTCCTCTATCTGGGCTGGATTTTTCTCTTTCAAAATGTGGTACACAAAAGCCGGCACGTCTTGCCGCTAGTGCCCTTTTTGGCGCTCATCCTAGCTTTTGTCGGTGCTCAGATCGCCACCCACGGCCATCGGTTTTTTCGCTTGGTTTTAATCGCCTTTTTTTTGGGCTATGGCTATGTGACCTTGCATTTAGTCGTCCAGCACAAAGAGCTTACGGCCATCGCCCAGATACACCAATACCTCGCGACAAAAGAAAGCGATACCTTACACATTGCATCGGTGCCTCTGATCAAATACTATCTGGCCTCCCAGACGCTCCGGGCCGTCTATATACCCATTAGGGACCAGGGCGATTTGCACGCGCTCGACGCGCTCGACGACACAGCCGAGTTAGTGGTCATCGGCAGCCCATTGCAAGATCGAATGCCGAAGGCGACCAAGACGTTTTACCACAACCCGTATGTCAATCGCATGTGGTCGGAACTCACAGTGTACGAGTATTAATTCACCTGCATGTTTGAATTGAAAACACTCGATGCCGACATACACATTTTGGGTGGCGGCCCGGCGGGTTTGGCTGCTGGCTATTACGCCAAAAAGCGCGGCTTGGACTTTGTGCTTTTTGAAGCTGGTACTCAGCCGGGGGGCAATTGCCGCACGTTGCGTTTGGGTGAGTTTCTGTTTGATACTGGTGCCCATCGTCTGCACGACAAAGACCCGGAAGTCACCTGCGAGATCAAGGGGCTTTTGGGCGACGAGCTTTCCGACGTCGCCGCGCCGAGCGAGATATTTTTTCAAGACGAGTTTTTCAGCTTCCCCCTGCAAATGGGCAATTTGGTCAAACGACTCGATGGCAAAACCCTGTTGCAAATCGCCGCCGAGAATCTGCGCGTAAAACGCCGCAAGCCAGCGGCAAGTTTTGGGGAATTCGCCCTGAATCAGTACGGCCAGACGCTGGCCAACCTTTTTTTGCTTAACTATTCGAGAAAATTGTGGGGGACCGATCCGCACCAACTTTCCACGGATGTATCGGGAGGGCGGATGAAAGGTCTGGATCTGGCCAGTTTTGTGCGGGAGGTTCTATTGGGCAAGGCCAGTCGTCCGGGCCATTTGGACGGCTCTTTCCTGTACCCCAAGTACGGGTTTGGCATGATCGTCGATAAGATGAGCGAATTTATCGGCAGCAAGCGGATTCGAATCAACAGTCGGGTGAGTCGGCTGGTGCATTCAGGTGGGCGATTGGACCGCGTCGTTCTGAACGATGACGCGGAAGTGGAGGTGTCCACGGTCGTCAATACGCTGCCGTTGTCCCTTTCGGTGAAAATGCTGGATCCCCCGCCGCCCCCAGAGTTGCTGGCCGCGGCCAATGCGGTTAAATACCGCAATCTGATTCTTTGCGTGTTCGGTTTGGATCGGCCCTCTTTTTCGCCCAATGCCTCGCTTTACTTCCCCGGCGCAGAGTTTCCGTTTACGCGCCTGTATGAACCCAAAAATCGCAGCCGCCACATGGCACCCGAGGGCCAAACAGCTATTGTGCTCGAACTGCCTTGTTTTCGCGAAGATGCTGTGTGGGATATGTCGTCAGAGGCGTTGCGCCGCGCTGTATGGGAGGCGTTGCAACGCGTAAAGCCGATTGCGGAAGGCGAAGTCGTATGCTTTGCAACCTACAAATTGCCCTTTGCCTATCCCGTGCTCGAAGTGGGATTGGCCGAGCATGTAGAACGCCTCATTGCCTACTTCCAGACCTTTGAGAATCTCCACCTGACGGGCAGAAGCTCGCTGTTCCGCTATGTGCATCTGCACGATTTGTTCAAAGCGGGCAAAGAGTTAGTGCTTGATCTGCCGCATGCTGAGGGCTAACGCCTTTAGGACTGACCCGTTCTTGGCGCTATATTATGGCATTATCACGCGAAACCACGACCTCGATTTGCGCCGTTCAGGCGCGGGAGAACGGAATATGAAACTGATTCTCGTAGGTTGCGAATACGCTGGCAAGACGACCTTGGCCAACGCCATCGTCGGTTGGATTGAGCGCACCTTTGGCTCGTCGCGCACCTTTCACGACCACTTCAGCCTGCCGTGCAATGAGTTCCCCGTAGAGGAGCAGGAGCAACTGCTGGCTCTCAGTCCACGGCTGAAGGAGATGTTCCAGCGCTACATGATGAACTACCACTTTCATTCCGCCTTTTACAGCGACCCGGACCACAACTTGGTGGGTTTCCACCTTGAGGAGGCTGTGTACGCGCCCCTGTACTACGGCTACGGGGGCCGAGGCGAGTACGGCGACCGCGCCGCACTGGCTCGTTCCTTCGACGAGGAGGTCATGCAGCACGCACCCGACACAGTACTCGTACTGCTGCGAGCGCGGCCCGAAGTCATTGCCCAGCGCATGCGCGAGCAGCCGCACGAGCGGCCGGTGGTGCAGGAAAAGGACATCGAGCACGTGTTGCAGCGCTTTGAGGAGGAATTCCGCGATTCGCTGATCCGCAAGAAATTCGCCCTCGACACGTCCGACGCCACGGTAGAGCAGACCTTGGCGGAGTTCGCAGGAGAAATCAAGCAGCACCTGAGCGAAACCGACCGCTTGCGTCTTTTGGCTCACCAGAACTGGCCGGCCTAAGCCATGCCGCAGCCCTTTCTCGATTGGTATGGCGTTTGGCCCGGCCAAGCCGGCATTGAAGGCGGCCAAGCTTGGGTGCAAGACCCGCCGGTGGGCGTGCGCTTGGCCGTGCAGGAGGCGAGTAAATCCCCGGTCTTCATTGCGCCGGAGCACCCTTGGGAAGCGGGCGGCCTGACGCCGCAAGCTATGCTCTGCGATGACGGCGTGCTAAAAATGTGGTACATCGCCCGTGGTGCTGGGGACGACCAACCTCCCTTCATTGCGTATGCCGAGAGCGCGGACGGCTTTTGTTGGGAGCGACCGGCCCTGCATTTGCAAGAGTACGACGGCAGCACGGCCAATAACTTGCTCTTCCGCTTTGGCGACTTTGGGCTGCAATCCGTGTTTGTGGATCCGGTGGCCCCGCCGGAGGCTCGCTACAAGGCCATGGCGCGCGATTCTATTACCTATCACGAGGGCGCGGCGGTGCCTGCGATGACGCGGGAGCGCAAGTGGGCCATTCGCCGCGCCATGCAAGAGGCTGGCTACACGCCGGAGCAGCGGGCCGCCGCGCTGTATTTCGTCGGCTTGCTAAAAGGCGCGGTGTCGCCCGATGGCAAACAGTGGACCTTCTTGGAGGAGCCGCTTTTGAACGTGGGCCGCACTGGACTCGACAGTCACAACATCGCCGCGTACGACGCGGAAGCCGGTCAATACGTGGCCTATTTGCGCGGTCATCAGGACCGCCGCCGCATCGTGCGCCGCACTGAGGGCGCGGAGTTTGGAAATTGGTCGCCGCCGCGCCCGGTATTTGGCGCAGATCCGCAGGACCCCATAGACGACGACGTGTACGCGGCGGGCTATTGCCGCTATCCCCACGGCGGCTTCCACCTGATGTTCCCAGCCATGTACCACCGCTGGACGGCCACTGTAGATGTGCAGTTGGCGACTAGCCGCGACGGCTTGCTGTGGAGCCGGCCCGAGCGCAAGCCCATCATCTCCTGCGAGCCGGAAGGGTACGGCATGGTGTTTGCCTTCCCGGAAGTGGTTCCGCTCGACTCGGAGACGTGGGGCGTGATGTTCATTGGGCAGTACGACTTGCACGACTGGGGAGAGCGGTACGACCCGGGCCGCCCTGCGGAATGGCGGTGGGCTACTTGGAAGCGGGATCGGCTGGTAGCTCTTGAAGCACCGGTGGAGGGGCGCGTAACGTTGGTTGAACGCGAGTGCGAGGGGAGCGAGCTGACGCTCAATTTCCAGACGCAAAAGGAAGGCGGTTGGATCAAGGCCGAACTGGTCGAGCCGCCTTCTTCTCCGGCTGCGCCAGTGAGGGCTATAGAGGGCTTTGGGTTAGAGGAGGCGGACGTGTTGGTTGGTGACGAATTGGCTAAGGTGGCGACGTGGCGGGGCAGCAGCGATTTGTCGGCCTTGCGCGGTAGGCAGGTGGCCATTCGCTTGCACATGGGGCGGGCGAAGGTGTTTGCGGTGGGGATGTAGGGTTGTTCGCTTGAAGTGGGGCTGTCTAAGGCGTTTTTTCTAATAGATATATAATGAAGTCATCATCGAGTGGGGCATGTAAGCCCTCTTTTGCTACGGGATAAGTATGTCGCAACTTGAACACATTGAAGCTATTGAAAGACGCCTCTGGAGCGCGGCCGATATGCTCCGCACCAACTCCAGCCACGCCAGCAACGAGTATTTTTTGCCGGTGATGGGACTGGTCTTCCTGCGCCACGCCTACAGCCGCTATTTGGCCGTCAAGGACGACATAGAAGCCAACTTACCTACTCGCGGTGGCGTGAAACGGGCGCTGACCAAGGAGGATTTCTCCCAGCAGAGCGCCATCTTCCTGCGGCCCGAGGCGCAGTTCGACTACCTCGTCGCCTTGCCCGACGGCGCGGACCGGGCCGGAGCGATTATCGCGGCTATGGAGTCCATTGAGAATGACTACGACAGCTTGCGCGGCGTCTTGCCCAAGAGCGAATACCGGGAATTGGAAAGCGACGTCCTTGGTCAGCTCCTGCGCACGCTCAACCCGGACGAGTTGAAGCAGGTATCTGGCGATGTCTTCGGGCGCATTTACGAGTACTTCCTGACGCAGTTCGCCGATCAGAAGGCTCACGATGGCGGGGAGTTTTTTACGCCTGTGTCGTTGGTGTCGCTGATTGCCCATGTGCTCGATCCGCAGCGCGGCACTGTGCTGGACCCGGCGTGCGGCTCTGGTGGTATGTTCGTGCAGAGCGCCCGCACTGTGGAGGAGCACGGCCAAAGCCCTACCGAGCGGCTCACTTTTCGCGGCTTGGAGAAAAACGCCACCACCATCCACCTCGCCAAGATGAACCTCGCCGTCCACGGCCTCGAAGGTAACATCCGGCAGGCCATCACGTACTACGAGGACCCGCACGAACTGGTGGGGCAGGCCGACTATGTCATGGCCAATCCGCCCTTCAATGTAGACGAGATTGACGCCGACAAGGTGAAGGTTGATCCGCGCTTGCCGTTTGGCTTGCCTAGTGTCAACAAGCAGGGCAAGGTCAGCAACGGCAACTACGTCTGGATTAGCTATTTCTACAGCTATTTAAACGAGCAGGGGCGGGCTGGTTTTGTGATGTCGTCGCAGGCGTCTAGTGCTGGTGGTGGTGAGGCGCAGGTGCGGCGGAAGCTGGTGGAGAGCGGCGATGTGGACGCGATGATCGCCATCCGCAGCAACTTTTTCTACACTCGCACTGTGCCGTGCGAGTTGTGGTTTTTTAACCGCGCCAAGCCCGAGGCGCACCGCGACAAGGTGCTGATGATCGACGCGCGCAACGTGTATCGCCAAGTGACGCGCAAGATCTGCGACTTCAGCCCCGAACAGCAGCAGAATTTGCTGGCTATCGTCTGGCTCTATCGGGGCGAGAGCGAGCGTTTTGTCGAGCTGGTGTCGCGTTACTGCGCTCGCGTCCTCGACGAGGGGAAGGCGTGTTTCGGCACCGAGGATGAAGGGGGACTGCCGAATTTTCTAGCCGAACTTAACAGCCTGCGGGACGCGCTGGTTCCTTTTCTCGATACGCTGGATGCAGAAGGTGCCCATGCCGAGGCGTCCGAGAAATTGACGAAAGCCATGCGCGACTTTGAGGCTGACGGGGAGGCTTTCCAAAAGGCCGTCGTCGCGCGGTGGGAGGCTTGGGTCGGGCAGAGCATTGACAGCGGCACGATGAAAACAAGGGTTGACGACCTCGTCTCGCTGGCGGAGAGCAGCCGCGACCTTGCCGGACAAGCTGACCAACTGTACAAGCTCGTTGCCCGACTTATCGAGATTTGCGAGGAGGAGTGTGATGCTAAGTCCAGCGTCTTCTATGACGCTCGCGGCGTCACCCGCGCTCGCAGGGTCGCCGACGAGGCCCGTCAGCGCGCTGTTGAGCAACTCAAGCAGGTGCGCTACTTCTATCAGCAGGCCCACTGGCTCACTGAGCGCTTTCCGGACGCTGAGCTACGCGATGTGGAGGGGCTGGTTAAGCTGGTGGATCGCGCCGAGATTGAGGCCAACGACTGGAGTCTGACTCCGGGCCGCTATGTGGGGGTCGCGCCCGAGGAGGAGGACGAGGATTTCGACTTCAGGGAGGCTCTGCGCGAGATTCACGAGGAACTGGACGAGCTAAATTCAGAGGCGGTGACGCTGGCGGCGACGATTAAGGAGAACTTTGAGGAGTTGGAGATATGACGAAGAACCGATCAGGTGCCGAGAATTCTGGCCGGAAGTCCATTGGCCGACAGCGAAAGCTTGGCCCGACCGCGCAATTGTGCAACGCACCGTTGCACAAATTCCTTGGCGCAGCAACGTGACTCTGCTCGCGTACCGCCACATGGTCGATTATTGGCAATAGTTCGACAACGGCGGCTGTGTTCCCAGATTGATTGATAAGGGAGAAAACCCGTGACTGAACGAAACCGAGATGCTCCTGCCTCGCAATATGGGGACAAGGAAACACAGGATATCCTTAATGCGCTACACCGGGCTGCCAGACGGGCACATAAGGTCGCCCATCAGCACAAGACCGGGGTAGTGATTATGGAAAAAGGCGAGGTTATTGAGATTGAGCCGGATCCCGAGATGTATGGGGAGGGGTAGGAGAAATAGTGCAGCAGCTTGCTGCCCAAATTGTGCAACAGGTTGTTGCCCAAATTCCGTGGGGGGCAGAATGTCGTCCTTATGGACAAGATCGCCGACAGTCACGCCCGTCTATGGTCCTGCACTAGATTCACGGGGAACTGGAAGAGCTTAATACAGAGGCGGCGACGCTAGCAGCGACCATTAAGAAGAATTTCGAGGCGTTGGAGATATGATGAGATGGACGCCGCCTAGAAAGTCATCACCATTGCCGGCCTAATGGCTCGGGAAAATCGTCAACTATTGGCAGTAGTTTGACAATAGTGGTCATACTACCTATTGGTTAATAAATAAGAGATCCATATGAATTGTCTAAGACCTTCTGAATCGCAATGTGTTAGACACGCTTCCGCTTGAAATACCTGTTCTATCCGAGCAGAAACGCATTGCGTCCATCCTCTCTGCCTACGACGACCTGATCGAGAACAATCGGCGACGGATTCAGTTGCTGGAGCAGGCGGCGCGGCTGCTCTACAAGGAGTGGTTTGTTCATCTTCGCTTCCCCGGCCATGAGGACGTCAAGATCAAGGACGGCGTGCCGGAGGGATGGGAACGAAAAAAGATAGCCGAGGTGTGCGAGACTGTCGGAGGTGGTACCCCATCCACCAAAGTGTCAGATTATTGGGAAGGCGACATCACTTGGGTCGTTCCAACAGACGTTACGAGAAACGACTGCTTGGTCCTGCTCGACTCGGAACGGAAGATTACCGAGAAGGGACTTCGTGAATCGTCCGCGCAATTGGTTCCAGCTAATACTATTCTGATGACAAGCCGTGCGTCCGTGGGATTTTTTGCGCTTATGGATATTGAAGTATGTACCAATCAGGGATTTATCAATATCATTCCTCACGATGAGGAGATGAGGATGTATCTACTTTTTAACCTGATGAGTCGGGCTCCCGAGATTCGCAGCAACGCGAAGGGCACGACGTATCCTGAGATAAGCAAAGGACGTTTTCGCCAGATGGATATTATGATTCCAGCGCAGACTCTCGCCGTTGATTTTGCTAAAATCGCCTCCGGTATTATACGACAGGTGCGCCACCTGAAGCATTCAACGCTCAAACTCACCCAAGCCCGAGACCTGCTTCTCCCGCGCCTGATGAACGGCAAGATAACAATATGAATCCCAATCCCTCGCCGACCTCGGACGGGAGATTTGCGCCTTCGCCACGTCTGTATATACTTATCGTATATCCAAATTAAAATGAAGCGAGGTCATAGAATGGCAACGGCACACACGAAAGTTTTTATGAGCAACAAGAGCCAAGCAGTGCGGCTGCCCAAGGCCGTTGCACTGCCGGAATCAGTGCGCGAGGTCGATATCGTCGCGATAGGGTCAAAGCGCATTATCACACCGGCGGGCGAGAGTTGGGATGAGTGGTTCAACAGCCCTGGTGTTTCAGATGATTTTATGTCTGCACGGGAACAGCCAGCCGATGCACAGCGAGAAAAACTGTGATGCTCAGGTATCTGCTAGATACCAATGTGGTGATTTATGCCATCAAGAACCGCCCCCAATCGCTGCGGCAAAAGTTCAATCGGTCGCAAGGACAGATGGCGATTTCTTCCGTAACTTGGGGCGAACTTATCTATGGCGTTGAACGCTCTGCCCAGCCCGAGCGCAATCTGGCGGATATTGAATCGCTGGGCACTAGGCTTGAGATCATGCCGTTTGACCAAGTTGCAGCCAGCCATTTTGGTCGGATCCGGGCGGAACTGTATCGCATTGGTGCTCCGATTGGCCCCTACGATATGATGATCGCGGGTCAGGCGCGTGCGTACGGGCTGGTTTTGGTGAGCAATAATGTAAAAGAGTTTGAAAAAGTTCCGGGACTCATGCTGGAAAACTGGGTCCGCTGATATGAACCCCCAATCCCTCTCCGACCTCCTCGCCCTCGGCGAAGGTTCCACCACCGAGTTCAAACGGGCCATGCCCTCCGACCTCGGGCGGGAGATATGCGCTTTCGCCAACGCCACTGGCGGGGTGATCCTGCTCGGCGTCTCAGATGCCGGAGAGATCGTCGGTGTGGACGACCACAATCGGCTAAAGTCGAGGGTGCAAAGCACCGCACGGTCGGCAGACCCGCCGATCTCGGTGGAAGTCGAGAGCGTCGGCGAGGTCTTGTCCGTGGTCGTGCCGCCGCAGGAACGCAAGCCCTACTCATTCGGCGGGCGATTCTTCATACGCGACGGGGCGAGCAGTCAGCAAATGTCGAATGAGGAAGTGGAAAACCTGTTCTACGCGGTTGGACGCCTTCATTTCGACAAGAAGCCCTGTGAAGTTTTCTCCATGGAAAGCGACCTTGATGACGAGACTTGGGAGCGGTTTAGTAAACGCGCCAAAATTCCAGCGGCGATGGAGCGGCTCGTGGCCCTCCGAAACCTCGGCCTAGTCGATGCACAAGACCGTATGACCCATGCCGGAGCATGGCTGCTGGCACGAGACATTCGGAGGTTCACGACCACTGCCCACGTGTCTTGTGCCCTGTTCATGGGGACCGAGAAGGTGAGGATTCTCGATCGGCGGGACTTCCACAGCGACATTCCGACGATGATCGACGAAGTAGTCGCTTGGATGCTCACCAAAATCAATGTCGAGTACATCATCAAGCACGTGAGACGGCAGGAACGGCCAGAATTGCCCGAAGAGGCCCTTCGAGAGGCGGTGGCGAATGCCGTTGCCCACCGCGATTATCGCTTGACCGCGAACGTCCAGATTTACGTCTTCAAGGACCGAATCGAAATCGTCAGCCCAGGCGGATTGCCCGCAGGGATGGAGGAAGCAGATCTGGGCACTAAGAGCATCCCGCGCAATCCGCTGCTGTTCGGCATGTTATACCGGATGGACGTGGTGGAGAATATCGGCTCGGGCATTCGGCGCATTCGCCAGCTTTGCTAAGAACACGGGGTGGCGGAGCCGGTGATTGACGTGTCCGAGCACTGGGTGACGACGACGTTCAAGCGGCCGGTCGTAGAATTCGAGATCAAGTCGGAAACAAGTCAGGTCCGGGATACCCCGCGTACCACCGCACAAGTACTCGACACGGACCGTGCAAGTACACCTAAAGTTATTTCGGACAGCACGTTACAGAGGATTGTAGCTAACTTGGAGGACTTGACCGCACAAGTTACCGCACAAGTTACCGCACAAGTTATCTGGCATTGCCGTGTGCCCCGCACGACAAGGGAGCTCATGACTCTGCTGGGCTTGAAACACCCGAAGACATTTCGGACCAATTATCTCCAACCTCTGCTCAATGCCGAGTGGTTGGAAATGACCATCCCCGACAAACCCAGAAGCGGCAATCAGCAATATCGGCTGACGGACAAGGGCCAAGCGTTGCGAGATCGCTTGACTCAGATTCAATAACTAGTGCTGACGTGCTTAGTGAATTGGGAAACGACAGTCTGAGGTTTGACATCAAGGCATTGATACTATGGCAGACCCGTATCGCATCGTTGAAGTGAAACCGGAATGGATCATTAATCAGGAAGACATGGGAACCAAGACGAAGTTCTGGTATCGTGATCCTGATGAAGATGCAAACTGGCTCTTCAAGTATCCCCGGTCGGACACAGGGGAACACTGGGCAGAGAAAATTGCTGCGGAAGTTGCATCTGTGCTCGGCGTTAGACACGCGAAGGTAGAATTGGCACGGTTTGAAGGTGATTGTGGTTCGGCGACAGAATCTTTTGCTCGCGGCGGCAGAGCGCTACACCACGGCAACCAAATGCTGAAATGGATCGTTAGTGGCTACGAGCCCAAGAAGAAATTCCACCAATCACAGCGTACACTGGCGAATATACTTGAAGTAATGGACCGTGTTTTTGTCAGCTCTGAAGCTGCGATCCGAGCAAAACGCACCATTGCAAGCTATACAGTTCTGGATGCTTTGATTGGCAACACGGATCGTCATCACGAGAACTGGGGTTTGCTTCGGCGAAGCGAGGGTGGCGGTCTGAAAGGTTTTGTGGCACCGTCTTTTGATCACGCATCTTCATTGGGACGAGAACTACTCGACGAACGCCGCGATAGATTACTAGCGGAAAATGGCGTAGGTGGCTATATAGAGAGAGGACGCGGCGCGATTTACTGGTCTGAAGACGAGCGGCGCGGCCCCAGTCCTCTAGAACTGGTGCGGCGGGCGATCCGTACCTATCCAGAGCTTTTCCGGCCAGCAGTCCTGAAACTCGCAGAGACAGACGAGAGCGTTTTTTCCCAAATAGTCGAGAGAATCCCCGCTGATTGGATGACTTCTTCGGCGCGGGTGTTCACGGTAACGCTCCCATGCTATAATTATAGCCAGTTGAAGGAGATGGTCTGATGAGCACGAAGACTCTGTTCTTGGCATGGCAGGACAAAAAAAAAGAAAGCCAACCATGGTTTCCGGTGGGCCGGCTAGATGTCGTCAAGCCGGAGCTTTATCGCTTCCGCTATGTCAGCGGGGCGAAACGCGCAGAAAGGGAAATTGGATTCTCTCCATTGATCGATTTCCCCTGGTTGGATAATGACTACCGTTCCTCAGAGTTATTTCCATTGTTCAGGAATCGCGTTATGGCCAAGAGCAGGCCGGATCGCATGGATTACCTGAGCAGCCTCGATCTCCCAGAAGATGCAAGTCCCAGCGAAATTCTATCGGTCAATGGTGGCACTCGCGTTACGGACGCCTACGAGGTATTCCCGAAACTCGAAAAGGACGCCGATGGCTATTTTACCTGTCGCTTCTTCCTGCACAGTTGGCAACGTGTAAGCAAAGAGGCTCAAGAGCGGATTAACGAACTGAAACCAGAAGAAGAACTGTACGTAACCCTCGAATTAACCAATCCGGCAACCAAACTGGCCGTCCAAATCCAGACGGCGGATTACTATATGATCGGCTGGACACCGCGCTATCTCGTGAGCGATTTGGCCATGGCGATGACCGAAGGCCCCAATGACTACCACGCGAAAGTAGTGCGTGTTAATCCTATGCCAGCCCCGTCAAGCCAGCGCGTTTTGGTTGAAATGCGTGGCCGCTGGAAGAAGCACGAGCCGATGAGTGGCGAGGATTTCCAGCCTTTGGCCTCTGACCGCATCGCGGTTGATCCAAATGTTGACGATCCAGAACGTTATCGAGTCGCTTTGTAACAGGGGATCGTTTCTGATAGCGATACCCAATGCCCCCCGCGCCCTACACCGAAGACACCCTCGTCCAGCAGACCACTGCCGATTACTTAGAGCAACAACTCGGCTGGGAATCCATCTACGCCTACAACACCGAAGACTTCGGCCCGAACAGCCTGCTGGGCCGCGCCTCCGACCGCGAGGTCGTGCTGACGCGCTATCTATACGCCGCGCTGCGCTCGCTAAATCCGGGCCTGCCGGATGCCGCTTATGACGATGCCGTGCGGCAGATCACCGCCACCGCCGCTTCGCAGACTCTCGTCGCCGCCAACCGCGAGCAGTACGACCTGCTGCGCGACGGCGTCCCGGTTACCTTCCACAACGACAAGGGCGAGCGGGTGCGGCAGCGGCTAAGGGTCTGCGACTTCGAGACACCGGAGAACAATCACTTCCTCTGCGTGCGCGAGCTGTGGGTGCGCGGCGACCTCTACCGTCGGCGAGCCGACATCATGGGCTTCGTCAACGGCCTGCCCTTGCTGTTCATCGAGTGCAAGAACATCCACCGCAATCTCAAGGCCGCTTTTGAGCAAAACTTCTCGGATTACAAGACCACTATTCCTCATCTCTTCCACCACAACTCAATAGTGATGTTCGGCAACGGCGAGCAGGCCAAGATTGGCTCCATCACCAGCCAATGGGAGCATTTCCACGAGTGGAAGCGGCTGGCGGAAGAGGAACCGGGCGTTGTGGATATGGAGACGCTGCTCAAAGGCGTCTGCGACAAGCGCAATTTCATGGATCTCGTGGAGAACTTCATCCTCTTCGACGAGTCGTTCGGCGAGACGAGGAAAATCCTCGCCCGCAACCACCAGTTTTTGGGCGTGAACCGCGCCATTGAGGCCGTGCGCAAGCGCAAAACGCGGGATGGCAAACTCGGCGTTTTCTGGCACACGCAGGGCGCGGGCAAGAGCTACTCCATGGTGATGTTCACCCGCAAGATACACCGCAAGCTAGGCGGCAATTTTACTTTTCTAGTGCTGACTGACCGCGAAGACCTCGACAGCCAAATCTACAAGACCTTTGCCGGCTGCGACGTAGTGAATCACGACCGCGACCCCTGCCGAGCGTCCGACGGACGACACCTGAGCCGGCTTTTGGGCGAGCACAAGGCGTACGTCTTTTCGCTAATCCAGAAGTTTAACGTGAACCCTAGCGCGGCGTACACCGAGCGCGACGACATCATAGTCATCACCGACGAGGCGCACCGCACGCAGTACGGCACGCTAGCGATCAACATGCGCAATGCCCTGCCCAACGCCAGCTATATCGGCTTCACCGGTACGCCGCTGTTCAAGGACGACGAACTCACGCGGCGGGTCTTTGGCGAGTACGTCTCCACCTATGACTTCCAGCGCGCAGTAGAAGACGAGGCCACGGTGCCACTCTACTACGACGCCCGCGGCGACAAACTGAACGTGGCCGTTGGCGACCTGAACGAGCGCATTGCCGCGAAGTTAGAGGAATTTGAAATCGACGATATCGACGTGCAGCAGCGCTTGGAACGGGCGCTGTCCCAAGACTACCACGTCATCACCGCCAGTGAGCGGCTCGATCAGATTGCGCGGGATTTTGTACGGCATTATTCGACTGCTTGGGAGACTGGCAAGGCCATGCTGGTCTGCATCGACAAGATCACCTGCGTGCGGATGCACCGGCTGATTGAGTTCTACTGGAACGAGTGCGCCAATGAACTGGAAGAGGGGCTAGCGCAGACGCAGGATGAGCAGACCGCAAAGCAGATCGCGTGGATGCGCGAGACGCGCATGGCCGTTGTGGTGAGCGAGGAACAGGGCGAGGTGGAGAAGTTCGACAAGTGGGACTTGGACATTATACCGCATCGTCGGCTCATCAAGGAAGGCATGGAACTGCCCGCGTCCATGCGCGACAAGCCCTCGTTCCGCAACAAGCAGCGGATGGATTTGGACGATGCCTTCAAGGAGCCAGAGCACCCGTTCCGCGTCGCCATTGTCTGCGCCATGTGGCTGACCGGCTTTGACGTGCCCTGTCTCTCCACGCTCTACCTCGACAAGCCGCTCAAGGCGCACACGCTGATGCAGGCCATCGCCCGCGCCAATCGAGTGAACGAAGGCAAGAACAATGGGCTGATCGTGGATTACTGCGGCATCCTCAAGCACCTGCGCCAAGCACTCGCGATATTTGCCGGTGCGGAACCGGGCGGTGAAGATCGCGAAATTGATCCTGCCAAGCCGGAAGCAGACCTGCTCGCCGCCTTGGCTGAGGCGATTGCGCTGGTGCGCGATTTTCTCGCTAAGGGTGGTGCGCCGCTCGACGATGTCATCGGCAAAACCGGATTTGAGCGCAACGCCGCCATCGTCTCCTGCAAGGAGGTCGCCAACGAGAACGACGAGACCCGCCAGCGCTTTGAGGTGATGTGCCGCGAGGTGTTCAGGAAGTTCCGGGCGTGCATCAATGCCCCCGGCGTCAACGACCACCGCATGGACCGGGACGCTATTGACATCATTTATAAGAGCCTACAACGAGACCGGGAGCAGGCCGACATCAGCGACATCCTTCGCGCGCTAAGCGAGGTGGCGAGTGAAGCGGTCGGGATAAAGCCGGATACGGTGGTTGACCGGCCCCTCTACGACATCAGCCGCATCGACTTTGAGCGACTCAGGCAGGAGTTCAAACGGCTTGCCGGCAGACGGTTACTCGGAAGCCGAAGTTGGAACCAAGACGGACGACGTATTCCGGCACGTGTTCCGCGTCTATCCAACAGTGCCGTCGCCGTATTACGAAAACGCGGCGTGAAGTAACGGGGGCTTGAGCGATAGCTGTGGTTGTCCGATCTACGGGACTGTATTATATATTAATCGTTTAACCATCTTTTCCATTGCGCGCCGAGAAAGGAGGGACTTTAGCAAAGGCGAGCAGCATGCTTTTTGTCGAGTTGTTTTACTCTAAAACGAGGAAAATCACATGAGAACGCATGCACAAATGCTTTTGGGAGGAGCCTTGGTGTTCCTGATCAGCACGATTGCTTGGGGGCACGTGGGGACCGAGTATTTTTATCCGCAGGTGCCCGATCCCGCCTCTATGGTAATGGATGGCAATGACGACGACTGGGACTGGCTCGACCGAGAGGAATTTGCCATCACCACGGATCAGATGTTTGGCCAGCACGGCGAAGAGATTTCGCGCGAGGATTTCAACGCGGCCTTCTGGATGGCGTGGAGCGCGCCGCCGGACAATCAGTTCTACTTCTACGCTGTGGTGGCCGATGACACGCTCAAGATGCTCGAATCCGATCAGAAGCGCTGGTGGTCGGATGACATCATCCAGATCACGTTTGACGCCGATCACTCGGGCGGCGACTTCTTAGGCGAAAACTTGGACCACGTGTTTAATGGCCAGCGCTACCATCTCCGCATCAATCCGGGGCCGGGTCAGCCGGTTGCGTACAACAGCCAGCTCGAATACATCGACCTGCCAGAGATCGGCTGGAGTTCGGATATATACAACGGCGAGCCAACGCCTTGGTTTGAGGTGGGTTGGACTTTGCTGCCGTCGGGAGCTGAGCACGGATCGACCAATGTCACGTGGACCATGGAGTTCCGCTGCGCTCTGTGGGATACCTATGCAACGACGCCCGAGGAGAGCGTGCGCCACGTGTTTGAGGAAGATCAGGTGATACACGTCGGTCCTAAGTTCAACGACCGCGAGCCAGTGGCCTCGGATGAAGCATCGCCGTTCCGGCACAACGTGCTGGTCTTGGGAGCGGCTGCCGCACAAGACCAAAAGGGCGATCAGATGCTCGATTGGATCGGCTTAGGTACCGACGAGCCGACAGCCGTGGAAGACGTCTCTTGGGGGCGGATTAAGAGCCATTTGCAAGGTCAGTTGGATTGAAGTGTGAAAACCATAACCTGCTAACGCGAGCGGTGTCGGAAGGAACATGCCGACACCGCTTTGCTGTTTGGTACCCCTTTAGGACGCGCTGGAAGGGCCGTGGTCCGTTTTAATGAATATTTCCGCGCTCGATAGTGCGATCATTGTAGCCTACCTGCTCGTAGTCGTCGCCATAGCGGTTGTGACTAGCCGCCGCGTCCGCGGCACGAGCGACTTCTTTCTCGCTGGACGCAGTATGCGCTGGCCCTTTGTCGGCGCATCCATGTTTGCCACCAACATTTCCGCCGAGCAGTTCGTCGGCCAAGCGGGCTTGGTCTTTGTCGTCGGCTTGGCGGTGGCCAATTACCAGCTAGCCGGGGTATTGGCCTTCCTGGCAATGGGGGCGGTTTTCCTACCCATATACATGCGGCTGGGTCTCTACACCACGCCGGAGTTTTTAGAGCGGCGCTACGGGCCGGAGAGCCGCCGCTTCTTTTCTTTAATTACCTTGGTGAGTATCACCTTTGCTGGCATCCCCGGCTCCCTGTACGCCGGTGGGCGAGTGATGGAGGTGCTGTTTGGGTTTGAGTCGATTGTGCCGGGGGTGTTGGTCTTGGCGCTGGCAGCCGGCCCGTACGCCATGGCCGGCGGTTTGCGCACCGTCATCTTGACGGATTTTATCCAGTGCTTGCTGCTGGTTGTCGGGGGTGTGGCCATGCTCTGGATGGGTTTGGGCTATCTCGGGGGTTGGGGGGTCTTTGAGACGCGGATACAGGAGTTACAAGGGACGGACAACTGGGACATGCTGGCGCTGATACAGCCGCTCGACCATCCCAACGTGCCTTGGACGGGTGTGGTTTTGGGCCTGACGATACATGCCTTGGCCTTTGGCGCGACCAGCCATGTCATGGTGCAGCGCGCCTTGGCGGCCCGCAGTGTCCACGAGGCGCGGATGGGTGGTTTGCTGGCTGGGCTATTGAAAATAGTGGCGGTCTTTATCATTCTGATTCCCGGGCTGATGGGCTACGTCATGGCACAGGGGGCGCAGCCACTGATTGAGGTCTCCAGCCCGGATCAGCTCTATCCGGCGATGGTGCAAGCCCTGCTGCCGGTTGGCTTGGTGGGCTTGGTCTTGGCGGGGTTGATCGCGGCGCTAATGAGCTCGCTAGACTCGGAAATTTGCGCGGCCTCGGGCCTATTTGCCATGGATTGGTACCAGCCCTATCGGCCTGCGGCGACTCAGCGGCGCTTTATATGGGCGGGGCGCATCTTGGCCGCTGCTGTAGTTGTCATCGGTGTGTTCTGGGCGATTGTGGTCATTCCGCAATTCCGCTTTCTCTACGAGTATCTGGCCAAGTTTGCCTCCTACATACCAGGTACCATTGTGGCCTGTTTCCTGTGGGGCATGGTGTCGAAGCGGCCCACGCGCAAAGGGGCCTTTGCGACCCTGATCGCTGGTTCCATTTTTGGTGTCTTCCTGTGGCTGGTCAACGACTCGGCAGTGGTCAATCGGCTAGTCTGTGGCGAAGAGGGATTGGGACTGGCCTTCTTGGAGATGCACTTTCTGCACGCGGCCTTCGTCATTTTTGCCGTGGCGAGTGTGCTGCTTTTCGGTTTCAGCTTTGTGTTTGGCGACGAGGGGCCGGTGCTCTCGGAGCAAGGCGATGAGACGCTGATGCCGACCCGGAGGCAGGATCGGGTCTATTGGTTGGGAGCGGTGGGATTGCTGGTGGTGTACTGCGCGGTGTATTGGTATTTCTTTTAGAATAGTGCCCCAAGCGGCCGTGCTGGTGCTGGTGGAGCAAATTAAAACGGCAGCGCGGCTGAGGGGCCGCGAGATGAGGGTATGACAGAATCAGATATATTAACCGTAAACTACGAAGGACAGGACCGTCAGGTGTCTTGGCGGGGTGTAAGTATGAAAGATGGCGATGCGTTCAATTCGTTTATGTCCAACGAAGTTTCGGCACGGCTTTACGATGAAGAAGGCAGGGCCGAATTTGAAACGTATCTTCAAGACTTAGCCGACACGGGATTCGCCCGAGATAGCCTTGAGGAAATTCTGGCAGCCGAAATAAGCGAAAAACCAAGTTGGGTGGTGGGCGAAGCAATAGCTGAAGCATACCTGAGTCGCGAGTATAAAATCACATGGCCTTGGAACACGGAACGAGACAAACGGCATCCTAATGCGAGCCTTCCAGGTGCAGATCTGGTTGGATTTATAGTTGAAGGCGAAATTACGCGCCTTGTGCTGGGGGAGGTGAAGTCATCTACTGACATGAAAACGCCACCGAGTGTAATGAGCGGTCGGAGCGGTTTAATACACCAAATAGACAACTTAGCAAACAACCTGTCCTTGGCTTGCGAACTTCTCAAGTGGCTTTTACATCGTTGTAAAGAAACGGTCTATGAAACATCATTCAAGGCAGCAGTTAGACTATTCCTTGAATCGGGAAATAAGGCTCTTGCGCTCTTTGGGGTTCTGATTCGGGATACGCAGCCCAATGAGCTAGATTTACAGGCACGAGGGCAAACTATGGCGGGAAAACTGGGATACCCGACAACATGCGACTTGAGCGCAATATATCTGCCTTGCGCCATCGGTGACCTTCCATCTCGCATACCTGGAGGTGAGCCATGAGTCATTGGCTGCTTGAAGAACAGGAAGAGATGCGCCAACAGGCGCTGAATCTAGCTCAACGTGCACAGAATTCGCACAAGCTAGCAGACGAAAAATTGATCCGACGTGCTGCTGACGTGCTGGAAATAGCTGTGCTCGATCTCGTGCTTGAGGATGCAGCGCATGATGAGGAAAAACAAAGGGAATTGCAACGCGCCGCTGCTGATGCCTTTTGCTTGCTGCGTGCCTTGCCCCGTCCAGCTGAGCCATTCGATGCCGGGAAATTCCTATTGAGAGCGGGCAGCCTCGCCGTATTGGGAGACAAAGGGACTGATGCAGAGCAGTGGTTGGAGAAAGAACCTTGGGCTGAGCTTCCCGTTGATTCGGAAAATTGGCACAAGCGCACTTGGGCAACAGTCCTTGATGTTTGGCTACGACTGATCCGCAAGCGCTATACCGACCTCGGCGCAGTCTTGAAACGAATCTCTCGCCTGCGCGACGACCAATCTGATTTTGAAAAGAATCATCTGGCAGAACAAGAACCAGCCCATGCCAAGGCGGTCGCGCTCGAATTGATCGGACTCTATCACCTCGCCAAGGCAGCCGAGGTTTTAGTCCGCTACATGACCGATGATGTCGCGGACGGAAAACACCAGACACGCCAATCACTCGATACGCATTTTGGACAAGTACTAGCCGTTTGCGAACATGCGCGAATGATTGATCTGGAACTGCTCGGTCGTCTGCTTGCCGCTAGTGCCGTGCAGATGACCGAAGAAAGGAGGCTAACGCATACCCGCCGCTCCCTAGCCGCGCAAACAGCCGAAAAGGTGCCAACGTATATGCCAGGCCAAACGGAGTTTGTACCGGGTCAAATGGTCGTCTTGAAGTCCAATCCCTCACTGAGAGGCGCGGTGATGAAGGTGCTCTCGGGACAGGCCGAAGATCGGGTTGAGGTATTCATGGGTAGCAGCGTACAGACGTATTACGCCTCCCAGTTGCAGGCCGTGGATCAGCTCGCTGACGAGTTGCAGCCGCTTTCGCGAGACCTGTTTCACGCGCACCTGACCGCGTTACAGATTCGGCATCCCAGCCTATCGACATTGTATTCGCTGAACGCGGCGTGCGTCAATTTCATCCCGTATCAGTTCCGGCCCGTGCTGAGGTTTATTAGGTCAGACCGTCCGCGCCTGTTGATCGCGGATGGCGTCGGGGTCGGCAAGACCATTGAGGCCGGATTGATCCTGCGGGAGTTGCAGGCACGGCGGGAGATCAAGTCTGTACTCATTATATGTCCCCGTCCGTTGGTGACCGAAGACAAGTGGAAAAATGAGATGAAGCGGTTTGGTGAAGACTTCACCCGTTTGGACGACGGTCCAACGCTGAGGCATTGCATCAAGGAGATGGATCTAGAAGGCGAATGGCCCACTCAGCATCAGAAAGCGATTCTTCCGTACTCGCTGTTGAGCGAAGAACTTCTTTACGGGCCAGAGGGAAGGGGCAGAAGAAGGCAGGGAAAAGGACTGCTGGATTTGGATCCGCCACCGCGTTTTGACCTCGTGATCGTAGATGAAGCTCATCACATCCGCAATCCGAACACTCGCTCTTACGAGGCCGTTCGATTTTTCTGTGACTACGCCGAGGCTGCGGTCTTTTTGACCGCAACCCCGATCCAGCTTGGTAGCGAAGACCTGTTTGTGCTGCTGAACGCGTTGCGTCCCGACCTGATTCGGGATACGGAGAGCTTTGAGCACATGGCCGCGCCGAATCCGTTCATCAATAAAGCGGTGGATCATGCGCGGACCCAAGCAGCAGATTGGACGCCTCAGGCCATGGAAGCACTCGACGAAGCGGCCGCTACGGGTTGGGGACGAGCCATTCTCAGCCACAATCCTGAATTTAAACGGATCAGGGGGCAACTTGCTGAGGGCTATGTATCTGCGGATGAACGCATCCAACTCATTACGGATATGGAAGCGCTGCATACCTTTGCGAGCATGATCAACAGGACACGGCGGCGCGATATTGGGACATTCACCGTGAGAAAGCCGGAGACGAGAGATGTTGAGTTCACTCCCAGCCAAAAGCAGCTTCACGACGAATTGCTTGCTGTTCAGGCGGATATATTCAGTCGGCTGCACGGGGATAAAAATGTCAAATTTATGATGACCACGATTAGACGCCAAGCGGCCAGTTGTCTGTATGGATTGGTCCCTTTCCTCGAGAGCATTCTGAATCGCCGGCTTGACGAATTGGAATGGGAGGAAGCCGACGATGGGGAACCCGTCCCCCCAAGTGATGCTGTCAGCGCGATCCGATCCCATATCGAGGGTGTACTTGAGAAAGCACGTGGGCTTGATCCCCGCGATCCAAAGTTTGAGGCACTACGTACAGTCATCCGGGAGAAGCAAGACTTGGACAACAACAAGGTCATGCTGTTCAGCAGCTTTCGCCACACGCTGTACTATCTTTATGAGAAGCTCAAGGCAGACGGTGTGCGCGTCGCCATGGTCCACGGCGGGACGCCGGATGAGGAACGCGTTGAAATGCGGCGTCTGTTTGAGAAGCTGCGCGATGACAGCGACGCTCTTGATGTCTTGCTGTTTTCAGAGATTGGTTGCGAGGGCTTGGATTACCAATTCTGCGATTGCATTGTGAACTACGACTTGCCTTGGAATCCGATGCGTGTTGAGCAACGGATCGGTCGCATTGACCGCAACGGCCAGAAGAGCCCGAATGTCGCCATCGTCAACTTGATTACGCCGGGGACTGTTGACGCGGACATTTATGAGCGTTGCCTCAAACGCATCGGCGTATTTGAGCAGGCTCTTGGCTCTAGCGAAGAGATCCTCGGTGAGATTTCCAGAGAAATAAAGAACATTGCCGAGAACTATACCTTGAGCGAAGCGGAGCGTCAGGCCCAACTCCAGCAGTTAGCAGACAATGAGATTCGCTTAATACAAGAACGGGAAGGGTTTGAACAGAAGCAGATGGAGCTTTTTGGGATTCGCCTACCTGAAGACCAGATGAAGAGGGAGATTAGAGACGCTTCGAGCTTTTGGTTGACGCCGAGTTCGTTGCAAAGGCTCGTCGCGTTCTATTTACAGCAGCGATGTGGGGAAGAGCGGGATTTCATTCTCGGCGAGAAGCCTCTGAAAACGCTAAGGCTTGCACAGGATGCACGAAACCGTTTGTTGCGCGATTTCCAAAAACTCCCTAGGCAGAGCACCTATCGAGAATGGGAGACGTGGCTGAAAGGGGATGACCAGTATCTGCAAATAACCTTTGAGCAGGATTGTGCCACCCAGAATCCAGAGGCTACTTTCGTCATGCCGCTGCATCCTTTAGTGAAACAGGCGGCCCGATTTTTTGATAGTGATGAACGGGTCGTTGTACATCTGAAGGTGCGGGACGATGATGTGCCGGCTGGCCAGTATCAGTTCGTCGTTTATCAGTGGCGGTTTTACGGCATCCGGGAAGATTTGAAGCTCAAGCTGGTTGCCTCGTCGGATGCAGTAGCGCCGCATTTGGGCCACCTTTTAGAGAAGGCAGAGGATGCCGAGACAGGGGAACCGGGCGAGTGGGACGAACTGGAGACGCAGCATCATCGGCTGTGGTCTGAGGCACAGACAGAACACCAGCAACGGACTCAGGAGTTAGCAGCGTACCGCAGAGAGAGTTTGGCGACGAGCCATCGGGCGCAGATGGCACTTCTCAGGGAGCAGCTTGAAAAGGCAAGTGATGAGAACATACAGAGAATGCGGCAGTCGCAGATAGGCCGAGCAGAGGCTGACTACAACCGGCGCGTTGGGGATTTGGATAGGGCCGAGGAGAAAGTCGATATTGTCGCGGAGCCGGTGGCGTATGGGATTCTCAACATTGAGGAGATAAAATGAACATAGAAGAATTACGACTGAAGCGTTTGAAGTGGGTAGAGGCGAACCGCGAAAACGGCTTTGATGATGGTATCAGACGTTTACTAACCGATCTATATCCCGATAACGCGCACTTCATTTATGAGCTTCTGCAAAATGCCGAGGATGCTCGCGCAACAGAGGTGCGCTTCACTCTCAGAGAGGACAGTGTCGAATTTAAACACAACGGAGCTCGACTATTCACTCTGGATGATGTGGACTCTATTACAAGTATCGGCTTCAGCACAAAGAGAGAGGATCAGACCAGCATCGGCAAGTTTGGTGTTGGTTTCAAAGCCGTATTTGCCTATACGGAGACGCCTGAAATTGCATCGGGCGAATATCATTTTCGCATTCGTGATTTGGTCGTGCCTGATACGGAAGAATTGGCCTAAGTACACGACAGTAATCTAAGTTGTGGTACGGCCCTGCTTTAGGTTTTATTTGTAATCGCCGAAGATTGCATCTAAATCCTAAATACAGGAGCCGCACCATGCTTATTCATATGCTAAAGAAAGCCCTCATG
>JAJDVZ010000086.1:0-32648 GCA_022825835.1 Candidatus Latescibacterota bacterium
TGCAAACACGCGTCGATCATCTGCGAATCATGTACCGACGCCGAAGTCACCACCACGGTGTGAACCCGTCCCTGCACATCACTGCCCACCTGCGCTTTAAGACCAAAATGCCACGTCGTCCCCTTGCGGGTCGAACCCATCGAGCGCATCGCCTAAGTAGATTTTTCCTAAGTCAGTTTTGTGAAATAGTTCCATATCTCAAATAACCTCCTAATTTGAGATAATAAATTAAACTTCGCTCCCTAGCGAATGCCCGGCACAAACGGCACCCACGGCTCGCCGTACTCGTTGCCAGCCCGATCCCGGCCCCGCGCCAGATACACCGCGTGTGCCGCGTGTGGTCCCGTACTCCGCACCTTCACTGTCGCCGGCATGTAGCGCATGGTGTAGCCACAACGCCGCTTGGCACTAGCGTTGGGGTTGGAGCCGTGAATCATTTTGGCGTGATGGATGTGGCATTGGCCCTCGCGGAGTTCCAGATCGACGACCCGCGACATGTCAACTTGCTCAGCCACGATCTCCCGTCCAAAGACGTGGGTGTTGTGATCGACCTCCACGTAGTCGGAAAAGCCATGTCGGTGCGAATCGGCTACCACTCGCATACAGCCGTTTTCGCACGTCGAGTCGTCGATTGCCAGCCACACGGTCAGCACCTCGTGTTCGCTGAGCCGCTCATTCCAATACGCCGAGTCCTCGTGCCAAGGCACGCGCTTGCCGTCGCCGGGTGGCTTGCTGATAAAGTGGCTCGACCACAAGACGATGTCTGGGCCGATAAACGCCTCGACAAAATCGAGTACCTCGTCGGCGAGGAGCCACTCGAAAAGCTCAGGATGGGCAAAGTGCGGCACGTCCATAGCCTCGGGTCGTTTACCCGCAGGCAAATCGGCCAACAAGCCAGCGAAGAAGGCCTGCAAGCGCTGGAACTTTTCAACGGGAAAGAGCGAATGTTGATAGACGAAATAACCGTGATCGCGGTAGAACTGCACGTCCTCAGCAGTCACGTGCAGGGAATGGGAAATGCTCATCGGCGAATACCTTTCCTCGTAGTGGCGATTTCAATATACGGCAATCCACTCACCCGTGCAGAATCGGATGCCCCGCGCCCTTAAACCAGCCCCAGTCGAGCACAAACGACAGAAAAACCCCGCAGAAAAACCCCACCACCAGCCCAATGAACAGCGGCTTGAGCCGCTGGTAGAGCGCCACGCCGCCGAGACGCAAGATCAACGCCTTGCAGGCCCACGCCAAAAAGACCGAGAACACAATCCGCTTGACCATCCAGGTCGAAGCTACCGCTAGCCCAACCGGATGCAGAGGCCACCACGCAATTCGGTAGTGCAAAAACGCCAACACCAAATAGCCCACCACCCCACTACCGGCCAAGCCGAGCTTGTCCCAATCAACGGGCGCGGGGTTGCGCGTCTGCTCGGCGACCCAGTCGAACGCTCGGCCTCCTGCACCCCCAGCCGCATTGAAAAACCACGAGCGCAGATTGCTCGCCCCGTAATCGTAACACAAGTAGATCATAAAGCTGGTGGTCGCGACAAAGCTGACCACCACCGCCAAACCAATGGCCAAGGCCAGCCCGCCGCTGCGTCGATGCGTGTAGTAATCGTGCAGCTTGAGCGCGTTGGCTGCCGACGGCATAAAGGTGGATTGCACATCGCTGCACCACGCGAAAGTAAGCGCCAGCGCGACCAAGTTCTGCGGCCCCAAGGCCGAGCCAGCCGCAGCCACGACCATGCCTTGGGCACTCATGGGCGTCGTCAAATAGTGCAGACCCGCTTGCACCACCAGCCGCGTAATGCCCAAAAAGATCGTCAGCGCGGCCGCCAAATAGAAGGCCGCCAAGTGCAGGTCCAAGCCGCTGCGCCACAGCCAGCCAAGGATAAAACACAGCCCGGCCAACCCGCCGCCCACGGCGACCCGATAGGAAATCATCTCGTCGCTGTCGTCGATCTGCCCGGCGCGACCCAACGCAGTGCGCCACACGGCCGCGAGATGACTCCGCGCCATCCACAAGCTCCACCCCACCATCGCCACAAAGGCCCCCCAAGACTGCCACGACAAGGGCGTCCCGCCGTACACAAATGGGTCGGCGCGCAAATTGAAAAGACCCATTTCGGTGATCAGGCCCAGTTGCACCAAGTAGAGCAGATGGAAAAACCAGACGCTGAACGAAATGGCCAGCGGAGCCAGATACATAAACCCCAAGACTGGGAAGTACATCACTAGGTTGATGGGCGGCGCTTGGGGAATGAGGGAAAAGGCCCATTCCTGAAAGACGGGCACTTGCGCCAAGCCGGGATGAAAGTAGCTGGGAACATTGAAGGCGATCAGGCTGAAGGGAATGGCAAAGCCGATCCAAAAGACCCGGGTTTTGAGCGTGGGCGGCAACACCGATCCCGGGGCCTCTTCAGTCAGCATCAAGGCCACTTCGGTCAGGGGGAAGGTCAGCCGCTCGTGCTCCATCCAATGCCGGCGCAGCACCACCACCGAGCACAGGCCGACAAAGTATATGGCCAGCACCAGCAGCAACCACCACAGCAGCGGCGCAGCCCACGCTCCCCACGGAATGGCCAAGTCTTTACTCGGCAAGCCCTCGTAGAAAAAGCGCATGGCGTCGTGCGCTGGGTCTGGGATGGCCCAATCCGGCAGATAGGGATGGACGTATTCAGCCCACTGGTTGGTCGGGAGTGCGCCGTAATGGGGCTTGGAGATGATGCTGAGGATCAGGCCGACCATGAAGATGGGCATGCCGCTGGCGACCAGCCCCATGATGATGATGGTAATCAACTCGGTCGCGCTAAGGGCGCGTTTGAGCAGCGCATTGCCCAAGACCAGGAAAAACAGCGGCGCGCCCACGGCAATGGGAAAGTACGACCACGTCATTTCCGACGAGCCTACCATCCATATCGAATAGGGGCTGCCAATGCTGATGGCAACGACCAGCCCCAGACCGAGCAACATAGACCGCCAACTCAGGCCGGACCCGGGCAATTCCACGAGGTAGCGGTCGCTGAGATGGGCGAGGTAATGGGTGGGGATTTTCTTTTGCACGGGGTACACTTCTTGGCAAAATTAATGGAGGGCAAAAAAGGAGACGGTGCATCAATCGTCAAGGGACCAGGATGGATGTGATGGGCAGGATGGACAGGATTGGGAGAAAGAGGCCATCTCCGCAAAGTGGACAACCACGGGCGGGGCCGTCCGACGTGGCAAATCACGTAGAAAGGAACTTGTATGCGCGTCGAATTATTTCCCGGCAAGCATTTATTCGTGGACGAGCATCGCATTGAAACGCTTACCGCGGCCAAACGGGTGCTCAACCAGCCGCAGAAGCGCCCGCAGCCGGTCATGCAGGCCGAGCGGCCGTGGGAGCAAAAGGGGATTCACCTCGGCAAGGTCTTGTACGACCGCGACCGCCAGCGCTTTCGCCTGTGGTACACGGCGCAGGCCGATACTGTCCTTGGTACGCGGGTGCTGGTGCGAGACAATCCGCCCAAAAATGTCCATGAATCACACATCTGTTACGCCGAGTCGGCCGACGGAGTTCACTGGGAGCGGCCTGCCCTCGACATCGTCGAATGCGAGCGCTATCCGGGCAACAACATTTGCCTGCCTTCGATGCGCCCACCGGGCCGGACCTTTTTGAGCCACCTAGTCGACGACCCGTTTGCCGACGACCCGCAACAGCGCTTCAAGATGATTTACCTCGACCAAGCCGATGAGGACGCTGTCGGCGGCGGCTTGGCCCCAGACCAAAGGCTGCGCTTGCACGCGCACTCAGCCGACGGCCTGCACTGGCACCGCTACCCTCGGGAAGAACACCACGTCGCCCGCCTCTTCGGCGTCTTAGCGTACTTGGACGAAGTGCCTTCTGGCCCCATTGACCCAGACGCGCGCTACATTCTCTACGGGCAGCGCGGCTCCCCGTGGAAGACTCGTCAGATTGGCCGCCGCGACAGCAGCGACTTTATCAACTGGAGCGACAACTGGCCAGTGTTGGAAAGCCGCCTCAGTGACACGCCCGGGCTGGAGTTTTACCACATGCAAGGGCCGATTATCAACCAAACATACGCCGGCCTGTATTTCGGCATGCTCGGCGCGTATTACGCCGACTTACGGCGCAAGTTCGATCCCGCGCGCAACGACGGGCTAACCGAGAGCCATCTGGCCTTCAGCCGCGATTCCGTGCGCTGGGAGCACTGGGACGCACCCTTTATTCCGCGCGGCGAGGCCGGGGCTTTTGATTGGGGCGGCGTGTATTGCGAATACCCAGCCATCGGCGACGACCAGCTCTATTTCATGTACACCGGCGAAAGCACGCGCCACGGCATTCCTGGATTCCCGAGCTTTGGCTTGGCGACCTTGCGGCTCGATGGGTTTGTCTCGGTCGAAACAGTCGGCTTTATGAAGGGGACGCTCGTCACCCGACCGCATCACTGGAATGCGGCTGAGGTGCGGGTCAACGTGCAATCGCCGACGGGCGGCTTGAAGGTGCAGCTTCAGGATGAAACCGGACGGGCATTCGCTGGCTTTGGCGCGGAGAATTGCGAACCTATTGCTGAAGACGTCCTAGATACGCCCGTGCGCTGGCGTGGCTCGGGCGACGTGCGCTCGTTGAGCGGCAAAATGGTCGCGCTCCAGTTTAGCTTCTTGCCGGAGGACAAGCTGTATTCATACACGTTGCGTGCGGCGAGCTGACTCTGGAGAGAAGGGCTTGCAGCGGTTATGGGCGTATCCTAGCTTTGATTGCACAAGAGACCGGAGAGTCTTATTTATTTTTCTAAACGATTTTATACTCAATTTTTTTATCGGAGGATACAATGTGTGATAATCAAGAGGAAAGGGATTATCCTAAAGGCAGTCGTGCGTCCAAAGTAGCAGACGCTGGTTTGGCTGTCTTAGGTGGCATCTCAGGGATGCCTTTGGTCACAGAACCTTTGAGAATTTTATTGAAAAGGCCATTAGAAGAGAAACAAGAGCGATTCTTCACAGGTATCCAATCTCGGCTGAGTGCTTTAGAAGAAGAAATTTCTTGTTCGCTTCAAAATGAGTCGGATGTAGCTCATTTTTGGCGCTTGTATCAAATTTATATGAAGGAGGGCAGTAAAGACCATCAAGATTCTTTGATTGAATGTGCTGTGAAAATAGCTCTTGGCCGTTATGATTCTTCTGATATTGAGATAAGCGACTTTCTTCTTTTTTTGGAAAATGTTTGCAATGAGTACCATATACGTCTATTGGTATTTTTTAGTATAGAAAGAGATACTTCAAGTACAGTTATGGGATCCCGAATGCCTTTATTACAAGAAGATGAGGTTCTTTCTACTCTTGAAAATTCTTTTATTAAACGTCTTTGGGGCAATCTTCAAGAGATAAATCTAGTGGAAAATGCTGATTTGAACACTCATATGGGGGGGAGTAGCTTGGGATCAAAACAAACGACTGAGAGGGGGGATCGTTTTCTTCAATTGGTGAGGCCGCATATAGAAAATGGATGAGTTTGGTTGGATTTTCATAAGGATCAGCACCTCGCTTCGCAAGCCCAAGCATCCAACCCGTTTTTAAAACCCACGCCCTACATTCGCAATGCTCGATGTAGGGCGTGGGTTTTAGCGGCAAATTCCCTCACCGCCCCAAATTCCTCCCCAACAACTCCCCCATCGCCTCGTCCTCCCCAATATCCGCCTCCCACCCATACGCCGCCGCCACCGCCGCATCAAGAGCTTTGTGCGCGTCGTCAAGCCATTGCGGGCGGTCATTATAGAGGTTTGTCAACGTCCGCTTCTTCAGCTCTTTTGCCATCGCTTCGTCTCGCGGAACCGGACGCTTTGGATAGTCCGACACCGGCTCGTCCATCCACTCCACCCATTCCGGCGGATTGAGCCAACGGTCACGCAGTTCGACTAGTCGCCGTGCTGCTTCGGCGATGGCTATGGCGTGGGGATCGTCTGCATAATTAGCAGCAGGAATGTCGGGCGACAGCCCTTCGGGAAAAGGGAAGGTCTCGAAGGTGGTGGTCGGCGTGTAGCGCGGACGATCCTCTAGGCTGGTGCCAAGCCGCAGCGACCACGCTTCGTGAAACCGACTGTGCAGGATGCCGAAGGTGGTGTCGTCGTCGCGGGCAATGACGATTAGTTGATGATCGGGGCAGATGCGGGCGTCGAGCCACGCGAACAGGCGGTGCTTGGCGACGGTAGGAGTAGCGATGTAACGACGCGATAGGCCGTCGAGCGCATCCCACATCCCCGGCCTCGGCTCAACATGCCGCCACCAATGGATGCGGTAGGCTTCCCGACGATTACATTTCCGCATCGGATAAACATGCTCTTTTGCGTGTTGAAACGGTGCCTCGTAGAGCGCCGCTTCCTCTTGCGTCATGCTCCAGCCAAAATCGACGATCCATTTGCCAGCCGGTCGGCGGGTCAAATCCATGCCATTTACCCACGGCTTGAGAACGTCGGAATTAGGCCGTCCATTCGGATTCGCAGGCTTGCGGAGCCATTCCCGTGCCTGCTCTCCGGGCACATTGAAGGGGCCGCCCTTAGTATCGCCCATGAACGCAACGCCGATGTTCCGGCATAACCGTTGCGCCTTGGTCAAATCAACGTTCCCCGTCAGATCAGAATGGACCGCATCCACAAACTGGCCATTGAGCCGCCGTTCCAGTTCCACTCCATCATCAGGTCGTGAGAAGCACACCAAAGAGACGCGCACCGCAGTCCCGTCAATCATCCACGGCTCATCACTCCATGCCTCAAAGATCGGCCAGTCCTCAGTCGCGGTCTGCAACGCCCGCCGATTCGCCCCGCCGCGAATGGAGTTGGTCGAAACGAGGCCAGCGCGCTTTGCCTTGCCCGATCCTATGTGCTCGCCGACCTTGACGAACCAGTAGCAGACGAGATCGGACTCTGCCGGTACGCGACCTTCATACACCGTGAAAATGCTCGAAACATAGTCTTCGCCAAGATTGGCGTTGAGCAGTTTTCCTCCCAAAAACGGCGGATTCCCAATCACCACATCCGCCTCCGGCCACTCCGGTTCCTCTCCATTCTCCCCAACAATCGCATCGCGGCATTCAATCGTATCCAACGGCTTCAAGATCGGATCGCGCGCCTCGCCATGCCCATTCCGCCGCATCCACTGAATCTCCCCAATCCACACGGAAACACGAGCCAGTTCCGCCGCATACGGATTGATCTCAATTCCCTTAACGTTGGCCGGTCCAATCTCCGGAAACTCGCGCTGAAAGCCAAGCACCTCGGCTTCCAACTGCACCCGCTGCTCCAAATCCTTGAGCGACTGCAAGGCAATGTATAGGAAATTCCCCGAACCACAGGCTGGGTCGAGTACAGTAAACCCGCGCAGCCGTTGTAGAAACGCGCGCAACCGACGCTCGGCCTCTGCAAGGCGTCGAGTGCGAACAGCCGGTGTCCTCGCGGCCTTCGCCCGTTCCACCATAGCGGCGATCTCATCCTTCACCTCCGCCCACTCGGCCAGCCACGGACGAATCACCACCGGCTCGACGAGCAGCATAATTTTGTCGCGGTCCGTGTAATGCGCCCCCAACTGCGCCCGCTTAGCCGGGTCTAACCCACGCTCAAACAAAGTGCCAAGGATGGAAGGATCGATCTCCGCCCAATCGAGAGCCGCTGCCGCCAACGCCGCGGCAATCTCTTCCCTCTCCAGCGGCAGAGCTACATCATCGTCAAACAAGCCGCCATTGAACCAAGCGACCGGCTCAAAGCCCACATCGCCGCCCTCAGCCATCGCCTGAAACAGACTCCGCGCATATTCGGCGAATTTCTCAGGCTGCTCAAGTGTGCGTTCCAACATCCGCGTAAACATCGCATTGGGCAGCAAGCCCACGTCTTCGGCGAACATGCAGAACACGAGGCGATTGACAAAATGTGCCACAGCCTGCGGATCGTGCCCACGCTCGCGCAACCCTTGCGCCAACTGAGCAAAAGACGCAGCCGCTCGCTCGGTAAGCACCTGCCGCGTCAGCCCAGGCCGCAGCCGCTCCGGGTCCGAAAAAGCCCATTTGAGCAAGTTGCGCTTCTCAACATCAACCAATTCCTCCAGCCCGATCTCGTAGGTCTCGCTGACGCTATTCGTCCAATTCGTGCGAATGCGAAATTGTGCCATATCCGACGCGATCAAGAGCGGTGGATTCTCCAGCGCGAGCGCATACTGCCGAAGCTGCGTAAAAGCAGCATCCAAGTTGGCGCGCTTGCCCTTGTATTCCCACGCAAAATGATGCCGCTTCCACACATCGGCCCAGCCATCACCTCCACCCTCCTTGCTCGCGCCGCGCTCAAAACAATACGCATCGCCCGTAGGGTCGGCCTCAGCCGGCGTTGGCTCGTCGAGCAACCGGCACAAGTCGATAAAGTGCTCTTGCGCGGCAGAACGCTCCTTGAGCTGAGCTGCGCGCCACTTGGCTATGAATTCTTCAGGCGTCATTTCATCCTGCAGCAAGGCGGGTCGGCAGCCGGCGTATAGCCGCGCCGACCCGTTGGTCGGCGGCGACTAGATCGAACTGCGCCTGCAGGTTCAGCCAGAATTGAGGCTCTACGCCGAACCAGTGTCCGAACCGCAAAGCTGTGTCGCCCGTCACCGCCCGCTTTCCCGCGATGATCTGACCGATGCGGTTAGGCGGCACGTTAATCTGGCGTGCAAACGACGTGGGCGTAACGCTCATCTCTTCGAGTTCGTCCTTCAGGACTTCACCCGGATGCCCGGCGCGTTTGAGCATATCCTACCTCCTTTTCTAAACTCTTACACAACCAATCTAGTAAGTTGACAGGGTTCTAGTGATCTATACATATGTATAACTTAATTCAGAATATCAGGAGGTAGTAGCATGACTGCTCTAACAGCCGTTGAATCGGCAACATCCATCGAAGATCCCCAGATACTGCACGGTGATTGCCTAGAAGTGATCCAGTCCGGCAGAGTCAAGGCTGAATCGGTCAATCTGATTTTCACTTCGCCGCCCTATGCCGACCAAAGAAAGAACAACTACGGCGGCATCCATCCAGACGAGTATGTGCAGTGGTTCTTGCCGAGGGCGGAGGCGCTGAAGAAGAGCCTCAAGCCGGACGGTTCATTCGTTCTGAACATCAAGGAAAAGGCAGTTGGCGGCCAAAGGCACACTTATGTCTTAGAACTCATACTGGCCATGAAGCAACAGGGCTGGCTATGGGTTGAGGAATACTGCTGGCACAAGAAGAATTGCTATCCAGGGAAGTGGCCCAATCGATTTAGGGATTCGTGGGAGCGTTTGCTGCACTTCACGATCAACAAGCAGTTCAAGATGCGACAGGAGTCCGTAATGGTGCCGATGGGCGATTGGAAGACGGCGCGGCTGCGGAATCTGTCGAAAACCGATTACACTAGGGATAAATCAAAGAACGAAAACGGCTTTGGTAAGAAGGTCGAAAACTGGGTCGGGCGCGACATGGCGTACCCGACAAATGTCCTGCATCTATCTACAGAATGTGGCTACAAGGGCCATCCAGCCGCATTCCCACTATCTCTACCCAACTGGTTCATTCGCCTATTCACCGATCGAGGTGATATGGTTCTCGATCCTTTCGCCGGTTCAGGCACTACGCTAGTTGCCGCTAGGGAGCTCGACCGGGCCAGCATAGGAATTGATACGTCCTTGGACTACTGCGACCTAATGTGCGAGAGGCTATCAAAATGAATCCATCCGGGAATATCTCCCGCAAAATTTGCCCGCGCTTGACCTGTCCCTACGGCCTCAGTTGCTCTTCCACGATCCGCAAAAAATGCCCCTCCTGCCCGACCTCTCCTCCCACCAAACGAGCATATTCCCGCGCATCCTCCACCCGCCCAGCCCAAACCAATTCTACCGCCAACGCCTGAAACAAACTCAACGCATAGCGCCGGCGAAAATCCTCGTCCCCAAAAGCACGCTCCAAGTGCAACAAAGCCAGATCGTGTTCTTCAAGCAGATGATAGAGCTGACCCTTGACAAAATCGACGAAGGACGCGCCCACGGCCGGATCGTGCGCGAGAAACCCCGCCTGTTTCAGCGCGGCCCTCACCTCGCCTCGCTGCTCATCGGTAAGCACCATCCCCTGCATCTCAACGCACCACCCCCACTGCACCGCTGCCCACAACCCGCGCCGCGTAAACGGCACCTCGCGCCGCGCTGCCGCGTAGTGAACCTGCGCCCGCGCAAAATCCCGCTCAGTAAAAAGCTGATCCGCCACCGCTAACACCAACGGCCCCTGCTGCTTCTGAGTCCACTGCTCGACACCGCGCCGTTCTCCCGGCAACAACCGCTGCCCCTCCATGGCCGCCAGTTGCTTGAGATAGCGCGCATTGTGCCCATTGTATTGATGCAAGGGCGCTTGCGCGAGCATCGCCCCCATCTTGTTGTACGCCACCACGCGCTCCACCGGCAGATCGCCCAAATCGCGCCGATACGCCTCCTCACTCCGCAGCAATCCCAAGTCAATGTCCTGCAGTTCGGCGATGCTGTGCAGAACAGTCCGCGCCAACAAAGCCTGCCCCGCAACAGAAAAGTGAACGTGATCCACCATCCACTCCCAACCTACGCCCTGCACAGGCGCAGCATCTGCAAACGCAGCCTCCACATCCGCCAAAACCGCCCCATGCTCTGCGGCAACTGCGCGAATCACCGCATTGTGCGCTGTGGGAGCACGCCACGGCATGGTGTCCAAATCCCGCGCCTTGCGAAAGGCCCGCTGCGCTTGGGCATCCCGCCCCAACCGCTCCAACGCGCGGCCTTGCAAATACCACAACCAAGCGGGTTCGCTCGAAAGAGCGGCCGCTTGCTCCAATTGCCGCAGCGCATCCTCGGCATCATCCGGCGCAACGTAACCCCGCGTCAGCACCTGCGCCGCTTGCTCCACCTGCACCTTCCACACCTCGTCCCCCTCCGTCGATCCCACCGGGGCAAATCCCGCGTCATTCGCCACGATAGTACACAGTACCAAGGGCACCTGCGCTCGTTCGCAGAGCTGACTCACGCGCCGCAAATTGTCGCGCAAATTCTGCTCCACCGTCGCACGACCAGAGCCGTGCAACGGCACCTCGCCGCGCGCAGCCGCCATCTCTATCAAATCCGTCGGCTCGTCCTTAGTCCCAATGCCCCCTAGCAATCCATCCACCAGATGCGTCAAATGCAGTTGCCGCAAGAAGTATTTCAGTCGCTGGTACCGCCCGCCCCCGTACAACCCATAGAATTCGTTGTGCCCGGTATAGACGACGACCAGATCCGGCGACAGCACCAACGCATCTTCCACCACTTCCGCCACCGCAAAACTGGCAATGGAAGTAATACCCAAATTGACGACCTCCACCTCCCGCTCCGGCCAAGCATCAGCCAGCATTGCCTGCAAAAAGGACGCCGCGGCCAAGCGACGCGGATGGGGAAAACCCTGCACTGTGGAAGCGCCGACAAACAAGACGCGATAGCGGTTGGCCGGCGCAGGTTTTACAAAAAAGTGCTCTCCCATCTGACCCGCCGCGGCCAGCCGGCCCTTGTATTGCGCGAAAAATCGCTGCGCATAAAACCGACTGGTCGCGCGCAGCGATTCGCCGGTCGCCTCATCCTCGGCCAAAGTCACAACCAACGGCGACGGCCCCAATCCCGGCATGAGCCGCAGCAAGCCCTCGGCCACCACCACCAAGGCCACGCCGACCGCTACAGTCGCCAAACGCAAAAACCAAATTCTACTCATCGCTTCGCGGCTTCCCCATCATTGCGTACACCCTTTCCAACGCTTCATATAGGTCATCGCGCGGTGCCGCCACCACAGCCTGTTCGAGAACCTCAGCCGCCTGCTGATATTGTCCCAACCCCACATAGACGCCGGCCACATTGCTCCACACGTCAGCGCGTTCCCGCTCGTGCTCCAACACGTTCAGAAGAATGGGCAACGCGCCGCGCAAATCGCCGCGCATCGCCCGCAGCGAACCGAGATTGAACCAAGCCTGCCAATACGTCGAATCGAGCCGCGTGGCCTGTTCGTATTTCAGCAGCGCCAAATCGTAGCGGCCTTGTTGCAAGTAGGCGTTACCCAAATCGTTGTGCGTGGCGGCCTTGCCCCGCTCATCCATCGGCGGCAGATCCCAATTCACCAACAACACCAAGAGGGCGAGAACAGCCGTCGGCAAAAGCGCTTGGCGCAAGGGTCGTTGCCGCCATCTCGCATACAGCCAGCTTCCCCCGTACGCAGCGAACAAAATCAGCAGTGGCACAATCGGCAGGCGATAGCGCGCCGCGACAAAAAAGGAGATCACCGCGAAGCTATAACCGAGAACGAAAAGCACTGGCAGCGTAATACCCTGCCGCCGGATGTACACTATCAAGCCCAGCAATGCGAGCGGACTTACCAAACCAAAGGGAAAAGCCACCCCCCGCTTCCACAAGGTACCCGCGAGAACGCTTGAATACTTCCGCCAATAATACATTTCCTGATTGCGCTCTATTTCATCGCCGCGCCAAAATTGGGCGGTTTTTGCGGCTAGCAATCCCATGTAATCGAGAGGCGCATTTTGCATGTACTCAAGAGCCTGCCTGTAAAAGAACAGGGACTTGGCCGAAGGGCGCGTGATCCCTTCCCGTAGCGGCAGGGCAACCAGTTCCTCCCACTCCCATCCTGGGCGCAACGTAAGCGTCTGCTCAGCGTTCGCGTTGTTCCCTATGTAGAAATTCACTCCTCCGTTATAGGAGATCGTCACGAAATCCCCACCGATGATGTAATTTCTCAGCGTTACCGGCGCAATTGCCAGCACTGCACCCAGCAGAAAAGCAACGACTACCTGCGCGACCTTTTTCCGCAACCAATAAAACAGCCAGATAGCCACACCCGGGATTAAAGACGCGAGAATCGCCGCGGTAAGCGACGCCAGACCCAGCGCAAAACCCGCGGTCATAAAAATGAGTCTCGTCGGCCGATCGACAGCGCGCATTAACAGCAAGAGACTTACAAGGGCAAAAAAAGTGGCAAGACCAGCCGGCAAGAGCCGGGCGTCAAAATAGATCAGCGGCCCGTACACCGCCGCAATGAGGCCGCCGATAAAACCAACGCCTGACCCAAAAAGCCGCCGCCCAACCAAGTACAGCAACACACAGGTAAGACTACCAATTAACGCCTGCGCAAAGCGAGATACGTAGTAAAAGGATTCAGGAAATACGAGCTTGATTACGCCCAAGAAATAAGGATAGAGCGGCGGTTGCCAGAACGGGCCTTGGCCGCGTCTCAACCAGTTGCCCTCGGCTAGGCTGGCCGCCTGTTCGGAATACGTAGCCGCGTCCACCGCCGGCATAGTAAAAAGAGGACTGGCCGACATCTGGGACACATGCACCAAACGCAGACTCAGCGCCAGTGCAAAAACGATCCCTCCCCAATACCAGAGCCGCCTCGTATGGCAAGTTTGAACGATTCGAAATGTAGATCGTCTAGAGCATCCTATTCTGCGTCCATCTGCGTCCATCTGCGGATCGTTTTGTCAATGATATAGGATTGCTATGGGGATCTCAGTCCGACCGTTTTAGCGGACGATCACGTCCCACACCTTCGACATCCGCGCCTTCCCCTCGGGGCCTTCGACGTAGAGCGTAACTGTATAGGTCGTCCCAGGCTCTGCGTACTGGTGGATTGGGTGTTGCTCGGTCGAGGTGTTGCCGTCGCCGAAATCCCAACGCCATGAGTGGATATCCCCGTAGGACAAATCCTTGAACGCGATCAAGCGGCGTTCCATATCGAGGACGGTAAATTCCCATTGCGCCTCGACCGGATCGCGCAAGGCTTTCTCCAGCGGCATCAACCGGAAGCCAACCAGTTCGGAGGCGTTGCCGAACATGGTCGTCTTGTGAGATAGGTTCCAAAAGCCCTCGAACTCCTGCTGTTTGACCTCGACATCATCGTAGTCGAGGATGCACCAACTCAGGCCGATCAAGGTGCCCTCTTCGAGCTTCGACTCCACGGCGCGCTCCGGCCCGTCGGCGGGAGCGTAGTCGAAAGGAGTGATCCAGAATTCGAGCGTGTAGTGCCCGCTGTCGCCCGGCGCAAAATCGTAGCGCGCCGCCGCATTGGCCCAAGGCAGCTCGTAGATCCACTGATTGGCACCCCAGACCATAGTCCAGGGCTTGCCGTCGGCCGGGGTCAGAACGTGGTAGTTCTGGGCGTGGACGCCGTGGAATTTGAAGTGGCCGTCGAGACCCTCCAGCCCATTGGTCTCCTTGTCCTCGCGCAGTTGGGGGATCAAAGGACCGCCGGACAAATCGCCATCGACAACGATCTCCAAAATGTCGTTGTGTAGATCGCGGTGGCTGAAATCCCAGTAGTCGTCATAGGCTTCGTAGAGGAAGTAGAGTCGGTTTAGTCCCTTGACCCAGCCGACGCGCATGGTGACGTCTAGATCGGTGGTATCAATCGGGCTGTCGTGTACGGTGTCTTTCAACTGATCGATGCCGATGGCGTAGTCAGCAGGAACCATGCCCCAGTCGGATACATCTCCATCGACGCGGGGGATCTGATCGGCGGGGAATTGAAAAATTTTGAAGGTGGTATCCGGCCGTTCCAGTGCAGCGGCGGACAGTGCCCACAGCACGCCAACGATTAGGATCGCACTGCACTTTTGCATGTGCCGATTCCTCCGCTCAAATCCGGTTGTCATCGATATAATCCCAGTTGTAGGCTATCCCCAATCCCGGTTCCTGCGATACGTGTACGCACCCTTCGTCGTCCAAGGGATCGACAATCTGATCGAGATGCGGAGGGCTCTCGTCGTAATCGCGCCCGGGTCGCAACAGACCGCGTTCGTAATAGCGGCAGGTGGCTTCGGGAGTGGCCGCAGCCAAATGCACATGCGGGGCACCCACCCCGTGTATTTCACATTGCACGCCGTAGAGTTGGCACAAATTAATGAGCTTCCAGCAGCCAGTGATGCCGCCATAATTCACATCAATGCGCAGCATATCGCAGGCTCCCTGCAACAGCCACTCGGCCCGCGTAAAGGGACCGCCCTTGACGTGTTCGGGAGAACAGATGGCAATGGAGGTTTGTTGCGTCAGGCGGCGATAGGACTCCACCCGCGTCTCGACCATCGGGTGTTCCAACCAGTAGTAGTTCAGCTCTTCCAATTCCCGCGCCACCCACAGCGATTCCTCCAAGGTATAAACGCCGAACGGATCGAGCATCAGCACAATATGGTCGCCCACGGCCTCGCGCACGGCACGGCAGATCTCCACATCCTCCTTGGGAAATCCCGGCAGTTGCGGCGCAGGCTCCCGCGTGTGCGGATTCCAGCAAATGTTGGCGTGTACCTTGAAGGCTTTATAACCGCGCGCTACGCACTCTCGCGCCAGATCTTCATACACCTCGGGGCAGCCCAAGTTCGGGTACGTGCTGGCATATGCTTCGACCTTGTCGCGAGTGCCGCCCAACAGTTGGTACACGGGCATGCCAGCTTTCTGTCCCGCCAGATCCCACAGCGCGCAATCGACAATGCCGAGCTCGTGTTCGGCGAGGCTGTGCCCAAACGTGGACATCTGATCCATCCAATGCCATAGCTTCTCGCGGTTGAGAGGATCTTCGCCGACTAGGAGGTTTTTGATGGCACCTTCCATAGTCGCCTTGTTGCCGCCCAGCATGTGCCCTGTGACGCCCTCATCGGTGGAAATTCTGGTGATCGCACTAGTGCCTTCTACTTCTTGGTCGTCAATCCACACGCCATAGCCCCAGCGCGAGCCAGCACTCCGGCCACGGTGTTTGGTGCGAAAATGAATGACTTCGACATCAGTGATTTTCACGATTGATCCTCCTTAATCCTTTTGATCGAATTTATGCCACATTTCTTTGCGAACTTCAGCTACGTCTTGAGAGGTTATTGGCTTCGCCTGATCCCACAAGCCTTCAGGATTGAAGAGCTTGCCTTGATTGGAGCTAGATGAACTTGGTATGTCTGCCACAAGAATGAGTTTAACGGCCAAACCGCTTTCCTCGATTATAACCACTTCCTCACCATTGGCTACTTCTTTGACAGTGCCGCAAGACAGGCTTCCGCTTCTGTAAGGTTAATTTTGTGCATGTTTTCATCTCTCAAGTAAAGCACTGGCGATAGATATATCGACGCTACAGGTTCTTGGCATGGAAGAAATCCTTTGCCAATTCTTCCGAGGACAGATTGATAGCCGATACTTGGTAGGACTTCAAGACATCTAAAAATGCAATGCGTTCCATATCCGCAAACCGAGCGGCTTGCCCAGAAGACAGACGTCCGAGTTCAAACAATTTGACGGCTATCAGTAGCCGTCCTTTTTCGGCGAAGCGTTCAGGCGTTTCGCAGAGGATTCGCAGAATATCATCTGGACATTCAAATGTAATTTTAGACATTATGCACTCCATGTACTCCGTCTAAAAATTCTTTCTTGACTTCTACCAAATTAGTCAGCACCTAGGTTTTAGTTTGTGACATAATAGTGATCAAAGAGACAGCACAAATCAGCGAACGCACACCTGCCTATTAGGGCAATAACGTCTTGAGATTGTCTTCATATACAACTACTCTATCTTCGTAGTCCCGCCGCAACCCCATCAAAAACGCATCCGCCAAGCGGCTTTCCTCAGCGCGTTTCAACAGCGCCCGCGCCCGCTTCGCCGCCGTGTCAAAGGGTTCGGGAGCGCTGCCGAAATTCGACTTCAGCACCTTGAACACCGAATAGTACTCGCCGCCCCGAGGCATGGCCTCCGGTCCCACCACTTGGGCGGCCTGCGCCGTCACCGCTAGTGGGCCGTGTAACCGACCGACCTCGACACTGCGCACGACGTCGATCAATTCTGGATAAAAGGATTGTTCGAAGGCGTGGATGTGGAACGTGCCCTGCGCACCCTTGCCTGCCGTCCGCAAGGTGTATTCGTCGGCGAGCGCCCCCATATCCTCACCTGCCTCGATTCTCGCTTTGATCTCCACGGCCTCTTCCCGGGTTTGCACCATGATCTCCTGCAGCGTGACCTCCTCCGGTGCAGTAAATAACTCGGGCCGCTCGTCGTATAATTTCCTGACCGCCTCCGGCTCGATATGGACTTGATCCTTGACCGCCGTCTGCCTAAGTGCCAACAGCAACAGCGCATCTTTGCGTCGCTCATACCAGCGCACGATCTGCTCTTCGCGGTCAATCTCCCTTTCATAAGCCACGTGCAAAAACAAGGTGCGGGGCAACAGTACGTCTTCGGCAAACCACCGCACCGACTCGGCAATGTCACCCGAAAAGCCCATCTTCAACTCTTTCGCGTAATCCCAAAAATCGCCCACGGTGACACTGCCGCCACGGAACTGAAAGAGCACCGCTGCGCGTTCGGCCTCAGCGTACTCTCTGCGCCCTGCCGCGACCCACTGCAGGAGCTGGTGCAAGGTCTCGGCGTTGGCCTGCAAGTCAATATCGGCCCGCAGTTGCGCCAAGAATGTCTCTATCAGTTCGGTCGTCTTTTCCTCTCTTAGCTTGGCCTCCAGCTCGTTGCTCGCGGTGGCAAAACTCACAGGCCGGGCGTGCATGACTTGATAGATCCCGAACTGGCCATTGGGCAGGCGAATCGGCTCCGAGTACTCGCCGACCGCAAGCGCGCTTATGTATTCTTGCAGGTAGATCGGGATGCGCTTGGGGGTCAGGTAGCCGTCCAGTTCCCCACCTTGCGGTGCCGTCGATTTGTGCTGCGATCGGCTGTGCGCCAGTTCGGCGAAATCCCTCCCATCGGCAAGGCTTTGCCCGATCTCCTCGGCTTCTGCCTGCGTATCGACGATGATCAAACGCAGCTTGACCTCGCGCTCCTTGTCCGCAGCCTCGTAAGCTGCCCGCAAGTCCTGCTCATCGACGTGGACCTTGGCGAGGAATTCGCGCTCGAACAACAGGCTCAACACCCGTTCGGCTTTTTCCCGCTGTAGCTTCTGCGCCACCTCCGGTGCCTCGTCGAGTCCTCTTTTGATCGCTTCTTGCAGGAAAATCTCCTTGTCGATAATCGTCTGCAAATAGTCGCGGTAGCCGTCCAAGCCGGACTTTTTCGTCTTTAGCTGTGCCGGCAAGCGCTGTTCAAAGTCGATCAGTTGGGAGGCCGTTATCCGGCGGTCTCCCACTTCGGCCAAAACGGGGTCTTCTAGTTCCTCAGCATCTTTTGCACAACCCATAAGTGCTAGGAAAATCCCACTGCAAACCAAGGATAGGTACGCTTTCATAGACTTAGTAAACTCACAATTTTGGGGTGGAATGGATTAAACTGCGACGCGACGGCAGGCGCTAGCGGATGCTGCCATATACCGTCACGAAGGAGAAGGCACCCGTCTCCCGAGCGCTCGGCTGTTCAAAGCGCTCCAGATAGCGCCTGCTCACCCTTATGCCCATCAGGGTTTGCAGGGTATAGCCCAGATACGGCTTGTCAATGGAAAACTGCACGGCAAGCGAAGTTTCATTGAAATCCCCGGTCGTATCGCCGACGCGCAAGCCAGCGGTGGCCGTCTCGTCTTGGATAAAATCGCGGAAGATCAGGTGCTCGACGCCCAACTGCAACGATACGTGATTCAAAAAGGAACGCCGCAGCAAGAGCGAGGAGATACCACTCCAGTCTTGGCGGTCGGCGGTCGAGGCGGTGGTTAGGCGGTCGATATTGTAGGGCGTGTCGTCCATGTAGAGTTCGTGCTTGAAGCGCGGTTGCACCGTCAGTCGGCCCAGCGAGAACTGGTAATCTATGCGGTTGATCAACCCCAGCCGCCGCGTGTTGCGGGCGATCTTGCGGCCGGCGCGGTCGCGGGCATCGGCGTCGCGCTGCCGAATGAACTCGTGAATGAACTTGCCCTCGCTATTGATGCCCTTGTAGGTCTTGCCGGTGAAACCAGCCCACAGCCGATTGACTATGGCGTCACGCATCGCCAGCGGATCCATGACCGGCTGCATCGACCCCGGCGAATCCAGCGGCCTGCCTAGCTCGGGGCGCGCCGTCACCCACTGAACTACGTCGTCGGCAATGTCGTCCTGCACCAGCTTGAACATGTTGTAAAAAGCAACATTTCCCACCGTTGGAAAATTGCGCTCGTAGGCCAGCAGGGCGTAGCGGGTCAGGTTCTTTGCGCCGGTCGATAAGCGCTGCACTTGCTCTTGCCCCGCCATCCACTTCAGCTCCGGCGTCAGCCACGCCCCCAAGTAGGCGTTGTACCCGCGCCGATCCCGCTTATAGGGATAATCCGGCTCGTCGTCGTTTTCAAAGCGCTCGCCCCAGCCATTGTTGTTCAAGTCGATGGCGAAGACGAATTCCGGCCGATCTACGTAGTGGCGCAGGAACTGCTCCTCATAGTCCGGCATGAAATTGGGGCGCACTGGCGTGTTGTTCTGATTGAAATCAGAAATAAAGTCGTTGTTTTCGTCGAGACCGGGAAACACCGCTCCATCGGCCAGCCCCTCCTTGTCGCGCCGCTGATCGAGACTAATGTCGTTGTCGTCGTTGTCATCGACCAAGTCGTAGAGGAATTCCGATCGCGCCTCTTCGTCGTCACTGTAATTGATCCGCCCGCCCTGATCGACGAGAAACGACGTGGTGTTGTACTCGGCATCCATGCTGAACGCCTCGCCGAACAGGAAGAAGGGATAAAATTCTCTGGCGATGTTGACCATCCAACCCGTGGCCGACTCATCCCCCAACACGCCGGACGCGCTGTGGTGCGTCTGACGAGCAATATTGGGATACTGCCGGAACTGGTGGTTGACATTGTACTCGCCATACATCCGAAAGCCCGCCCAATCGCTGACCTCAAAACTGAATCCGAAAACCTGGGTCGCGGTCGGCAGGCCGTAGTCGAAGACAACCCACCGCTGGTTGGAGTTGTCTTGGACATTGCCGTCCGCTCGCGCCACGTTTAAAAACTTGGATTGAGCCCCTAAAGGTTCATTGTCGGTCTGGACATCCGAGGTGACATCGATCCGGTAATCGTTGTTGAGTAGGAAGCGGAACTTTACCGCGGTGATGTTGTTGACCAAGTCGGCATCGTCGATGATGTCTTCCAGCGCCATCACCGCCGAATCTTCCGCAGAGAAATTGTACCGATAGGTGATCTCGCCCTCGCTACCAACCCCTTCGGCAACCGGAAAACCATTGCGCGTGGTACCCCCCTCTATCTGCGGCAGAAAACCAAGCTGACTCCCGACCAGCACAGTGTCGCGGCCGCCGATTTGGGTATGCACTTCAATATCTTGGTTGAAAACCGTAGGGCCGCCCACGCCGTCCTCGGGCGAGTCGTCTGTTATGCGGACGATGATCCAGTTGATGCGATTTTCCAGTTGGCCGTTAGTCAGCTTGCCCTTGAAGGGATTGCCGCCGCGGTCGGATTGCGACCGACCGTTGTGGGCGTTGACAAAGGTCGCGCCCAAGCGCAGGGCGTCGAGAACCTTCCACTCGCTTCGGAGGCCGAGCAGGTTGGTAAAATTCTCGGTGACAATGGGAACCCGCACACCCGGAGCGATCTGATGCACCGGCAGACTAATCCGCGACATCAGCACGGTAGCGGCCAAGCGGTCGGCAGCATAGTCGAACTGCACTCCGTTAAACCTAGTTTTGCGGAACGTCATCGGCGTCAGCGTGGTGTTGATCAGGTCGCCGATGGTCACTCCCAAATAGTGTTGGCCCTTGGTATCGGTGGAGACGAGCAGGTTGCTGAACCACGAGTTGTAGCGCCCATCCGGTTTGAGCAGGCCCGAACCCCCGGAGCTGGTCGGCTGCCGCTGTCGCCAGTCGTACACCAGCCAACCCTTAGTCAAATAGCGCCCGTACAGGTCGTAGAAATAGTCGCCTTCCTGCCCGGGAGAAAAGTAGCGCCGGTAGGGATCCCTGGCGTAATTGGTGTACTCCCACTGCCAGCGGTATTCGGAGACGATTTCCTGTGGCATGTACCAGCGCTTCAACGCGGGAACGAACGCCTCCTGCTGCATGAGTGGGCCGGAGGCGTAATAGGAAACCCGGTCCTCCTCGTTGGTCCCCAAGCGATTGCCGTAGTCGGGTTGGGCAGCCGCTGGCACTAGTCCGGTCAGCAGGCAAACCGCCGCCCATCTTGTTAGATCGCGTCGCGTCATTCTACGCCAGCGTACACCGAGATAAAGCTAGTACCAAAGGAGCGGCTCTCGCTCTGTTTCACTAAGCCATCGTCACCCAACACCACGGCCTCATCCCACCGCTTGGTATAGCTAACGCCAAACTGAGTGGTAAGCTTGTAGCCGAGATAGTGTCCGAGGGTCGTCCACTGCACGGCCAAAACCAAGTTGCGGAAATCACCCGTGTCTTGGGTCGGACCATCGTCCAGCAAGGCGTCTTCGTCCAAGACCAGCTCGCGGAAAACCGAATACTCCACCCCGCTTTCGAGGAAGGAGTTGTTCAACACCGGCAGCCGGGCCTGCAAAATGCCGATCCCCATCCACTCCTTGCGGTCGGGGTCGGCCTGCAAAAAGGCCGTCTGGTTGAGGTATTCGCTTTTCACCTTGGGTTGCAGCACAAACTGGCCAATTTTGCGGGTGTAATCCGCCTTATTGATCAAACCCACAAACTGCGTGCGTTCATTGAGGATCGGCGCATCGCCGCTTTTGAACGCCTCACCGCGCTGGCTGAAGAGGCTGTATTTGAATTTGTTGATCACGTTCAGCTTTTTGAGCGGTTCGTAATCGAACTGCACGTAGCTGTCATTGACCCAAGTGTCCCGCGCCGGCAGGATGTCCTCGACAAGGGCCAGCGAGATTGTTTGCAGGTAGAGCGTCGGCTCGCGGCGCACGTCGGGGATATTGTCGGCGACCTTTTTCAGCGAATTGAAAAACCGCAAGCGGCCCCATTGCGGGTGGTCGCGGTCGTACGTGAAAACGCCGTAGGTCGCGTGGCTGCGGCGGTTGGAGGATAGCTCGTCCTCGCGCAGTCGTCCCACCGTCAATCGCGCCTCCGGCGTCAGGTGTTGGCCGACGTACACATTATAGCCCCGGTGGTTCCTGCGATAGGGATAGTCGGGCAAGTCGTCGTTTTCGAACCGGTCGATCCAGTTGTTGTTGTTGAGGTCGATGCCAAAGAGGAATTCTGGACGATCGACGTTGTAGCGGAAAAACGGCTCCTCGTAATCCGGGATGCGATTGCTCAGCGAGATATTGTCGTTTTGGTTGAAGTCCGAGACGAAGTCGTTGTTTTCGTCCCAACCGGGGAAGACGATCGCATCGGGACCGCCCTGCCCCCAGCGGCTCCAATCGGGCGTGCGATCTTGATCGTCGTTGTCATCGACAAACTCATACATTGAGGTGCGTTCGTCGTCGTAGTAGATGTTGCCGCCCGAATCGACGATATACGCCGTCGTCGAGTAATCGGGATCCATGCTGAAGGCTTCGCCAAACAAGAAAAACGGATATGCCTGCTTGGAAACGTTGATCATCCAAGCCGCGGCGTCGCGGGCGTGGGTGCGCAGGTTGCGGTCCGCGTTGGCGAGTGTGAGGTTGGGGTACTGGGTGTAGTCGCGATTAATGTCGTACTCAGCATAGGCGTCAAAGCCCATCAACTGCAACACTTCCAGGGTAAATCCGAACACCATGTTGGCCGATGGCAGTCCGTAGTCGAAGACGACGCGCTGCTGGTTTGAATTGTCCGTCACATTGCCGGCGGCGCTGCGGACATCGAACAGCACGGCACCTGCTTGCGCCAAGTCCAAACCCGTAAGCGGCGGGCTGGGCAAGCTACCGCGTCCGATCTGGCGATCGGACCATACCTGGATCTTGTAGTCGTTGGCCACCACGAGATCGAACTGGATATCGACGATTTCCGTCGGTCGCGGGCCAATGTACGCTAAGTCAGTGAAGTCGTAGTTGATGACGATCTGCTCCTCGCCATCGGCAGCCAAAAAACCCTCTCGTGGGAAGCCGCCGGTAATCACCGGCCATTTGGTCGGATCGGCCACCACCTCCCGCAAGCGGAATTTCGTGCGCTTCTTGGTGTCGAAATCCTCGGCGGTAATGATGATGTCGTGGGCAAACAGCGCCGCCCCTCCCTGGCCGTCTTCCGGCGAATCGTCGCTCAACACCACAGCGAGGACCCGGATCGGGTCGCTGCCTTGCCCGGCCCCCAAGGTGCCGATAAACGGGTTGCGTTCAAACGCCTCGGCCAGCGTCTGCGAATGGTGGGCATTGACCATAGTCGCGCCGACCTTGACAAAGTCCCCCACCTGCGCCGTGGCCCGTCCCCCCATCATATTGGTCGCGTTGGTCGAAATGCTGGGCTGGAGTGCAGGGGTGGTGCCGAGGATCGCCTCGCTGGCGCGGGAAAACAACAGCGTCGCCTCGTATTTGTCCGCGGCAAAGTCCATCTGGATGCCGTTGAAACGCGGCTTTGAAAAGGTCAGCGGGGTCAGGGCGGTGCGGATGCGCTCGCCAATGGTTATCGCCAAGTAATACTGATCGCGCGAATCAGCAGAGACCGTAACGGCGTTGAACCACGAATTGAACCTAGGGTCTTTGTATATCGACGAACCGAATTGACCCGGTTGCGTCTGGTTCCAGTCGAAAATCAGCCAGCCCCAGGTCTGATAATTCCCGTACAAGTCGTAAAACGGCCCGCCCTGGCGGTTGGTGTTGACGTAGCGCTGGTACAAGTCTCTGGCGTAGTTCGAGTACTCCCACTGGCGAAAGCCGTAATCGACGTATAGCTCTTGCGGCACGTACCATTTCTTGAGCGCCGGGTCGAGCGCATCGAAGAGGACGCCCGGGCCGCGCGGCTCAAAGGTGGGTTGAGCACCGCGCTGGGTCCCGAAACGACGGTCCAGCGACTGGCCAGTCGCCCCGGTCGCCGGCAATACCAGTGCAAAGAGGACCAGCCACGCGGGTATCCCCCTAGTTCTGCCCATCAAATCCCTCCATTAGAAAACAAATCTTCCTAGTCATGCTGAGCGCAGCGAAGCATCTCATACCCAAGCATCCGCTAATAAACCATCTCGACGACGCCCACGGCCCCTTCCTCTTTGGCGTCGGTGGACAAATCGACGCGGAAGAGGTAGATACCCGGGGGCATCTGTTGTCCGGCAGCATTCGTGCCGTCCCACTTCACCGTAAAACTCCCGCCGCCTTGCTCGCCCGCAAAGAGCGTGCGGACGCGGTGTCCAGCTAAATCGAACACGCGCACCGTAAGCGGCGCAGCATCGACCAACCGCACCAGATCGCAGTGTATCCGCGTCTCATCATTAACCCCATCTCCGTTGGGACTGAAGACACGCGGTTGGGCTGCGACATTAATCATCAGGCGGCCACCTGCCAGCGGCACTCTTACCGCTAGATCATTCGGGTCAGCAGCCCCGATAGGTATTAAATCGTCGTCCGCCGCCCCCAAATCAGCCGCATTGCCGCCGATAACCCGCTGGCCAAGGTCGTCGGTAGCGCTGTTCCAAGCCGTTCCAGTAAAGGTCGTACCAAACCTCAGCACGCGGCACTTGAAGCGAATTTTGACCAGCGCCGGCCGGCCCGCAGCCAAATCGCTTTCCGTGATTGCGGGAAAGCGCACCCGCAAATGTCGCTCAGTTACCGATTCTACGGCAAAAAGACCGCTATCGTCTTGCACGGGTAGATTAGTCAGGTCCACGCCCGTGAAATCCGCCGTTTGCACTTGGCCGTCGGCGTGCATCACCTCAATAGTCTCGACCTCTTCAGAGCGCACGGGCGTGGCGATCTCGAACACATCGAAGCCCAAATCCACGCCGAGGCGCATCTTGGTCGGCAGAACGGCATACGTAAACGACACCGGCACGCCCAGTTCAACCTGGCGCGGGACGACCTCGCTGATGATCCGCTCGGTCAGCGGCGGATTGGATACCGTAAAGGCGAGCGCACCCAATGCGCGGGCGGCTTCCAAGTCCTGGCTGTCGAATTCGGCCTTCAACTGAAAATAGCGGCGCGGGCCGGGCGAAAGGATGGGTACGCCCAACTCATCGTCGCCGATATTGGCGGCAGTTAGCTTATACGGCGGCGACCAGCGGCTCCAAGCAACTAAGTCGGAGCGCACATCGCCCTTAGCCGAACTTCTCAAATCGTCGTACTCATCCTGCGTCAACGCCACCTGATTGCGCTCGTCAATGGGCAGGGCGTTGAAGAGGTCGAGGGCTTCTTCAACATCGTCAATCGCGTCCAAGTCAACCGCATCCCCCGCAGCCGTAGTTGCAACCGCACCTTCCCGCCACGGCACCTCTTCCCCGCTGCCTGAATGCAGGCGGGTGAATTCCAACGGCGTGTCGTCCCAGCCACTGCGCGAACTGATCAGCAAGCGCGACAGGCGTTCTGTACCGAAGTGCTCCTCCTCCCAGCGGATGCGTCCCCACAGCGCCAATTCCTCACCAAAATCGAAAATGTTGGAAAGGTAGTCGGCGCGGGGCACGAAACCGGACCCAAACACGCGGAATTCCGCAACCTCAAACCCTACGGTGGTCTGCGATTTCAGGCGGATATAGCGGACGTATTGCGGCGGGATGGTCAGTTCGACGACCGGCTCTTCGTTTTCCGTCTCCAGTTCGACGGTGGTCAGCACTGGCTGATTGGCCACCTGTGTTTCTTCGCTGCCGTCGTTGAGCAGCAGTTCAAAGCCGCGCAGAAAATCGTTCTGGAACGGGAAATCGGGGGCGGGGAAATCGGGGTGTGCGTTGCGGGGGAAAAACTGGATGCGCTCGACGCCGAACCGCGCGCCAAGATCGAAATCCATGATGACCCCAAGCGAGTTGACTTGACTTCCCCCGCGAGCCGTCTTGCGCTCAAAGGCAGTCGTGGGATCGTCGTCGATCATAAAAATTAGCTGGTCTTTTATGACCTGCGACAAAATAGTCGGCGCACCGAGACGACCACCCCGGTCGAGGAGGCCCAAGGCGATGTTTACGGTCTCATCCGCCTGTTGCGGCGACAACCAGCCCACTCGGTCGCCAGCATCAAATTCGATTACATTGCCCGGAGTGTTGTTAACCTCAACCTCAGTCGGACCGGTTTGTATCAAAGCCGCGACAGTGCCGCCACCGCTTTCCCATGTCAAACCGTCCTCACCGCCGATGACAATCGTGCGGCGCTCCGCCCCTAGATTCTGCACCGCTAACAATACCAGCACCAGTGCCTTAGCGCGCGGATACAACATATCGCCCGCTAACCGAACAGCTTTAAGGCCCCGATCAGGCCCCACGTTGCCATTTGCAGAGCTATGATCCACCGCAAGTTGGAGTCGATTTTGGCTTCGAGTGCCACACGGGTGGCGTCAATCTTGGTTTCGACGCGGCCCAGCCGCTCGTTCACTTGCTCGACAATGCCCTCCAGCCGGGCGATGCGTCCTTCGTGATCTAACGGATACGGGCGCTCCGGTGGTAATTGCTCACTCATTATCAAACCCTCTTTTTGTACTTATAGTTTGTCGCGGAGTAGTCGGCACACTCGGACAAGTTCAGCCGATCCAAAGGTGCGATACAATAGTTGAAAGAGCACCTCTGGAAAACTCCGCGAGTTGGTCAATACGCCACGTGCAGCAGGCGCTGGACTCCCGTTTGCCGCACGTCGCGATCCGAATCCGCATCAATGTCAATGCGCAAAATGTAAATTCCGGGCGGCACCAGTCGTCCCTGCTCGTCATCAGCCGCCCAGTCGAGTACGTATTTTCCGGCTACTAGGGACTTCTGGGTATCGAGGCGGCGCACCAGCCGCCCGCCTAAGTCGTAAATCCGCACTTTGACCGGACGCGCACCACTCAACCGACGCACCGTAAAATCAATGATTAGCGCGTCGTTGACCCCGTCGCCGTTGGGCGTTACTACCCCCGGCTGAATGCCTAGATCGCCGAGGACCTTGTTGTCCTGCACCGAAGCGAGAATTTGCAGCCCCTGACTCTGGGCCAGTTCGGTCACGTCCGCCGGATCGACCTGTTGCCACGAGTTGGCCAACGACGAATTGCCCAGCGCCGCTTGGATTACTGCCCCGGGGGAAAACAGCGCCGTCGTAAACCGCACCTCAACTAAATCGACTCCTCCTCCCCGTTTTACCACCTGATCGAAGCGCAACCAGAGCGAATCCGAACGCGTCTCCACTACCTGCACATCGGCTAGCTCTTCGGCTTGGCCGCTTTCCCACTGCGCCGTGCTGCCCAAGCGCAACGCGCCAAATTCGAGCGACATATCCGGCGGCGTGCGCACTAGGATCTCATCAAAGCCCAAATCCTGTGACGCGAAGGTCGGCTTGACAAACAGCGAAACCTCCTGCGGCACGCCCAAGCGCTCAAAAATTCCAATGTCCAGTTCGCCTTGCAGTTGTTTCGCCACCGGCGGATTGAAGTTCAAACGGATGGAGTGCAGGGTGGCGGCGTGCATGGGGTCTGTGGTCGTCAACCGAGCGCGCAAGGTCAGGTATTGGCGCGGACTGGGCGAGGCAATCGGATCGCCGGAACGCGCGTAGGGCGCACTCCAGTTGCTCCAGTCGGACCCGGCTATTTGCAGGGTGTCGATCCGGCCCTTTTTGAAAAAACCTAGCTTCGCGTATTTGCCTTCCGAGACTTCCACGCCGCCGCTGTCGTAGTACCGATATGCTTCGGCGACCTCATTGCCAGTGCGGGTCTGGATTTGCACCGACGTACCCGGGGGCGTGTCCGCCTCCCATTCGATCGACACTAGATTCTTGGCCCCTTGCAATGGGATCAACCCCGACTCCAGCTCCACCTCGGGATGGTGCCCTTCACCGTAGATCTGCACTTCTCGGACGCGCGCTTTATTCCCCTCCCGGCCCGACTCGCTGCTGGAAAAGGGATAGGCTATGCGCACAAAGCGAGCCGACGTCGGCTGGAAAGTATTGACTTCATACGCCCTGCCGAGGCCGCGGACCTGTTCGGGCACCCTCCACAGCCGACCGCCACCGGGAGCGGGAGTGCCGTCCGAAGTCTGGATTGCGTAGCGGTGAAAACTGGCTCCAGCCAGCCGGCCGCCAGCAACGCTGAGGCTGTACCATAACTGCACGGTGTCGATCCAGTAGGAAGCGCCTAGATCGAACTCCAGAAAGCGCTCGCCGAATTCCACGTTCCCCGTCTGAAAGGCTTTGAGATTAAAAGTCAGATAGGTGCCTTCCCCATCTACAAGGTTGCCCACAGATCCATCGTGGGAACTCTCGGCGCTACCGTTGCGGTCTAGGATCATGCCCTGCGAAATGTTCTTGCCCACCTCATAGACGGCCAACTCGGCCAAGCGCGGCCGCTCCCGCCGATAATAGCGCACCGGGCCGCGCAATTGCGAGTCAATCGCCTCGTAGATCGCCTCCTCGACCTCTACTTCCCCCTCCCCCACTTGCTTATAGAAGACCACGTCTCCCTTGTCGCGGCTTGCTAACGCCTCGTATTCTTCCGCCGACACCTCCACGGCGCGCGCGCCATCGCTTTCGGTGACCACGACTTGCACGAAGCGCACCATATCGCCCGCAAAATCCACGCCGGGGGTGGGGTTGATCAGCTCCCCTCGGTTGAGGTCGAACTCGAACTCGCGCTGGTTTTTGTTGTCGCTTGGCGTGCGGTACACCAAGTGCATGGGCACCTTGCCGGCGATCTTGTTGCCCTGATCGGCGTTGTCGGCCGTCAGCACCGCGAACTGCAAAAAGGGATCGCCCTGCCCCTCGGGCACGAATTGCAACCCGACGCGCGTGGCATTGATCAATCGCCCCATATCGACCTGGATCCACCAGTCCCGCAATGGGCTGTCGGGGTCTGGCTCCCAATAGGTCGTTTCGTCGCCGTCGAAGAGATTGGCGACAGCCGCCTTGTTAGAACCCGCTTCGATCGCGTCGAGGACGGTCGCGTTATCGGCGAGGCGCTGCAGGTGCTGGACAATGTCCGTTACGGCATTGTGATCCTTGGGCACGAAAGCTGGAACAACCTCCCCGCTAGCGGAGACATCCAGCGTCCCCTCGACAAAGGCCCAATTATCCCAGTGGCGTTGGGTATTCACGATCACGTGGTCGGACCGCAAAGCGTGATTCTGCGCCCCAACCAACCCCCACAACCCAAGTCCCAAACCCAGCGCTAGTGTGCATTTCCCATTGGCCATAGCCCAACTCCTAATTCCTAACTGATGTTACGCACTACTGCTTCTTGTTCCGTCACGCCCGCACAAGCGGGCGTCCAGCGGGCCGGGCGGGGGTCGCCGGCGTGGATTCCCGCTTGCGCGGGAATGACACTAGGGGGCACCGAAAGCGACAGACGATAGAAGGCTGCGTAACATCAGTTCCTAATTCCCTAATTCCTAATTCCCAATTCCCAATTCCTAATTGTCTCAATACGCAACCGCTGCGACCCCTGCGCGCTGCCGCCGCCCTTCTTCGGTCTCGACCTCGACGCGGCAGATGTAAACACCGGGAGCCACCCGCTGCCCGTACTCATCCAAACCGTCCCACTGCCGCCGGTGGCGACCGGCTGTGTCGAGACCATTGTACACCTCGCGCACCAACCCGCCGGCCAAGTCCCGCACTTCCACCACCACCGGAGTTGGTGCCACCAGTTTGAGCAAATCATAGGCAATGTCCAACCCGTCGTTGACGCCGTCGCCATTGGGCGTAAAAACGCCCCCGGCCAAATCAAGCGCGCCGAGGACCCGCGAACCTAGCGCGACAGCCTGCACCGAAAGGCTATTGCCGTCCCTGAGCGCCGTAGCGTCGCCGGGCTGCACCGGCTGCCAAATCTCCTGTGGGGTTTGGCTGTCGAACACGCGACCGGCAAAGACCGCTCCATAGCGAAAAATCTCGGCGCTGAAATCCACCTCCATCACCTCTTCGGTGCGATCCACGTCTAACCTCGGTACGCCCACCACCAGCCGCTCAGCCCCTTCTTCGACCCGCTCAAAAGCGACCTCTTGGCCCCCGATCCGCACGCCGTCAATACTCACCAGCCGCCCGCCCTCGGCCGAGATTTCCAAATGATCGAATCCCGGATCATCGACTCCGATGGTAGGCCGGATGGCATAAGTGAACTGCGTTACTTGAGCCGTCTCCACCTGATAGGGATCGATTTCTCCCACCAGCGTCGTGACCGCCGGTGGCGACGCAGTAAACTCCACGTAGTTCAGCCGGCTGCCCGCGGCGATGTTCGATTGAAAGTCCAACTCAAGCTGGACAAAGCTCCGAGGCTTGGTCGCCGACCAGCGCGTCCCAACGCTGTCGCCAAAATCGTAGGTCTTCGACCAGAAATCCCAATTTGCCGCGTCGCGGGTGATCTTGCCGCGCTCGGAAATTTCCAACCGCCCGTACGTGCGCAAGGTCAGCGGATTGCCCCTAGCGTCGTAGCTGACCTGCTCGTCGCCCCGGAAGGTATGACGCCAGTATATGTTGGGATCGACATCGCTACCGCTCCGGCTGCGGATGTTGACTGCGGCCTCCGCGTCCTTGGTCCCCGACCAGCGCAACTCGCCTAGCGAGACTTCTTTGCCGAGATCGAGGATGTTGGAAAGATACGAGGCGTTGGGCACATAGCCGGGCGCAAAGATCTCAAACTCGGCGATCTCCCAGTCCCGAGTTAGCTGCGACGGCACGAACATCACCACGCGGCGGATGTACTCGCCGGTGAGTTCCACTTCTACGGTCGAGCGGGTGTTTTCCTTGACCTCCAACAACGCGTTGAAATACATGTCCTTGCGATTGTAGATGTCGCGGTGTGCCCGGTTGATGAAGCCCAAACAGTTGTCCGTCCTGCCAGCGGTGCAGAGGTCCACGCTGCTGATCCCGGCTTCCTCATTCGTCAGCGTATTGGTCCAGATGTGGAAGAGTTCGATGTAATTGGCTTCGTTGCCAGCGCGTGCGAAAAAGCGGATTCGATCCACCGCAAACAAACCGCCGAGGTCGAACAGTAAAACCTTGCCGAACCGCAAGTCATCTCCCACGTTCACCTGATTGGATCCCTTCTCCTCGTAATAGGCCGTCGCAGGATCGCCGTCGTTTATCAAAATTATATCATCTGTTTCGACCCAAGCCTGAAAACCTTGGGTCTGTAGATAGCCACCGCGATCCTTGACCGTCGGTGCGATATTGACATCCGCCGGGAAGAACAACGGGGAAATGGCGTCGGGGGCAATCGTCAGGGATTCGCTTACTCCCTGTAGGTCAGGATCGAGTTCGGCCCAGCTAAATTGGACTAAATCGGCTTGTCCGCTGGCCACTTCGGGCGGCGGCGGCAACCCCTCACCACCTAGCCGATAGACGGTCAATCCCGCGACCGGGATACTACTCGCGGCCAACAAAAGCGCGGCGCAGAGGCATCTGAATGCGACCATGCCTATATCTCCCAAGGGGAAGGCAGAAATTAGAAGGGGAGATGCACGAGACACCTCCCCTTCTGAGCTAATAGTTGGGAACGAGAAGCGAACTACTGGATATAGGCCGCCTTAATGCGTCCCCAGCTTTCTTCCTCTACCGCGGTTTCAACGCTGCTGAAATCCACGCGCGGATCGATCGGCGCTAGTAAGAAGTCTGAGCAGTTGACGCAGTCGAACCACATCTGGATGTTGGGGTTGATGCCCCAGCCGCCAGCGCTGGCTCCGCCATTGTCCTCTGCAGTGTTGTCTATGTCGTGAACAACCCAACCCAGACCGATGGTATTGCCCTCGGTGAAGGTGTGGACCAGGCTCTCGTCGGGACCGACCCAGTAGAAGTCATCCCACGCGATCGTCATCACCTCGATGCGCGCCGTGGCCTCGCCCGAGTTGACTTCGCCATCTAGCTGGAAACCGTAATCGCCCCACGGCGGCTTATCGTGCCAAGTGGATTGGCTGTTGAAGAACCACTTCCAGCCCACGGCCCGGTTGGCGTCGGGCATTTCGGGCCAGACGTAATGAGCGTTCTGGGCGAAGCGACCTTGGTTGCGCTGGCGCTCTTCGTCGTCTTCAAAATCGTCGGGGAGGGCAAAGTGCCGGTCGCCGCCGTGGTCGGCGTCGATCATGATCTCCCAGCTATCGTCGCCAGCGGCGGTCTGACCAAAGCCTGTGCGGACCCAGAGATTATCGAAGCGCTCCATCATAAGATAGAGTCGGTTGGTCCCCGCACTCCAAGAGCCTACCACCCGAAACGACAAATTGCTCTCGTCGTTTTCGTGGCCCAAGCCGAGATAGTACTCAAAGTGCGAGTCAAAGGGGACATAGTAATCCTCGGGGACGATATCCCATTCAGAGAGGTCGCCGTCCAAGGTCGGTTCCAGGCCAGCAGGCCACTGGAAAAGCGTACCGGAGTCGATGCCGGGGATCGGCACGTGAGCCGATACCGCGCTGGCCTGTAGCATGATGCCGAGGGCCAAAATACTCGCGATGCTCAAAATCTTCTTCATAATGCAATTCACCTCATGGGTTCGTGGTTTGAATATTCGCTAAAAAAACTAAAAGTGAGCTTCTGATGCCTAAAACGGCCTCTCTTTACCTCCTTTCAACAGCTCTTAATAGTTGCTAATCGTTGCTAAATATCAGCACAATATATATAGGAACCTCTGATCAAGTTTTATTTTTACGAGTTCCAACATTTTGTTTTTTTGATACGTAGCGAACGAACAAACGGCTTTATTCTTCTATATGTGTTTTCTATTTTTTGTTCTGTTTTTGTTTCGTGTTAGGCTTTA
>JAJDVZ010000091.1:0-15754 GCA_022825835.1 Candidatus Latescibacterota bacterium
GCACTTCCCATCGACCCGCCTTGGTTGGTCCAACATGTCGGATGGCTCCAGCAGTTCGCAGCTTAGCCAAGTGGTACTTGACCCCATCCGGCGTAAGACCAATGCGTTCGGCGAGCATACGCTGCGTTAGCTCAGGCTCAGTCTTGAGTAAGGCCAAAATGCGTTCTTGGGTAGTTTCTTGGGTAGTTTCTTGGGTAGTAGCACTGCCAGCAGAGGAATCGGCTGCTTGGTACGCAGCAGAGAACGGGAACCTCAACCACAGACCGTCGCCGCTAGATTGCAGCTTCCACTCTGGTGCGGGGTTGCCAGCCTCTTTGCACATTTCCGCAATCCGCCGGATGCCCCGTCCCCAGGCTTCGATCATTCCGGCGCGGAAGAAGGCGTAGGCGATTCGCGGGTTATACGGCTTTGACGAAAGTTCCCCGGCGAGTTGATCGGCGGCCCATTCAGACGGCAACTGCACCGCATTCCAGATCGCGATCTGGTCGTCGTACACGCGAATCTGAATTGTGGTAGGACTGGCGTAATCCCGGTGAATGATGGCGTTGATCACTGCTTCCCTCATGGCTTCACGCGGCACGGGAAAGGTCTCCACGCGATAGACGCCATCGTAGGAAATCAATGCTTTCGTGTACTTCGTGTACAGCAAGTCCATCGTCCGATCGACCTGAGTGAACAAGTCGCCTTCGATAACATCCTGATACAGTAGCTCCGAACCTCGGAAATAGCCGATCTTCACATAGGCTTCCATCACGAATCGGTCCGGCGCTGGATGAAAGAGCAGGACCGCGGCGCGCTTTAGGAAACCCGCCTCTCGCAACTGAAGCCTTTCAATCACTCCTTCGTCGGATTCGTCCAAGATGTCCTGCGGCAACCGTTCGCTGTCGGCACCCCGTTGGCGAAACCCATCAAATACGCGACCGTCCAGATCCTTGAGGCCGACGCCCGGCAAGGGCACATCGTCCCACGTTCGGCCGTATTTCTGCAACAGGAAGCGGCTAAGTGCAGCGCCTCTGAGCACCTGCTTGGTGCTGCCGCTGCGATAGTAGAATTCGCCTTTATAGCTGATTGGATTAGGGTAGGGATCAACCGCAATTTCCAGATATTCCCCGCCGTCTTCCGACTTCAGGTTCACGTCCACTACGACGCCGAGCAATGCCTGCGCCTTGTTGGGGATCTCTTCGAGCAGTCGGAGAACGTTTTTCACTCCGACCACCTCACCTCGGTCATTCTTGCCGATTTCCAGTACGCCGCCCTGAGCGTTGGCGAAGCCGCAGACCCATTTTAGATATTCGTCCCGCCACGTCTCTTTCCATTCGATGTTCTGGTTCTCGCTCATGTCGCCTTCTGGTGTTGGTCCCTGCTGCGTGAGAATTTTCCGTTGGCCGCCCGTGGTCACTGTTCCTCGCCCTGTTCTTTACTTTCGGCATTACTGGACAAAGCATTCCAGAAGGTATTAAACACGAGCTTCAACCCAAGCCACCAAGCATAGATCGTTTCGAGAGAGTAGCAGGATCTGTCATCAAGCAGACCGTGTGCGAGATTATTCCGGAGATTCGGTCCAAACGGAACACAGAAAAGTGCCCTGATCTCAAAACTCAGATCCTCGCCGAATATCTCTTCCGTCTGTGGAAGGTCCATAAGTGAGCTTAGACCGTTTTCATTCTCTATGCCGTTGCTGTCTATATTTGTGGTTTGCACCCCTGCTTGTTTCAAGTGATAGCGCACCATGTGCTCGATCTGAGGCACCAAGATATGAAGGGCCGTGACAAAATCTCGGTCATAACCTGCGAACAATGCTTTGCCGAAGAGTAGTTCCCGCCCTATAGGCACGATGGGAGATTGCCTAGCAAGATTGACAAAATCGGCTTCTCGTAAGCGGTGTTCCAGAAGAAGAACCTCTTGTGCAGGCAATATGGAACCCTGAACGGCAAGACTGACATGAATGCAGTAATTTTCGACCATCGTGGAGTGAATAACCTCCTCGTCGTCATCAGAGGGTATAGGACTTGAACTCATACTGGGCATTTTAGCAGTGACACGACCATCGTGACTCATAAATGTGGTTGGAAACAATCTATGCGCTATGAAATGTTCAAGGTTCTTGATCGTGCTTTCGCGAAGCTCCTTGACGTCTACGACATCCAAGTTGGTAAATATCTTTAATGCTTCAACTAGCTCTTTCCCTTTCACTGCATTACGGGAGTTTTCGACGATTTGACTAATGTCCTGCCCAGGAGTGCTGATGACACCCATCTCATCCAGCGATTTCTCCCCGGATTCGTTGAGACTCCTCCTTAGCTCAGCAATCCGCTCATCTACTCTATGAGTTGCACGCTCTGACCGGGGAATGGTGCGGTAAGTCTGGATGGCACTCTCGTAAAAGCTGGCGGCGACCCCGTGACTCGGTTGATCCGACGATAATCTGGCAACAGCCTCTTTGACCCAGGTCTCGGCCACCTCGACCGTCATTTCAGTTGATTTTTCATCGTCCCCAGATTCCTTAAACCAGTGGGCCGATGATCGGAAGTATTTGCGTGCTTTGAGGAACTCATCTTCGCCCTCAAACTCGCGAGCCAAAGATTCAAGTCTCGTCGCAATTGTCGCCGAGTGATCCCTTGCAAGGGAGTTAGATTTGAGTAGATCAGCTAACCAATACCCAAGAAAGCCATCCTCTCTCGTCACTGACGTGAGTGCTTTGATGATCGCGGTTTCCATTTCGGCAAGACGTTCGCCAGCTCCTGTTCCGAGCAGGCGAGCCAGATTGATTGCCCTTTGCCAGTACTTATCTCTATCACGCACCGGAGTCTCTGGGTCCAGTGGGATTGTCCGGTAGCTATCAATAGCCGCCAAGGCAAACTTGACATTTCGGGGACGTTGTAAGAGCCAGACTAGATCGGCCAGACGTGCTTTTAGCCACGGATCATCAATTGTCTCGACGATCTCCGTAAAGAAGGCAACATCGGTTTCAGATAAGTCGTCTGGAATGATTGAGCGTTGTTGACCATCCGACCACAAGGGCTTGAAAGGCTCGTTGGTGCTGTCGGGCGAGAGCATCATCGAACAGGCACCAGCTAGCAGCGATAGTGCCTGGCCATGGGCTTGACGGCCTTCGTCAATAGCCTGCTTCGCGGCATTAGCAAAAGCCTCGCGCATCGAGGAATATTCTTTCCGGGCTGCCCCAGCCAACGCCGCCTTCCATCCACAACCGGAAAAATCCTCCACGGTTAGGATTAGATCTTCTTGGTAACGATCATGAAACATAGTCTTCGTTTCCTAAGTCGCTTACCAGCCGTACCCGGCCAGTGAGGAGTTGCTGCATCATGCTCTGCTTGACGGCGCGGGTCTTGTCCCGGCGTCGTTCCAGCGCGGCAATCTCAGCGTCCATGTCGGAGAGAACGGTGGCGATGGCGCGTTGTTCCTGGACTTGGGGTAGGCAGACCCCAAAGTTCCGCATCACTCCCCAATCTGCGTGCGGCATGTGTGTTCCATAGGAAATACTTGCTGCTTCGATGAATTGGTCACATTGAACGATGGCATATAAAAAACCGTTGTCTGCTTGCTGAGGATCAGTCTCTAGTGGCCATATCTCAATCGTACATATACCATCCCAATCAGCGAGCCAGAACTTACGAAGGTATGAACGAAGTCGGCCAAATAGTACATCGCCAGAAAAGAAACGATATTTGGTAGATGTCGAGTGCTGCGCCGTTGAACACCCCAGCAGCCGCCCATTGCCTTGCCCAATATGGTCAAGTTCCACACAGGGCGTATTTAGGGGTACGTTAGAGGGCAGAACCTTATGATTGCGAATGGACACAAATTCTCCCAGCCGCTTCGTCTCCCACGCCCCACTAAACCCCGGCAGACGGCTCTTGCCGGTGAGGAGTTGCTGCATGGCGGCCTGCTTGACGGCCCGCTTCTTGGAGATCAGCGCCTCCAACGCCGCGAGCATCCCATCCACATCCGACAACGCTTCGGCGATGGCGCGTTGTTCGGAGAGGGGAGGAAGTGGTATGCGAACATCTCTGAGCGCCTGCTTCGATATTCCGAAGACCTTTAGACCAGTGGCGAGACGACGTAATTGTCCCCTTACGGGTTCCTTTTCTAGGAGATACCCGCGATAGCCATCATGGACTCGCCGATTCTTTGATCTCAACAGGAAAGTATGCAACCCTGAAACTGCTTCAATAGTGCCAAGGTTTCGAACTTCCACGCTCTTACCAACCCCGGCTTCGTCTTCGGAGGCATCCGCGACAATCAGATCGCCATCACGAAGCCGAGTGGCTGTAACGCTCTTGCCGGCCAAAAGACGCGGTACATTATCGCGTGAGAAGTCAATGAAGTGATGAAAACGGGTATGGATGTCGCCATAATGCACATACGCAACAACACCTGTATCTCCGAGATCAGCTCTTGAATTGGAAGCGGTACGCAGGTAGTCAAAAAGCTCGTCAATGGAAAACACAGACCAGTCTTCCGGAATCACCCCCACCTCAGTCCGCTTGTAACCCACTGGCACCTCTTCCGCTAGCGCCCGGCGTCCATTTCCAAGGGCGCTCCCCTTTATCCCTCGCCCGCTATTCACCGTCTTCGCCTCCCCGATAGCTCAACTCTCTCTGGACGCTCTCCAGTTGGGCTACAAGTTCCTGTTTCGACGGCAGATAGAGCTGGTATTTCGACGCGTAGATATTGGCTTCTTCCGGTAGTGTCAGCTCAACCACGGCATCGTTCTTGCGGCCACAGAGCACAATACCGATGGTCGGAAGTTCGTCGTCCGTCTTCACATAGCGGTCAAAGTAGTTGACGTACATCTGCATCTGACCCAAGTCCTGATGGGTTAATTCACCGCGCTTGAGGTCAATCAGCACATAGCAGCGCAGGAGCCGGTTGTAGAAAACGAGATCCACGCGGAAATGGCTGTTATCGAAAGTAAACCGCTTCTGCCGCGCCTCGAACAGAAATCCCTTACCCAACTCCAACAAGAAGTGCTGAAGCCGGTCAATGATCGCCGTTTCCAGCTCGCTCTCGGAATAGACGGGCTTTTCCTCCAACCCAAGAAACTCCAGCACGACCGGGTCCTTGATCAGGTCCGAAGCCTTCTCGATCACCTGCCCCTCGCTGGCAAGCCGACGAACTTCCTCCTTGTCGCGGCTGAGTGCGAGCCGCTCGTACAGGGAGCTGTCGATCTGCCGCTTGAGTTCGCGGACACTCCAGTCGTTGTCGATCGCCTCAATCTCGTAGAAGTGGCGTTGTTCGGGATTGTCGATGGTCAGAAGAGTGACGTAGTGGGACCAGCCGAGGGAGAACCGCTTCACCAATTCGGCAGACAGTGTCTGCGAAATCTGCGTGGCAAGCAGCGGCTCGCTCGGTAGGGTGACCAAAATCCGCGACGGTGTCTCGGAAATCTCCCGGCTGCCGGAAATCGATTGCCGGTTCTTGGTCGGTTCGGTGGATTCAACAGACAGTGTCTGTTGAATCTCGGAGTACGCTAGGTAGAACTCGCGGAATTTCCGCAGGTTTGTAGGCGAGCAGCCTTTGACGTCCCCGGCTTTCAACTTGCCGGACAGACTAGTAATCAATCCTCTGCCGTATTCCGCCCTATCCGCGCCATGCTGTTCATACTCGACGATATACTTGCCGAACAGCCAATTCCGCGCCACAAGCGAGTGATCAATAGCTCGTGCCGCCGAGCGTTGTGTTTCCTCGTGGGTGCGCCTACACAACTCCACGAGATTCTCAAAATCGAATTTTTGACTCATAGCAAAATCCCCATCCGTTTCAAGTGTCCCTCGACCTTATCACCAAACACCTCCACCTCCCGTTCCAACTCCGGCAACGGACGGGCGTAGCGCCCTTCCAGTTCCTTCACGCGCCCGGCGAGTTGCTGAGTCAGCCGCTGCACCTCACCTTCGATAACACCCCGGATGCTCACAAACCACTTGTCCTCAACCGCCAGCGTCTTGATCTCGGCTTCAGTGAGCGCGTCGTAGCGGGCCAGCACCTGCTCATCCAAGCGGGCTTGGGCCTCCTTGACGGCCTTAGCCGCTTTAGCGTCGGCCTCAATCAGGGTCCGGCATTGCTTGAGAGCATCGCGTTCCTCGGCGCTCTCCGGCTCGTACCGGATAGCCTTGAGCCGCTCCGTCACGCCGGCCTTGGTGACCTTGCCCTTGTCGTTGACCGCATCCTCCAGCAAACCCTCTTCGCCAGTGTGTTCTTCGACAAACTCCTCCAACTCGCGGGCCGCAGCCTCCTGCTTGGCCTGTAGCGCCTCGACGGCAGCCTGTTCATCGGCGAAATAACGCGCGACGATCAGCCCCGGAGGAATCAAGTCCATCTTGTACTTTTTGCGTTTGATAGTGAGATCCGGCGTCTCCTTGATCTTCCTGTCTTTGTCTTCGACGATCCCACGCGGCTTGGCGGCCTCGCCCCAGCCGTCCGCAGCAATGAGATACACATCGTCCTGCATCACCTCGTCCCAATAGTCCATCAGCCGCTGATACACGTCGTACGGATCGAGCAGCGGTAAGTCGGCAAATCTCGCTAGCAAATCCTCCGCCAAAGCGCGGATGATGTCCTTGGGATTGGCGTCTATCTCCAGCCCCTTGAGAACCGGCTCGTGCGTCTTGCACCAACCGTCGAGAACAACCACGACCCGCGCCTCGTACGACTTGAACTCCCCATGCCCGAGAATGGCGTCCTTCACCTGCGGCGTCTCAACACGAGCCTCGCTGTAGCCCGCCCGTCCATTGCCGACAAACAACGCTTGGCGCAACGAAGGGAAGACATCCCAATAGGTGCCGAGCGCGTCAAGGTCGCGGTCGGGAATGCCGCCGTGCAGATGCGCGTCGAGGTCGTGCAGGTCTTCCGGTTCGCTGGAATCAATGTAGCGCGGGATGTTCAGATTGTAGTCGTTAGCCGGACTGGCGATCTCAGCTATCGGCACCATGCGGGAATAACGCGGCTCCTCAGTCTGCCGGTTGAACACATCGACGATTTGGTGGATGTCCTGTGCGCGCAGGCGATTCTTATTGCCGTCCTTGAGGAAGCCCTTGCTCGCGTCAATCATGAAGATACCGCTGCGGGCGCGGGCGTTCTCTTTATCGAGGACCAAGATACAGGCGGGGATGCCAGTGCCGTAAAACAGATTAGCCGGCAGGCCGATGATGCCCTTGATGAAGCCTTGGCGGATGAGATTTTTGCGGATGTCCGCCTCTTTGTTGCCGCGAAACAGCACGCCGTGCGGCAAGATAATCGCGCCCTTGCCTTTGCTATTGAGCAATGTAAAAGGAAGGCGTAGTCACCGTTTTTCGTCGGAGGAATGCCGTACTCGAAGCGCCCGTACTCGTCGTGGTCTGGATTGAGGCCGCTGGACCAAGCCTTGGCGGAAAAGGGCGGATTAGCGACGGCAAAGTCAAAGGTTTTGAGGCGGTCGTCCGGGTTTTTGAAGTACGGAGCGGCCAAAGTGTTGCCGCGCCAAAGTTCGGCGGTCTCGTGGCCGTGCAGGATCATGTTCATCCGCGCCAGCGCATAGGTGGCGTTGTCCATCTCTTGGCCGTACACGGTAATGCCGTGCGGCGCTTCGTCCGCGGCCTTGAGCAAGAGCGAGCCTGAGCCACAAGTCGGGTCGTAAATAGTCTGGTCCTGTTGGGTATCCGAGCCGATCCCAACCACCTGTGCCATAATGCGGGAGACCTCGGCCGGCGTGTAGAACTGCCCCTTGCTCTTGCCCGACTCAGTAGCAAAATGCCGCATCAAGTACTCGTAGGCATCGCCGAGCAGGTCGTCGCCCTCGGCCCGGTTGGTGCGGAAGTCCAGCCCCTCGAATATGGCGACCAGCTTCGAGAGCCGGTCCTGCATCTCCTTGCCCGTGCCGAGCTTGCTCTCGTCATTGAAGTCAGCTTGGTCAATGACGCCCTTGAGGTCGTTAGCCTCGGCAAGCTGACCGATGATCTTGTTGATCTTATCGCCGATCTCCTTGTCACCCTTGAGCTTTATCATGTCCGCGAAACTACCGCCGGATGGAACTTCAATGAGCGCGTACGGATCGTCAGCGTACTTGTCCGAGACGTACTTCATAAACAGCAGCGTCAGGACGTAATCCTTGTACTGCGAGGCATCCATCCCGCCGCGCAATTCGTCGCAACTCTGCCACAGCGACGAGTAGAGTTGGGATTTTTTCAAAGCCATGTGCGCCGCTAGCTCCTTCTAAAATGCCCGCCGATGAGCAAAATGATTGCCGATTCTTGGTCGATTCGGAGGATTCAACAAACACTGTCTGTTGAATCTGCAGAACCCGAACTCACGCTTTTCTGGCGACGATCTCGCCCCACGCTTCTGCGGCAAACGCCTCTGGCATCTCTCCCCATGTGAGAAATGATGACTTTAGTTGAGCCAAGACCTGTTTATCTGCTAGTCTGTATTCCACAAGCTGAGCAGAGAATTCAGAGTCGCCGCACAACTCCGACAGAAAGTGTGCATTTCTCCGCGTGGACTCCGCATCCGGCGTCCAACAGTCATACGACGCGGAAACCTTGACAATCTCGAATCCTGCCTTGTGGAACAGTCCTGGCTGGCGACGGCCGCAATATGGATCCCCGCCATTTCGTTGCATTAGCTGGATAAATAACTGTGAGAACTTTCCCAAGTGGCCCAAGCGTAGGCTCAAGCAGGAACCCTCCGCAATCATCGTTAGCCCCTTTCGATCTGACGCGGCAGGGGATATATAGACACACGGCCTCCATCCACGACTTGAACGGTCAACTCACAGCCGTAAAGCAGAGACATGCCAACAAGAGGATCACACTCTGCCTCGTCCACGGCGATCCGTCTCGGCCTGCTATTCCATGTAATGGTAGCCTCGTAGATATCGAAGACGCTGTTACTGCCGTCGGCAAGCATAGCCCGACCCCGCCGATGCCAGACGAGATCCAACTCCTGAATAATGGATGCAGGAAGCGTCAGAAAACCGTTGAAACCTGTATCTACAACCGCGTCAATCTCCCGCTCTTGGTTCCTAGGTCCCCCCACATTCAGAGAAATGACGGCCTCTCGGTATGCAGTAACATGGCCGGTTATCATGCACCACTCGCCCTGTAGCGAGGGCCAAAGCGGCGAGCATACCGGGATCCGACACGCCTTGTCCACATTTGTGCATCAAGTCTGCGGGCAAGAAGCCGGTCGGATGCAGCCAATTCGTCCTGATCAATCTCATAAGCTCCCGTCTCAATGTCGATGACGACGAATTTACCTTCGTCATCAGGCCCAACATGGGGCCTTATCTCTCGGTCGTAAATCTCATCGCCACGACGAGCGAACTCCTCTTTGCTGTACCGAGGTTTTGGTACGGGCATTTTATTTCTCCTTTGCAATTACAGGCGGCCACGATCACTCTTCTAAAGATACTGAACCTTGGCGGCCTCAGCCTCAACCTCGTAAAAGCGGCACTCTTCGGGATTGTCGATAGTCAGAAGGGTGAGGTAATCCACCAGACGCGACCGGCTCAAATCGCATAGGCCGCTGCCAGAAACGGGCAACAGCTCCGCTCGTTTCATCGCACTGCTCCGCAATCTACCGTTAGTCCTATCCGCCTACTCCGAATTCACGCTTTTCTGGCGACGATCTCGCCCCACGCTTCTGCGGCAAACGCCTCTGGCATCTCGCCCCACGTGAGGAATGAGGACTTTAGTTGGGCCAAGACCCGTTCGTCTGCTAGTCCGTATTCCACAAGCTGCTCAGAGAATTCAGAGTCGCCGCACAACTCCGACAGAAAGTGCGCATTTCTCCGCGTGGACTCCGCATCCGCTGTCCAACAGTCATACGACGCGGAAACCTTGACAATCTCGAATCCTGCCTTGCGGAATAGTCCTGGCTGGCGACGGCCGCAATATGGATCCCCGCCATTTCGCTGCATTAGCTGAATAAATAGCTGTGAGAACTTTCCCAAGTGGGAAAGCGTAGGCTCAAGCAGGAACCCTCCGAAATCGGCGTGTCTTGCGCCTACCAGCCCTCCCGACTTCAGTACTCGGCGAATCTCAGAGGTAGCTTGCTCTGGGTCGGCGATGTGCTCTAGGACTCCGTGAACGAAGACGACATCGAAGGACTCGTCATCAGCAGCTAGGCTGCAAAGATCGTCCGTTCTGAACTCGATTGTAGGGAGCCCATCGGTGAGGCGCTGAGCAAGATCGATTTGACTCGGCTCTCTGTCGATTCCTACGACGCGCCCAGGTGCCACGATCTCCGCGAGTCCTTTGGTTATGGTCCCAGGCCCACATCCACCGTCCAAGAGAGCCATCCCGGGTACAAGGTATTTCAGAAGAAACTGAGCGTGCGTGTCGGCTGTGCGCTCTTGGAAGAACCGAGCCGTGCGCTCATTGTAGCCAACAGAATACCGATTCATCCGTCTCGTCACCGTTCAGCTTCGGTACAGGGTGCCGAACCTCGGCGCAGCGTCAACCGCAAGTAGTCCTCCGTCGCCTCAAACTCTGGGTCAACGCCGTTGTGCGCCCGCATCAACGGAATGATCTTGTTCCGCACCCCCATGCCGCGTGCATCCGAATAGCTATAGTCCCGCAACGTCTCGGAGATGAGCAGATTGCGCGGTACCCGTTGACCAGCAATCATTTTTTCGACCGTCATGCCGTTTTGCAGCGCACCGGGGCTAAGTATCTCTATCCGGTCCGCATAACGGACCACCTCAATCTCCTCGTACCGCGTCCAATCCCGATGCGTCAGCGCATTGACAACGCCTTCGCGCAGCGCTTCCAGCGGATAGTGCCAGCGTCGTTCCCGGCGCATGGACTCTTCCACTTGGCCAGCCTCCTCGGATACAAACGGCCGCATCGCATCGGCAAGGCGTTCAATCAGTCCCTTTTCCACCAGTTCACGCCCCCCAGACAGCACCTGCCAAAGATCGACCAGCGGCCCTTCAAGCACTTGATCGTCAAGGGCATCGTAGGTTTTATCCAGCCCCTCAAAGCACATCCAGCGAATACCGGCATGGCGTAACAGGCGACGCGACCGATAGCCGAACAGGATCAATCCGGCGATAGTACAGGCGGGCGGGCCGTCTTCCCGCTCGACCATGAACCCCAGCGCACAAAGCCGCTCGTTCCATTCCTCGTCAGTCTCCGGCACTTCCCGGTCGCCGACGATAGCAGTGAGGTAGTCCGCCAGCCGCGTCCGGCTCAAATCGCACAGGCCGCTGCCAGAAACGGGCAACAGCTCCGCTCGTTTCATCGCACTGCTCCTCAATCTATCGTTAGCTCCATCTGCTAGCGCCCCTTAAACCACAGCTTCATCGCCGTCCCACCCATAATCATCTCCTTCTCCGCCGCGGAAATATTCGGCAGATGGCAGTCGAGCAAATCCACCAGTTTCTGGTACCCCGGCTCCACCACAATCCACGGCGAATCCGTACACCACATCATGCGATCCGCGCCATAGGCCCGATACACATCCTCGACCATGGACTGCATATCCCCGTACGGCCAAGGCACCTTGGAAAACGCGTACTCCCCTGAAATTTTGACATAGACATTGGGAAAGCGCGACAGCGCCATCACTTGCGGATAGTTGGCCGGCGGCAGCGGCTCGGCGTTAAAGCGGGGGCGGCCCCATTGGTCTGGCTCGTTGGACGTGGTTGGCATCACGCCGAGATGGTCGAGGGAAATGTTCACGCCGGGGAAAGCCGCGGCCAGCAGTTCGATGCAGGGGAACTGAGCTCCACCGGTATAGATATTGATGTTAATCCCCAACTCGTCCGCACACTCAAAGACCGCGTAGGTCGCCAGGCCCTCGGCCCTCTGTGCGGCCGGGTCGCCCAACGCCCCCAGCCGAATCCCCTCAATGCGAGTGGCGGCGACGAGCTCGCGCAGGCGGGCGGGCGGGTCTGGGTCGTTCATGTCGATCAAGCCCGTCGCCGTAAAGCGGTCAGGCCACGTCTGCACGCAATGCGTGACATAGGCGTGCTGCTCGATTTGGGTGCCGTTCATTTCGATCAGCACGGCGCGGTCGATGCCCGAAGCATCCATGTCGGCGATCAGCGCCTCAATCGGGCAGGCGCGATCGGCCGGTGCGAGGCTGCTCAGCTCGCGGGGAAACCGCTCGCTCGGCAGGTCGAAGACGTGAACGTGCACATCGACTTTATCCATCTGCTGCATCCTTTCTTTAAGCTAGGGATCGAGATTTAGGTTCCAGCGCAACTCGCCGGGCGAGGCCGCGTGTAGGTAAATCGGGTTCATCAGCTCGCTGCGGTAGCGCGCAAAGAGTATGGGATCGACAAAGCGCTCCGTCTGCGACCAGTCCCAATCTATGTAGGTAAATGCCTTGATGTTGGGATGGTGGCGCAAGAAGCGGAGGAAGGGGATGAACCAATGAGGCCACGCCTGCTCGGCCCGACCCAAATCGGTAGTAACGGGCGTGACCACGCCGACGAGCACGGGGTAGCCGCGCTCCTGCGCCGCCTCGATAAAGGCGCGGCTGCGGCGCAGGTCTTGCGGCGCGGCCACGTCAATCGACCACCAATCGACGTACTCATCCCCCGGATAGTAGGCCAAGTAATCAGAGCCGCCGTCGTCCTTGTGCGTCCATACCAGCGCCACGTGGTCCAAACCCCAGCGACCCCGCAGCGTTTGCTCTATCCGCCGCCAAGCCTCGACATAGCTCGTCGCCTCATAGGCACGCCAAGAGCTATTGAACGCATAGCCCAACCGCAGCAAAACCGGGCGGTCTAGCTGCTGCAATCCCCAGCAGAGCCGCTCAATCGCCTCGTCGAGCTGCCCCTCGGCAATGGCCGCCTCGTAGGGCTGACCGGCCGCGTTAAAACCAAGGTCAATTTGCGGCAGGCCGTACCCTACGTGCTGGTCCAGATGCGTGAGCAAAGATAGATGCCAATCGTAGGGCAGGTCGTGGAGCTCGTAGTACACGGCATAGAAAAGCGGGCGCGTGCGTTCTTCGGGGTCGAGCGGCCCATAGCTGAGCGCAGCCCCGTGCAAGATGCGCTCGCCGAGCGGCTCTAGGCGGTGGAGGTGGTCGGTGCGCGAGGCAAAGTGGCCCAAGGGATCGGGCCCGAGCGAGGCCGCGTAGCAACCCGCCAGAACGAGGGCGAAGAACAACACTAGAGAGCGCATGGCAACAAACCTGTGAAGGAGCGGATGTTGTAATATAGCTATTCTGAATAAGTTGAACGATTCGAGACACGAATCGTCTTTTACATCCTATTCTGCGTCCATCTGCGGATGCTATATCGGAATTTTGCAGTGGCGCTCAAAACCGCTCGCCGCAACGCGGGCGACGTGGGTAGTGGACCTAGAGTTTTGGACTCGGAAAGATGCGTTGGCGGCGCAAAGAGGGCTTGTATATTGTTGTGCAATAGCAATCTCAGACGTTACACAGTTTTTGTCATGCCTGCGTAAGTAGAGGCGACCGGCCGATCGCCCCTACTTTGCCTACGACGAGACGGAGAACAAATGCCTAAAACCAATCGAGGCTGGTCCATGGGCCGCCAGTGCAAACCGGCTGCTGAATACGACATGCGCGTCGCCCGCGGCCTGTTGCAACGAGAAAGCGCCCGTTGGCCAGCGTATGCGATTGTGACCACACCCAGCGCGTACGCGGCTGCCCAAGATTACCTCGTGCGCGAACCAGCGGGCGTGGTCTTTGCCGAGTGGCTGGACTCGGCGCATCAGCAGGATCTCAGTGACCGGCTGCCAGCCGGGATCGAACTGGTCATCGGCTTGGGCGGCGGCAAGGCCCTAGACGCTTCTAAGTTCGTGGCCCTCGACAAGGACGCAGAGCTGATCTTGGTGCCGACGATCCTCTCTTCCGGGGCGATCATCCACAGCCACGTGGCGCGGTGGGACGGCTATCAGACCGTGGGCGATTTGGACGATTGGCCGTGGGTGGATTGCCAATACGTGCTCGTGGATGTCGATGTGGTCCTCAAGGCACCAGATTACCTGCACACCGCCGGACTAGGCGACATCCTCTGCGGCCATGCCGGGTTAGAGGAGTGGCGGCAGCGGGCGGCGTTGGGACAAGGAGCGGCGTTCGACCCGGCGCTGGCGGCACAACAGGTGGCCCATCACGAGTCAATCGCCAGTTCTTTTGCCGCAACACTCGATGCCAACGGGCGCATGACCGAGGCGAGCGCGGCCAACATCGCGCAGCGGATTAAGGAGCGCGATAGCCAGCAACTAAAGGCCCCCACGGAGAGCGGCGACCATCCATTCTGGATCGCGCTGGAGACGGCCAACCAACGGACTTGGATCCACGGCGAACTCGTGGCCTTGGGGGCGATGGTCATCACTTGGTGCTGCGCAGGGGATACGGCGGGGTTGGCAGAGCGGCTGGACCGCTGTCGGGTGCGCTGGCGGCCCAGACAAATGGGGCTAGAGCGCACGGCACTACAAAAGGGGCTGGCGTTTACACCTCACTACATGGCGGAAAAAGGCGTCAATTCGGTGCTGCGAGAGCCGATTGAAGGGGCGCGCTTGGATGCGCTGTGGAGCTTTTTGGAAGAATAGGCTTTGTCATGCTGTTTGCTCAAGATAAACTCCGCGCAGCGGAGGCCACGCCTAAAGCCGGCACCCGTACGCGGTGGAGCGAGGAATCTTCTATCCAGGAGGCCCTTATGAGCTAAACAGCAAGTTGTGCCTCATGAATAAAAATTTATTCATTTGCATAAAAAATTATGCAAATGACGCGCAACAAGGGCTGAGTCGCACGGCGTAGAAATTCTTTCTTATATTTTAAGTCTCATGTTTTTCAATCCTTTAGGGCCTTCCTAAAGGATTTTTTTTATGCGCGGCTGCTCGTTGGCACGGAATGTGCATCATATAGGCTAGCTCGATCGAAGCCGATACGGCAATATGCGAACCACCCACCGACAAGGACGAGCAAGCGACTGTCAACGAGGACGGGCTGCAGGCCCATAACGGAGGGTTGGCGTGGAGGAAGCCAGCGGCTCGATGATGAATGATGACTAATGACGCAAACAAGCAACACACCTCCGGCCAAAGTACTCAGCAGCAATCCGGCCATTGACCTACTCCTAAAGAGGGTGCAGCAGGCCGCCACCACGGATATCCAAGTGCTGATGTTGGGCGAGACCGGCGTCGGTAAGGGCCTGCTCGCCCGAACGATCCACGACCAGAGTGCACGCGGTGCGAAAGACTTCCGCGCGGTCAATTGCGCCTCCTTGCCCGCCGGCTTGGTCGAAAGCGAACTGTTTGGCCACGAGAAAGGGGCCTTTACCAGCGCATCAGCGCGGCATGTCGGCTGCTTTGAACAGGCCCACGGCGGCACCTTGTTCCTCGATGAAATCGGCGACATGTCGATGGAGGCGCAACAGCGGTTGCTGCATGTCTTGGAGCAGAATCGAATCACCCGCGTCGGCGGCACAGATTCCATCCCAATCGATGTGCGGATCATTGCGGCGACTCACCGCGACCTGTCACAGGCGATTAAGGAAGGGACGTTCCGGGCGGACCTATACTACCGCTTGGATGGGTTTCCCCTCACGGTGCCGTCGTTGCGAAAGCGGCGGGAGGATATTCCGCTGTTGGCGGAGCACTTTGTGCATTGGTATGCCCGCAAGTACCAGCGACCGATACGGCGGTTGAGCGACGAGGTGCTGGCCTACTTGCAGGGGTATGCTTGGCCGGGCAATGTGCGCCAGTTGCGACAGTGGGTTAATCGGGCGGTGGTTGTGTGCGAGGGGAAGCGCCTGGCGATGGCGGATGTGTGGTCAGCG
>JAJDVZ010000063.1:0-21826 GCA_022825835.1 Candidatus Latescibacterota bacterium
CAACCGCTTCTTTATCTCCTCCGGCTACGGCACGGGTGCCAGTGTGGTGGAGGTCTCCGCTACAGACCGCGGCTATAGTGCGAAGGAGATCTGGCGCAATAAGGAAATGGAAAATCACTTCGCCACCTCCATCTACTACGAAGGGCACCTCTACGGCTTTGACGGCTCGATCCTCAAGTGCCTCGACGCCGAAACCGGTGAAGAAAAGTGGAATACCCGGGGCTACAACAAGGGCACTCTAATCGTCGCCGACGGTCACCTCATCATCTTGGGCGAACAAGGCAATCTCGGCATAGCCGAAGCCACGCCCGAAGGCTTTGTCGAAAAGGCCAGCTACCCCGCTTTCGACAGCCGCTGCTGGACCATTCCTTCACTGGCCAATGGCCGCCTCTACATGCGCGACGAGAGCGAAATCGTCTGCCTCATGGTGCAAGGAGCGACCCAATGAGTATCGCACGCAATGCCCTGTTAGCCCTCGTCTTATGTACCTTGCCAGCTTTAGCCCAAGATTGGTCGCGCTGGCAATCGACAGGCTGGCCGCAATGGCTCGGCCCCGACCGCAACGGCATTTCGCCGGAAACCGACCTATTCGGTGACACGCCGTCGTTTAAGGAGTCTTGGCGCGTCCAAGGCGGCAAGGGCTTTTCCGGCCTGTCCGTCGTCGGCGATCGCATCTATACGATGTACATCCACAGTGGCGATGAATACGCGGTCTGCCTCGACGCCAGCAACGGCGAAGTGCTGTGGCGCACCCGCACCGACGGGATGTTAATGGAACGGCAAGGCGGCGACGGTCCGCGCGCCACCCCTACCGTGGACGACGGAATGGTCTATGTCTCTAGCGCCTACGGCAAACTCTACGCACTCGACAGCCAAACCGGCTCCCCAAAATGGAGCCACGACCTAGCGAGCGAATTCGGCAGCAAGAAGGCCCGCTGGGGCTTTTGCCCGTCGCCGCTAGTCGCAGGAGACCTCGTTCTAATCGAAGCTGGTGGAACGGGCGGTCATTCGCTGATAGCCTTTGACAAAATTAGCGGCGACGTCGCCTGGAAAACCGGCAGCGACAAGCTGGGTTACTCCTCTCCTATCACCACCACCATCGGCCAAACGCACCAAGCAGTGTTTTTCACCGGCTACGGGCTGACCGCGGTCGCGCCGCAAAACGGCCAAGTACTGTGGAAACACCCCTGGACGACTAGGCACAACGTCAATGCCGCCACCCCGGTTTTCATCCCACCCAATCGCTTCTTTATCTCCTCCGGCTACGGCACGGGTGCCAGTGTGGTGGAGGTTTCCGCCACAGACGGGCGCTATGAGGTGGCCGAGGTCTGGCGCAACAAAGAGATGGAAAATCACTTCGCCACCTCCATCTACTACCAAGGGCACCTCTACGGGTTCGACGGCTCGATTCTCAAATGCCTCGACGCCGCGACCGGCAGCGAAAAGTGGAAGGCCCGAGGCTACGGCAAAGGCACCTTGATCGTCGCCGATGGCCACCTCGTCATCTTGGGCGAACGCGGCAATCTCGGCCTAGCCCAAGCCACACCCGAAGGCTTCGTCGAAAAAGCCAACACCCAAGTCCTCCGCAGCAAATGCTGGACGGTCCCCTCACTCGCCGATGGACGAATTTACCTCCGCGACGATAAGGAAATCGTCCGCCTAGACGTGGTGGGGACAGCCCAATGAGCACCGCGCGCACCGCCCTGTTCGCCCTCGTCTTGTGCGCCCTGCCGGCCGTGGCCCAAAATTGGTCGCACTGGCAATGGACGGACTGGCCGCAATGGCTCGGCCCTCACCGCAACGGGATCTCGCCGGAGACGGGTCTGTTCGGCAAAGCGCCCTCTTTTAAAGAGTCCTGGCGCGTCCATGCCGGGCAGGGATCTTCCGGCCTGTCCGTAGTCGGCGATCGTCTCTATACAATGTACATCCACAGTGGAGAGGCATACGCAGTCTGTCTCGACGCCCGCAACGGCGAAGTGATGTGGCGCACCCGCACCACTGGCAACGATCCCTCGGAACGGCGAGACAGCCGCAGTCCGCGTGCCACTCCCACGGTTGACGGCAAGATGGTCTATGTATTCAGCGCCCTTGGCAAACTCCTCGCGCTCGACAGCCAGTTCGGCACCCAACAATGGCGCCGCGATATAATGCTCGAATTCGACAACGTGAGTCCCGGTCGAAGCTTTGCAGCGTCGCCGCTAGTCGAGAGGAACCTCGTCTTAATCGAAGCAGGCAGTAAGAGTGGTCGTTCGCTAATAGCCTTTGACAAAACCAGCGGCGAGGTCGCCTGGACTACTGGCAGCGACGAGAGGGGCTATTCCTCTCCCATCATCGCCACTATCGACCAAACGCGCCAAGCAGTGTTTTTCACTGGCTACGGGCTGATCGCGGTCGCGCCGCAAAAAGGCCGGGTGCTGTGGCAATATCCTTGGATAACCAACCAATCCACCAACGCTGCCACCCCGGTTTTTATCCCGCCTAATCGCTTCTTTATCTCTTCCAGCTCCGGTATGGGCGGCACTGTGGTGGAAGTCACCGCCACAGACGGGCGCTATGAGGTGGCCGAGGTCTGGCGCAATAATAACATGCAAAACCACTCCGCCACCTCCATCTACTACCAAGGGCACCTCTACGGTTTCGACGGCTCGACCCTTAAATGCCTCGACGCCGAGACTGGCGAGGAAAAGTGGCAGACTCGGGGCTACGGCAAGGGCACCCTAATCGTCGCCGACGGCCACCTTGTCATCTTGGGCGAACGCTGTAATCTCGGCATAGCCGAAGCCACGCCCGCAGGCTTCGTCGAAAAGGCCAACGCCCAAGTCTTCCGCCGCAGCAGATGTGAGACCGTCCCCTCACTCGCCGACGGCCGGATTTACCTCCGCGACGATAAAGAAATCGTCCGCATAAACGTGGTGGGAGTAACCCAATGAGAAATCTGTACGGTGCGCTGCTGTTTTTTGCCTTATCACTGACAACAACCCTCGCCCACGCCCAAAGCGCCGACGACTCACTCCACGTCGTCGATGAAACCATCGTCACCGGCTCGCGACTGGCCATCCCCCGCGCCAACGCCATCGCCACCAAAATGCCATTACCCCTGCGCAAGACCCCCTTGAGCGTCGGTATCGTCCCCCAAGCCCTGATCGAGACTCAAGACGGAGCGACGCTCAGCGATGCACTGACCAATGTCAGCGGCGTCGGCGTCCACACCAACTTTGGCGTCCACGACCTGTTCTACTTGCGCGGATTCGACTCGCTTGCCAACGGCTTAGTGCTCTCCGACGGCGCTCCCGAACCCGAGGCGACCTTCTACCAGCTCTACAATGTTGACCGCGTCGAGGCCCTCAAAGGCCCCGGTGCCTTCCTCTACGGCGGCAACCCCCTGTCGGGCACCATCAACCTCGTCCGCAAACGGCCGGACCCAGCGGTCAACTTTACCCGCGTCAACGCTTCCTTAGGCAGCTTCTCCACGTACCGCGCCACCCTCGACGCCGGCCGCGCCCTACCCGACCAGGGCCTCGCCCTGCGGCTCAACGCCCTATGGCAGGACGCGGAAAGCTACCGCGACGACAAAAACAGCTCGATCCTCGCCGTAAACCCAACGCTGCGGCTCAACCTCGGCGAGCGCTCGACGCTGCACCTCGACTTCGAGTACTTGACGAGCGAACATCAGTCCGACTCGGGGCTGCCCATCGTTGGCGGTGCGCTGCCCGATGTGCCGCGCACCCGCTCATACCAGTCGCCCTTCGACCTTTCCGAACAAACCATCCTGCGCTTTCGCGCCGATTATGAATGGCATCTAGCGCCGAATTTCACTTTGCGCGACAAACTCTACTACACCAGCCTCGACTGGCCCTCGCAGGGCACCCTCTTCAATGGAGCCTTTCCCAATGCGACTGGCTCCCTGGACCTCGCCCGCACGCTGCTCGACCTCGACGACCAGCAGCGGATCGTCGGCAACCAACTCGAAGGCCTGCTGGAATTGCAAACCGGCGGAATCGAACACCAGCTTCTTTTTGGTTTGGAAGTCGCCAACCTCGCAGACGACTTCACCCTCGACGTGGCGTTGCTTTCGTTCGTCGATCTGTTCACCCTCGACGCGACGTTGCCGCCGAGTCTGGCCCCCTTCATGCCAGCAGAAGCCGGGACCGATTCCCTCGTGGTCCCCCTGCCTGACCAAGCCACCGCAGCCCAAGCCACCGCGCAAACACTGGCACCCTACTTTATCGACCGCATAATTTTCAGCCCTCACTTCGAGCTTTTGCTCGGAGGCCGCTTCGACCGGATCGACTACGAGGACGACCTCACCACCACCCAGCGCGAATACCGGCAAGTAAGCCCGATGGTAGGCGCAATTTTCGCTCCGACTCCAACCTTTTCGCTCTACGCCAATGCGGGCCGCGCCTTTGCCCCGCCTTCTTCTCAAGTCGTCGGCGACCGCGACCCCGAGGAAAGCACCCAATACGAAATCGGTGCCAAAGCCGCGCTGCTCGACGACAATCTCAGCGCCAACCTCGCCGTCTTCAACCTCGACAAAGAGCACATCGCCATCCCCGACGACAACGGCATCACCCAGCAACTCGGCGACCAGCGCACCCGGGGCTTAGAGTTGGAACTGGCAGCGCGTCTAGCCCAAGGCTGGTACGCCCAAGGCACCTACGCCTTTTTGGACGCCGAACTGACCCGCTTCAACGAATCCGTAATGATCCCCACTGCCGAAGGCTTCGTCCCCCGCATCTTCGACCGCACGGGCAATGTGCCAGCCTTCGCCCCTGAGCACCTAGCGACGTTGTGGGCCGCCCGCGACTTGGGCGAAAATCTCACCTTGGCCGCTGGCATCCGCTACGTCGGCAATCAGTTCGTTGCCGAGGACAATGTCTATGAGATCGACGGCGCACTGACGCTCGACTGCGGGCTGACCTATCGGCAAGGCCCGGCCCTCTTGCGCCTAAACCTCAAGAACGTGACCAACAGCGAATACGAGACCCGAGGTTTCGGGAGTGCTTCGGTCATCCCTGCCGCCCCTTTCTCCTTCAAAGCGACCCTCGGTTATTCGCTATGAGTGCCTGCGAACGCCTCAGCCGCGACGCGTTGGCGGAGCATCAGCTCAACCGCCTGCACACCCTACTAAGCTCGGTGCTGGCAACCAACGCATTTTACCGCCAAAAGCTCAACGCGGCTGATATCACGCGGGCCGAAGACATCGCCGAACTCGACGACCTAGCCCGCCTCCCCTTTACCACCCGCGCCGAGCTTTCTGCCGACCAAGTCGCCCATCCTCCCTATGGCACGAACCTCACCTATCCGCCCGAATGCTACACCCGCATCCACCAAACCTCCGGCACCACCGGCCAGCGCCTGCGTTGGCTCGACACGGCCGAAAGCTGGGACTGGTGGGGCCGCTGCTGGGCTCAAGTCTATCGCGCTGCTGGCGTCGGCGACTGCGACCGCATCTTTTTTGCCTTCTCCTTTGGCCCCTTCATCGGCTTTTGGAGCGGGCACCAAGGTGCCAGCCACATCGGCGCGCTGATCGTCCCCGGCGGTGGCATGTCTTCAGCGCAGCGCCTAGACGCCATCGTCGAAAACGAAATCACCGTCCTCGTCTGTACACCGACGTATGCCTTGCACCTAGGAGAAGTCGCCCGCGAGCGCGGCCTCGACCTCGTCGCCAGCAGCGTACGCACCACCATCCACGCGGGCGAGCCAGGCGCAAACCTCCCCGCTACCCGCGCCCAACTTGAGCGCACTTGGGGTGCCCGCTGCTTCGATCACGCCGGAGCCACCGAGGTCGGCGCTTGGGGTTTTGACTGCCGCGAACAGGCCGGCTTACACCTCAACGAGGGCGAGTTCATCTGCGAGGTCGTCGATCCGCAAAGCGGCGCACCCGCCGACGAGGGCGAACTGGTCATAACCAATCTCGGCCGCACGGGGATGCCGATTATCCGCTACCGCACCGGCGACCGCGTCGCACTCAATCGCACGCCCTGCGCTTGCGGCCGCACCTTCCAGCGGCTCCAAGGCGGCGTCATCGGTCGCCTCGACGACGCCTTACTCATCCGCGGCGTGGTTGTCTATCCCAGCGCCATCGAAAACGTCGTGCGCCAGTTTCCCGCAGTCACCGAATTCGCCGTTGACGTCCACCGGCGCAAAGCACTGGACGAGTTGGAGGTGCGCCTAGAACTCAACGGCAATGCCAACGACACCGCCGACCAAGTAGAACGCGCCCTCGCCCACCGGCTGGGCCTGCGCGCCGCCATCCAAATCGCCGCGCCAAACACCCTGCCGCGCTTTGAACTCAAAGCCCAGCGCTTCACCGATCACAGGAGCCACCCGTGAGCGACCAACTCCAGTCCGCGTTTTCTCGTATATTGAAAGGCAGGCCCCAAGGACGTACAATCTGCTCTACATCAATGGTACACTGCATTTGAGGGATAATTATTCGCGTGAAACCAACTGTGTACATTGAAACCAGTATTATTAGCTACCGTACCGCTCTACCAAGTCGAGATTTGGTCGCCGCAGCGCACCAGCAGATAACTCATGAATGGTGGGAGCGCGTCTTACCCCAATGCGATGCCTTTATTTCTCCTGTGGTTTTGGAAGAAATCGCTCTCGGCGATCCCGATGCTGCTCAACGGCGTCAGCAGAGCGTCGCGGTTTTTTCTGTCGTCGAGATTGTCGCGGAAGTCCATGCCCTTGCAGCCGCGTACTTTGCTGGCATTCCCCTGCCGGATAAAGCCCAAGCAGACGCCTATCACTTGGCACTCGCAGCTTGGCATGGGCTCGATTATCTCGTATCGTGGAATTGTACCCACATCGTCAGTGGCCGCGTCCGTATGGTAGTTGAACAGGCCAATGTGGAATTTGGCATACGGACCCCAATCATCTGTACCCCAGAAGAACTTATGGAGGTCACCTAATGGAACAAGATCCGCTCCAAGAACTGCGTACGATTCGCCGTAACATAGAACGCGCCTGTGAGGCTCAAGGGCAAACCTATGCCGACTATCTGTCCGAGGCGCAAGGCAAATATACAGAGCGTCTTGTTCGGCGCGGGCCAAATCCACGGCTCAAAGCAAAAGCACAAAAAGCCACAGACCTAGAGGCAGTTCGCGGTCAAACGTGAGCGACGTCATCGTCATCGGCGGCGGCCCCGCTGGCAGTACCGCAGCCGCCCTCGTCGCCGCAACCGGCCGTCAAGTCCGGCTCTTCGAGCGGGAGCAGTTCCCCCGCTTCACAATCGGCGAGTCCCTGATGCCGGACACCTACTGGACCTTCAAACGGCTCGGCGTGCTCGACCAGCTCAGAGATAGCGCCTTCCCCCGCAAGCACAGCGTGCAGTTTTTCGGCAAGTCGGGACGCGGCTCAACGCCCTTTTACTTTTCCGACACCAACCCCCACGAAAGCGCAATAACTTGGCAAGTCTTGCGCGGCCCATTCGACGAGATGCTCCTCGACAACGCCCGCGCCAAAGGTGCCCACGTCCATCAGGGTGCCCGGGTCCTCGAAGTGCTATTCGAAGGAGACCGCGCCACCGGCGTCCGCGCCAAACTCGCCGACGGCCAAACCCGCGATTTTGCCGCGCAAGTCATCGTCGATGCCACCGGCCAGAGCACGCTGATCGGCCGCAAGCTCAAGCTGACTCAGCCCGAGCCTGAACTGAAGAAAGCTTCGATCTATACCCATTATCGCGGCGGCCAGCGCGACGAAGGCATCGACGAAGGCGCGACCTTGATCCTCCACACCGAGGACCGGGATTCCTGGTTCTGGTACATCCCCCTGCCCGACGACAAGGTCAGCGTCGGCGTAGTCGGCGCAATCTCCTACTTGGTCCAAGGCCGCCGCGAAGACGCACAGACCATCTTCGACCAAGAGCTGGCCAAGTGCCGACCCATGCAGGAGCGCCTGCAACACGCCGAGCAACTCTTTCCGGTCAAGACCACCAAGGACTTTTCCTATCGCGCCAGCCGCATCGCCGGCGAGGGCTGGGTGCTAGTCGGCGACGCGTTCTGTTTTCTCGATCCGATGTACTCCTCGGGCGTGTACTTAGCCCTCAAATCCGGCGAAATGGCCGCCGACGCCATTGCCGAAGCCTTCGCCAAAGGCGACTTTTCTGCCGAGCAGTTGGGCGGTTTCGGGCCAGAGCTAGTGCGCGGCATGGAAGCGGTGCGCAAAATGGTGTACGCTTTCTACTCCAAGGACTTCAGCTTCGCCGAATTCCTCAAACGCCATCCCGAATGCAAACAGGGGGTCATCGACGTGCTCAGCGGCAACCTCTTCAGCGAGCACGTCGATCCCATTTTCGGGCCGATGAGCGAGGTGTGCGAGATGCCTGCCGCCGTCCCCTTAACCCCACAACCTTCAGGAGCAACCCCGTGAACGCCACCGTCCGCCGACTCCTCTACCTGGGGATTCTGGTCCTCTATCTCCTGCACAACGACCTCTGGCTCTGGGATGATGCGCGCATCGTCTTGGGGCTGCCCATCGGCTTGCTCTACCACATCGGCTTCTGCGTGGCCGCTACCGGGCTGATGGTCTTGCTGGTCAACTACGCCTGGCCGTCCGAGCTGGACGCAGAGGACGAGGAGCAAGCGGCATGACCACAATCATCATCTTCTGCTACCTCGGCCTAGTACTCTGCATCGGCGTCCTCTCCAATCGCTTCTTTCGCGGCACCGGCGAGGACTACTTTGTCGCCAGCCGCTCCATCGGCCCCTTCCTGCTGCTGATGTCGCTGTTTGGCACCAACATGACCGCATTCGCCATTTTGGGAGCCTCCGGCGAAGCCTACCACACGGGTATCGGCGTCTTTGCCCTGATGCCTTCGGGTGCAGCCCTGATTATCCCCACGGTCTTCTTCTTTATCGGCACCCGCGTCTGGGCGCTCGGCAAGCGCCACAACCTCCTCACACAGGTTCAGTACTTCCGCCGCCGTTGGGACTCCGACGGCTTGGGCCTGCTGCTCTTCGTCGTCATGATCGCGCTGCTGATACCCTACCTGCTCATCGGCGTCATGGGCGGCGGCATCACCCTCGCTCAAGTCACTAAGGGGCAGATTCCCCAGTGGGCCGGCGGCCTGCTGGTCTGCTTGGTGGTACTGGCCTACGTCAGCTTCGGTGGCATGCGTGGCACCGCCTGGGCCAACGCCTTCCAAACACTGGTTTTTATGATCCTCGGCGGCGTGACCTTCTTCGTCATCGTCGATAAGCTGGGCGGGCTGGACAGCGCACTGGCGCAAGTCGCAGCCGCGCACCCCGAACTGCTGATAAAAGGAGACAATATCAGCCCGATCAAACTGCTAACCTACACCTGCATCCCGCTGTCGGTCGGTATGTTCCCCCACCTTTTCACCCATTGGCTCACCGCGAAAAGCGCTCGCACCTTTCGCTGGCCGCTGATGTTCTACCCGCTGTGCATCGCCATCGTCTGGATCCCCAGCGTGCTCTTGGGGATCTTCGGCAGCATTGACTTCCCCGGCCTCAAGGGCGCGGCCGCCAACTCCGTGCTGGTCAAGATGATCGACCTACACGCTCCGGGTGCTCTAGCCGGTCTGCTCGCCGCCGGGGTCTTTGCCGCGATTATGTCCTCCCTCGACTCGCAGGTGCTCTCCATCAGCAACATGTTCACCCAAGATGTCGTCCGCCACTATCGCAAGGGCGACGAGTTGAGCGAAAAGGCCCAAGTCCTGTGGGGCCGCCTCTTCGTGATCGCCATCTTCGCCGTTACCTACGTGCTCTCGCTGGTCTCGGCCCGCAGCATCTTCACCCTCGCCGTCTGGTCCTTCACCGGCTTTGCGGCGCTCTTCCCAGTGGTCGTCGCCGCGCTGTTCTGGAAGCGCAGCACCAAGTACGGCGCCTTTGCCTCCGTACTCACCGTGGCCGCGCTGTGGTGCTATTTCTTTTTTCAGGGGTGGAAAATCCCCGGCTATACCGTCGGCATGACCGGAGTAATGCCCGTGGCGGTGATCCTAGCGGCTTCTGCCGTGGCCATGATCGTCGGCTCGCTGCTGACCAAGCCACCGGCCAAAATCACCGTCGATAAATTCTTCTAGCGATGCGCGTCGCCTACATCACGGCCGGTGCCGCCAGCATGTACTGCGGTAGCTGCATCCACGACAACGCGCTCGCGGCCGCCCTTTCGCGCCGCGACGCCGACGTGGCCCTGATCCCGACCTATACGCCGCTGCGCACGGACGAGGAAAACGTCTCGCTCGACCGCGTCTTCTACGGCGGCGTCAGCATCTTCCTGCAACAGCAGTGGTCGTTTTTTCGCCGCACGCATCGCCTCTTCGACCGCGTCCTCGACTCGCCGTTCTTGATCCGCACCCTCGCGCGCTTTGGCTCCTCTACCAACGCTCGGACGCTTGGGCCGCTCACCGTCTCGATCCTCGCCGGCGAGGAAGGGAATCAACAAAAGGAACTCACCCGCCTCGTCGCTTGGCTCCAGCGCGACTTCAAACCCGACCTCATCCAGCTAACCAACGCCATGTTCGTCGGCATGGCCCGGCAATTAAAAGCACAACTCGGGGTCCCCGTCCTCTGCGCCCTTCAAGGCGAAGACCTGTTCTTAGACGGCCTGCCCGAACCCTCGAAGACCCAAGCCCTAGACATCCTGCGTCAACGTGCCCAAGACATCGACGCCTTCATCGCCCCGTGTGCGTATTACCAAGATCACATGGCCGAATACCTACAGATACCGCGCACCAAAATCCACGTGGTCCCGCTCGGCCTCAACCTGACCGGACACGGCCAAGAGCCACCGCCCACCGACGGCCCCTACAAAATCGGCTACCTCGCCCGCATCTGCCCGGAAAAGGGCTTTCACCTGCTCGTCGATGCCTTCCAACAGTTAAAAGAGCAGCCCGAATTTGCCTCCCTGCGCCTCGAAGCCGCCGGCTACCTCAGCACCTACGACAAGCCCTACTTCGCCGAGCAAGTGCAAAAAATCCGTCGCTGGAGGCTGGCCGATTCGTTCACCTACCACGGCGAAGTCGATCGCCGCGAAAAAATCCACTTCCTCTCCTCGCTCCACGTCTTTTCCGTACCCTCGGTTTACGCCGATCCCAAGGGTCTATCTATCCTCGAAGCCTTAGCCAACGGCATCCCAGTCATCCAGCCCGACCACGGCGCGTTCCCCGAACTGATCGCAGCCACCGGCGGCGGTCTCCTCGTCACACCCCATTCCTCGGAGGCCCTAGCCAACGAACTCGCCGCCTTGCTGCGCGACGAAAAGCGGCGACGCCAACTCGGCCAAACCGGCCAAGAGGCGGTCCACAGCCGCTTCCACGCCGACGCCATGGCTGAGGGGACGCTCGCCGTGTACGAGCAGTATCTGTAGATTGAGCTATTGCGTAAGGTTCGTTAATAAGCGTTGACAGTGTAACAGAACGTGTTACATTTTTGTAGAATGATCGCAAGTTTCAAGCATAAGGGGCTTGTCGAACTTTTTGAACGGGGTCGCAGTCGCCGAGTGCGTTGGGATTTGCAAAGGCGTTGCTTACGTCGTTTGGAAGTTCTCGATCAAGCGAAATCATTGACAGACTTGAATGTACCGGGATTCAACTTTCACGGTCTGCAAGGCATACCCAAACGTTATAGTATTCACGTCAACGGCCCGTGGTGTATCACGTTCGAATGGCAAGATGGTGATGCACTCAGGGTCAATCTTGAGCAATATCATTGAGGTGACAATGGCTGAATATTCCGTCAACCGTCCGTTGAAACGTGCGCCTGTCCATCCAGGTGAGATTCTGCGTGAAGATGTATTGCCGTCACTTGAGTTATCGGTTAGTGAAGCGGCTCGACGACTCGGTGTTTCGCGTCAACAATTACATCGCGTTCTGGCTTGTACGCATCCGGTTACAACAGAAATGGCCCTTAGAATAGGAAAACTCGTCGGCAACGGTCCGGGAGTCTGGTTGCGCCTGCAACAAGCTTGCGATTTGTGGCGGGTAGAGCAGCATTTGGAAGACGAACTTGCAAAAATAAGACCCGCGAATTTGACGCACTCCCAAAGCTAAAGCGTTACTGGCGTCAAATCTTCCCTGCGCTGACAAATTCCCGTAAGAGCGCCAAGAAAGCCTCCGTCGCCGGCGAACGCCGGCGCCCCCGGTGCTCGATTAGGCCTATTTGGCGTTTGGCCAATCCATTGACCTGTATAGCGCGTACTTTCCCTGCGGCGACTTCTGCCTCTACCGCCACCTCCGGCACCAGCGCAATACCCAACCCGATCTCCACGTAGCGCTTGATAATCTCGATCCCGCCGAGGCTCATTTCAACCTGCAACGCCAAGCCCTCTCGCTGGAAAACCTCGTCGAGTAACTGCCGACTAGTGCTCCCGCGTTCCAAGACCAGAAACGGATATTCGGCAAGCTGTTTGAGCCTTATCCTGCGCCTTTTACCCAGCGCGTGGTCCGGGGGACAAATAAGCACATCCCGCCGCTCGAAAAGCGACTCGCTGACCAAGTCGCGGTGCTTGACCGGCAAGGTCGCCAACCCGAACTCCACTTCGTCGTTGAGCACTAGGTTGCTCACCTCCGGCGACATTCGATTGCGGATGTCCAACTCGACCTCTGGGTAGCGGGCGCGGAACTCGGCGAGCACGCCGGGCAAAACATAGGTGCAGTTGGTATCGCTAGTCCCGATGGCCAGCCGCCCACGCAAGACCTGCTTGAGTGCCGCAATATCGTCGCGCACCTTCTCCAGCCGCGAGAGAACCGCTTTCGCATGAGCAAAGAGGATCTCGCCGGCCGGCGTCAGACGGATCTGCCGCCGATTGCGCTCGAGTAGCATCTCGTCCAGTTCGCTCTCCAATGCCTTGATCTGGAGGCTGATGGCCGGCTGAGTCAGAAAGAGTTTGTCGGCCGCCCGCGTAAAGCTCTGCTCGCGGACGATTTCGTAGAAACTGCGCAATTGGTGGAGGTCCATTCGGCGTCCTTATTTATATCAATTATCCTAAGAATAAGATATATAAATTTTTATTATTCTACCATTTCGCTTATCGTTAGGGGCGTCAACCAATTCACTCTTGAGAAATCCCTTGAGAACCACCAACTCTCCCCTATACATCTCCGATTTGGACGGCACTCTGCTGCGCAACGATACTTCGCTATCTCAGTACAGTAAGGACACCCTCAACGCGCTGTTAGATAAGGGCCTGCTCTTCACCGTGGCGAGCGCCCGCAGCATAGCCTCCATGCGCCACGTGCTGGCCGATTTACCTCTGCGCTTGCCAGTGGTCGAATTCAACGGTGCCTTTGTTTCCGATCTAGCCAGCGGGCAGCACTACCTGGTCCGCGCCCTGCACCGCGACATTTTGCCCGAATTGTGGCAACAAATAGCCGACGCTGGCTACATCCCCTTCATCTCGACCTATGACGGCACCGCCGACCGTCTCTACTACCGAGATATCACCAACGACGGCATGGCTTGGTACCTGCGGAATAGGCAACTCCACCAAGATCCGCGCCTGCGCTATTTAGCCGACTTGCAAAGCGGCCTCGACGACCAAGTCGTCTGTCTCACCGTTATCGGCCCGGGACCAGAGCTAGAGAAGTTGGATGAGGCGATCAACCAGCGGCATGCCAAACGGGTCCAGACCCATTGCTACGAGAATCAGTACTCACCAGGATGGCACTGGCTGACCATCCACGATGCTCGTGCCACCAAAGAGCAGGGCATCCTGAGTATAAAGCGCTTGCGAGGGCTAGAAGATTGTCGTCTAGTCGTCTTTGGCGACCAACTAAACGACTTGGACATGTTCGAGGTGGCTGACGAAGCCCTAGCCGTGGCCAACGCCATCCCCGCTCTTAAGGAACAAGCTACTGGGATCATTGATACCAATGAAGAGGACGGCGTGGCTCGCTATATAAGCTCCCATTGGAACGGAACACCAAAATGAAGGAGTCTAATCGCCCATGAAAAAGCCAGTCTCTTTAAATGGAGGTTCTATGAGCGCCATCATCGTCGTTGACGCCTTCTGGGGCGATTCGGGTAAAGGCAAAGTCGCCGCCTTCCTCGCGCAAAAACACCAAGCCGCTTACAGTGTCCGAGCTGGAATCGGCACCAACGCCGGGCACAGTATCCTCTTTGCCGATGGCAGCGAAATCCGCACCCGGCAGCTACCCTGCGGCTTTCTCCATCCCAATACGCAACTGCGCGTCGGCAGCGGCGTCGCCGTCGATCCCGAGCAGTTCTTCGCCGAACTCGACCAACTAGACCCTAACTATGGGCTGCGCGAGCGGACCCGCGTCGATTACCGCTGCCCGCTGATCCTGCCCGAATACCGCCAACGCGAAGCGGCTGACGTATTTCTGCAGAAACACGGCACCACCGCCAGCGGCAGCGGCGTCGCCCGCGCCAAATTCGCCCTGCGCAAAGCGCGCCAAGCCCGCGACGAGCATACCCTCGCGGATTACACCGCCGACGTTGCCCGCGAACTCAACGAGAGTTGCCTGCGCGGTGAAACCATCGTCGTCGAAGGCAGCCAAGGCACCCACCTGTCGCTAGCCTTAAGCGATGACTATCCCGACTGCACCTCGGACAACTGCACTACCGCCGCCTTTGCCGATGACGTCGGACTCAACTGGCGTCATATCGCAGAAGTCTGCTTGGTGGTCAAAGCACTGCCCAGCCGCGTCGGCACTGGTCCCCTACCGCTGCAACTGGCAGAGGTGGAGGAAGACCGCCGAGGCATCGTCGAATACGGCGTGACGACCGGAAGACGACGGCGCAAAGCTGAGGGTATCTCCTGGCCACATTTGGAAACCGCCGTCCTACTCAACGGTCCCACCCAATTGGCCCTGACCTTCTGCGACCACCTCGACCCCGACGTCACCGGTGCGCGCCACCCCAGCGCATTGACCGCACCCGTCCGACGCCTCATCGACGAACTGGAGACGCGATTCAACATTCCCGTAACGCTCTGTGATTGTGGCGTGCATTTCGAGAATCTCATCGAGATCGCGTGACCACTCGACAACAGCGAGTCTCCTAGCCACATTATGGGCGAACGCGCAAGCGAAAGGATTATCCCATGACTTGGCTCGTCTTCGCTCTTCTCACCGTCTCTTGTTGGGGCCTCTACGGCGTCCTGCTGCACACCGGTCAGATCGCCATGGCCGATCCGGTAAACGGCCGCTACAAAGCCTTCCTCTTCGTCGGCTTGGCCTATCTGCTCACCGCGGTCTTCGGCTCCCTGATCGTCCTAGCCTACAATGGCGCGACCTGGATCTACCCGGCCAAGGGCGTCTTCTGGTCCACCGCCGCCGGCATCGCCGGAGCCATCGGCGCGTTGGGCGTCCTCCTCGCCTTCGGGGCCAAGGGGACGCCGGCCGTGGTCATGTCCATCGTCTTTGCCGGTGCCCCCATCGTCAACGCAGTCGTCGCCGTGCTCGTGCATCCGCCCGCTGGCGGCTGGGCGGCCGTGCGCTGGCCCTTTGTCCTCGGCATCGTCTTGGCCGCTATGGGCGGCTACCTAGTAACATTCTTCCGCCCCGGCAACTGACGTGTCCGTCGAATTCCGCACCCGCCGCCGCGTCGAGTGGGCCGATACCGATCAGGCCGGCATCGTTCACTTTGCGCGCTTTTTTGTCTTCATGGAAGCCGCCGAGCACGCCTTCTGGCGCAGCTTGGGCCTGAGCGTCCACAGCGAATGCGACGGCGACATCATTAGCTGGCCCCGCCTCACCGCCGAATGCGAGTACTTCCGCCCAGTCTCCTTCGAGGACGTCCTCGATATCCTCGTACATCTCGAAAAACAGGGCGAGAAATCCCTCAGCTTTCGCTTCAACTTCCACTGCGGCGGCGAACACATAGCCCAAGGCCGACTCAAGGTCGCCTGTTGCGTCTGCAATCCAGGTGAGACCATCCGCGCCATCCCCATCCCGGACTTTATCACGACTCGACTGAACCCGCCGAAGTCCCGCAAACTGGCGGCGCACGACTCGACTGAGCGGTTCGGCTGAGCTCACCGTCGATGCCTCGCCGAAGTCCCATGAACGCAACCCCGGCTCTCGTCGCAGCCGACGTCTGCAAGCACTTCGCCCTCGGCGACCAGACCGTCGAAGTGCTGCGCGGCGTCTCGCTGTGCGCCGAAGCGGGTCAGTCCTTGGCGCTTATTGGTCCATCCGGCTCGGGCAAGAGCACCTTGCTACACCTGCTCGGCACCCTCGAACCTCCAACCTCGGGCCAAATCGCCATCAGTGGCCAAGATCCACTGGCCCTCCCCGAACCGCAACTCGCCCGCTTCCGCAACCAGCACATCGGCTTCGTGTTCCAAAACCACCACCTGCTGCCCCAGTACTCGGCCCTCGAAAACGCCCTAATCCCTACCCTCGCCTTTCCCCAAGCCGACCGACGCGAGCGCGCCCGCGACCTATTAACTGCCGTCGGTCTGGAAGAGCGCCTGCACCACCGCCCCGCCGAGCTGTCCGGCGGCGAGTGCCAGCGCGTGGCTGTGGCGCGCGCCTTGATCAATCAGCCCGGTCTTTTGCTCTGCGACGAGCCTACCGGCAGCCTCGACCGCCAGATAGCCGCCACCGTCGCCGACCTGCTCTTCGCGCTCCACCGCGCCGAACAAGCCGCCCTCGTCATCGCAACCCACGACCTTGAGCTAGCCGCGCGCTGCGACCGCCGCCTACTCTTGCGCGAGGGGATGTGCGTCGAAGCCTGACCTACTACTGGCGGGTTCACCTAGGGCTGCTGCTGGGGACTGCTGTCGCCACAACCGCTCTGACCGGCGCACTGCTAGTCGGCGACTCCATGCGCGGCAGCCTGCGCGATTTGGCCTTAGAGCGCCTAGGGCACATCGACTACGCACTGCTCGCCGCGCACTTCTTCCGCAGTGACTTGACCACCGAACTGCCTATAGGCCACGCACCTGTCATCCTCCTCAACGGCAGCGCCCGCCACGCCGATACCCAAACGCTCGCCGCTGGCGTGCAAATCCAAGGCATCGACGTCCGCTTCTCTGCGCTCTTTCCCGAGAGCGGCCCCGCCTTGCGCGACGCCCTCAAACCAGCGCCCGGCCAGCCATTTCCCTCGCTCGTCGTCAGTGCCTCGCTGCAACGCGCCCTCGGCCTTGAATTAGGCGACGCGGTCCTGCTCTCGCTGGAGCGTCCCAGCCCAACCTACCGCGAATCCCTCTTTGGCCGCCGCGCCACCGACGATCTCGTCACCACCCTGCGCGTGGTGCTCACCGGCGTCTTGCCCGACAGCGGGGCGGGACGCTTCGGCCTGCGACTGCAGCAGCACCTGCCGCTCAACGCATACCTCGACCTCCAAGTCCTCCAACGCGCGCTCGACCAACAGAATCGCGTCAACGCCCTACTCATCGCCGCGCCCAAGAGTCAACACCAAGACCTGCAACGCGCTCTCGCCCAACACCTGAACCTTGCCGACCGCAAGCTGAACCTCGCGCTGCACTCCAACTACATCGAACTCACCAGCACCCGCTTCGTCCTCGACGACTCGACCCGCGCCGCGGCCTTGGCCAGCGCCACCGCCCAACAGCTCAAAACCGCGACCTTCTCGACCTATCTGGCCAACGCCATTGAGGGCAACGGTCGTCAAGTCCCCTACTCAACCGTTACCGCCCTCGACGATCCCACCGGCCTCTACCTCGCAGACGGACGGCCCGCGCCACCCCTCGCCGCCGACGCCCTCTACCTCGACGCTTGGACGGCCCAAGAACTGGCCGCAACTCCAGGTGATTCGATCTCCCTGACCTATTACGTCGTCGGTCCACGCCATGAACTCCGCACCGAGCAAGCCCGCTTCCACCTCCAAGGGATTGTGCAGATGCGCGGCTTGGCCATTGATCCGACCCTGACGCCTGAATATCCAGGGTTGCAGGCAGAAGACGACATAACTGCCTGGGATGCACCCTTCCCCATCGAGATGGGGCAAATCCGCCCACAGGATGAAGCCTACTGGGACCAGTACGGAGCTGCGCCCAAAGCCTTCGTCGCCGCCCATACGGGACAGCGCCTGTGGGGCAGCCGCCACGGCGCGCTGACCTCCATCCGCTTCTATCCACCCTCGTCCACTCGCTACCAGCCAACGAGCAGTGAGCTTGTCGAACTGCGGACCGCCATTCGCCAACATCTGTTGGATCGCCTATCTCCGACGACGGCCGGCTTCTCCTTACGCCCCGTCCGCCAAGAAGCCCTGTTAGCATCAACCGGGGCCACGGACTTCAGCGGCCTTTTTATCGGCTTCAGCCTCTTCCTCATCGCCGCGGCCGCATTACTCGTGGTTCTGCTGTGCAAGTTCGGCCTCGAACAACGCGCCCGCGAAGCAGGGCTGCTGCTCGCCACCGGCTACCCACTCGCCGCCGTAGGACGACGCTTCTTGGGCGAGGGCATTGCCTTAGCCGCGCTGGGCGCACTACTCGGTCTAGCCGGTGCTCCGCTCTACGCCTATCTAATGCTGGTCGGCTTGCACACTTTGTGGTTGGAGGCTATCGGCACACCCTTTCTCTCCCTCCACGTTAGCTGGCTCAGTCTGGCGGTGGGTTATCTATCCACCCTACTGCTGGTCTCGCTGGCGCTGTGGCGCACTGTGCAGCGCTTCCATCGCCTGCCCGTCCACACCTTGCTCGCCGGTACCCTCGACACGACATCGCGTCTCCCGCGCCGTCGCAGTGCTGTCCTCGCCGCACTTGGTCTGGTTATAGCTCTCACCTTGAGCATCCTCGCCAGTATGGGCGACGCAGCCACGGCCGCCGCGCTTTTCTTAGGCAGCGGCACTGCGGCCCTATTGGCGCTATTGGCCCTGTTCGCGGTATGGTTGCGAGTTCCAACAGCGAGCCGCCTCAACTCCAGCCTCGGCCTAGGTCTCCTCAACAGCACCCGCAAACCAAGCCGCAGCACCCTCTGCACATCCCTCGTCGCCTGCGCCACCTTTGTCATCGTCGCCGCTGGAGCACACCGACAGGTCGAGTGGTCAGACGATCCGGGCACGGGTGGTTTCTCACTCATCGCCGAGGCGGAAATTCCCCTGCACCAAGACCTCAACAGTGCGGACGGTCGCTTCGAGTTGGGGTTGTCAACAGACTTGGAAGACGCGCGCTTTTTCCTCTTCCGCGTCCTACCCGGTGACGACGTAAGCTGCCTCAACCTCTACATACCCCAAACCCCGCGCGTCCTCGGCGCACCGACCGAATTTGTCCAACGCGGCGGCTTGCCCTTCCGGCAGACCCTCGCCCTAACGCCGGACGAGCGCGCTAATCCCTGGCGATTGCTCCAGCGCGATTTGGGGCCGGGCGTCATCCCAGCCATCGGCGACTTTAATTCAGCGCAGTGGATTTTGCACAAGCGGCTGGGCGACGACATCCCAATTGCGGAGGGCTTGGCCGTGCGGCTGGTCGGCTTGTTGGACGGCAGCCTGTTCCAGAGCGAGTTGCTCATTGCCGAGGATCGCTTCGCCGCGCACTTCCCCGAACGCGAAGGCTACGGCTACTTCCTAGTCGAAACGGAACAACCAGCCGCCGTCGCCACCGCGCTCGAAAAGGATCTAGCAGCCTACGGCCTCGACGCCACCCTGAGCGCCGAACGCCTCCGAGGCTACCGCGCCGTCGAAAACACGTACCTGGCAACCTTTCAGACGCTGGGCTTGCTCGGGCTACTCTTGGGAACTTTGGGTTTGGGGATCCTCATCCTGCGCAACGTCCTCGAGCGCAGTGGCGAGTTGGCGGCCTTGAGCGCCTGTGGCTTTCGCCGCGCCCGCCTAGGGGCGATGCTGCTCTACGAGCACGGCTTCCTCCTGCTAGCGGGCGAAGGAATAGGCAGCGTCGCCGCCCTCATCGCCGTGGCCCCCCGCCTCTTCGACCCCACGCCCTTGCCTTGGTCCTCACTGGGCGTCTCGCTCGGTTTGGTCTTCGCCGCCGGTCTGTTGGCGTGTGCTGTCGCCAGTCACTCGGCCCTGCGCCGCCCCCTGCTAGCGGCCCTCAAGGCCGAATAGACGTAGGGGCGACCGATCGGTCGCCCCTACTGACCGATGCAGTACAGGTGCGACTCCGTCCGCAGGAAAATCCGCCCCCCGGCAATGGCCAGCGACGACAGCGTATAGCCGCCGTCGAGTTCGTTCGTCGCCAGCACCTTGTACTCTGGTCCGGCCTGCAGCACAGTCGTCACCGCGTTTTCATTGACCACGTAGAGCTTGCCGTCGGCCAGGACCAGCGAGGCGCTAACCGTCCCTTGGGCCGTGCGCTCCGGCCCCCACACTACCGCGCCCGTCTTAGCGTCGAGGCATGTAGCCCGCCCGCGATCATCGACCATGTAGAAATAGCTACCATCGGTAACAGCCGAAGGTACATCTGGTCCGCCCGCCCCCGTCCACTTCCACGCCAAGTGACTCTCGCTAATGTCCCCCGTGCCACCGGCGCGGAACGCTAGCACTGGATTGCGGCGACTGGTCGCGTACACCATTCCGGCAATCGCAACCGGCGACCCGACCACTCGGTAATTCCGCTCCTTGCCCGGATTCAAGCCACCCGCCCGCCACACCTCTTCGCCGGTGGCTGGATCGTGACCAGTGAGGTAGTCGCCGCCGGAGACGACGATTTGCGTCTGGCCGTCGTGTTCGAGTACCACGGGCGTGGTATAGGCATCCGGCGACTCGCCCGGCGCGTCGGTTGGCCGCTCCTGCCACCACGCAACCTTGCCAGTAGCCGCGTCAAAGGCGATCAGGTAGGAAGGATCGTCCGTATTCATCCCGTGCAGGACCTCGACGAAGAGCTTGCCATCGTAGAGCAAGGGCGAAGAAGCGTAGCCCCACATCAAGCCGAAGGAGCCGTGCTCGGCCTGCAAGTCGTAGTGCCACAGCTCTTCACCCTCCATATCAAACGCCCGGATCATCCCCGTGCCCGTAACGGCCAGCACGCGCTCGCCATCCGTAACCGGCGAAGGCGAAGTGTTGTTGTGCTTGCGCCAATAGGCATTGCCCTCGGCGAGCGTGCGCTGCCACAACACACTACCATCGGCCGTTGACAAGCAGCCCAAAAGCAGTTTTTCACCGCCCTGAATCTCCTCGCCCGAATTGGGCGACGTCAAAAAGACCCGCTCGCCCCACACCACCGGCGTACTCCCACTCCAAGAAGGCAGCTTCCTACTCCAGGCCACATTCTCGCTCGCACTCCAAGTAGTCGGCAAGTTCACGGCCTCGCTAACGCCGTTGTGGTTGGGGCCGCGCCACTGGGGCCAGTACTCTTCAGCACCAGCGCACAAGGCGGCCAAAAGCAGCAGTGAGATGAGTGTGAACTTTTTCATGGTTTGCTCCTATCTATTATCTGCATGGAGACTGTAATGGTATTGTTGGTCTGCAAAAGTTGACGTTCCTTCTTTTTTGTAATAACATACGCCGAATCATCAGCATGAGGAAAGCCAATGAACGAGAACAAGCCGTATATGGACCTCGATTCCGATGACGACCTGCCGAATCTCGCCACCCCGGAATGGCAGGCAAAATTCGCCCAAGTCCCGGTTCAGCGAGGCCGACCCAAGGCAGCCGCGACCAAAGTTTCCACCACTATTCGGCTAGATCCCGATGTGCTAGCTGCCTTTAAGGCCGATGGCCCCGGTTGGCAGACTAGAATCAATCAAGCTCTGCGGAAGAGTGTTGGACTAGAGTAAGAACGTCATCGCTAGTGGCTACACACGGTCCGACTATTCTAGATAGGACTGGCACTAAGTACACGACAGTAATCTAAGTTGTGGTACGGCCCTGCTTTAGGTTTTATTTGTAATCGCCGAAGATTGCATCTAAAACCTAAATACAGGAGCCGCACCATGCTTATTCATATGCTAAAGAAAGCCCTCATGCAAGGG
>JAJDVZ010000099.1:0-41691 GCA_022825835.1 Candidatus Latescibacterota bacterium
CAGTGGAGTGGGGCAAGGCACAGACGGCTTTGCCCCACTATTTATAGTGCCCGCAAAGCCAGCAAATTGTGAACTTCCATTAAATCAGTACGAGACAAACCCATGTCTGATATACAAGAGCAGGTACTGACGCCGCCCACCAGCACAGTACTCGATACCTCCCACCGAGACTTGCGCGACGATGAGTATTGGCGTGCCATTCCCGCCTATGCTGATTTGCGTGCCGATGAGTTCCACGAGCACCGCTTTCAGAGCCGCAATAGCGTGACGAGCCTGAAGAAGCTGCGGGAGGTGCTCGGCAGCGTCGTTTCAGAGGCGTTTTATCGCGATGTCGAACAGGGGCTTTTGCGCTCGCCGATGAGCCTGCGGATTTCTCCGTATATACTGAGCTTGATCGACTGGTCGGAGCCAGCCGAGGATCCGCTGCGCATTCAGTTTTTGCCCATGGAATCACGGATGCGGCCTGATCATCCGGAACTCGCTCTAGACTCGCTGCACGAACAAGTGGATTCCCCGGTGCCGGGCCTGACGCATCGCTACGCCGACCGAGCGCTGTTTCTGACGCTCGACACCTGTCCGGTGTACTGCCGTTTCTGCACTCGTTCCTATGCGGTAGGGTTGGATACCGAGGACGTGGAGAAAGTGCATTTTGGAGCCATTGTCCAGCGGTGGGAGCAGGTTTTTGCCTATATCGCTTCTCGTCCCGAGCTAGAAGACATAGTCATCAGCGGCGGCGATGTGGCCAACCTCAAGGCCGAACACATCGAATACATTGGTACTCGCTTACTCAGCATCGAACACGTGCGGCGGATGCGCTACGCGACAAAAGCGCCGGCGATTATGCCGCAGAAACTCGTCACAGACCGCGAGTGGGTTGATGCCCTTACGCGGGTTGTCGAAGCGGGACGCAAGATCCACAAGGAAGTTGCGCTGCACACGCATTTCAACCACCCGCGCGAAATCACGGCCATCAGCGGTCGCGCACTCGACGAATTGATGGAGCGCGGCATCTGCGTGCGCAACCAAACCGTCTTGCAAAGGGGTGTCAACGATGATGTCGGCACTATGCAGCATCTCGTGCGACAGCTCAGTTACCTCAACGTACATCCGTATTACACCTTTGTTCACGATATGGTGCGCGGGGTCGAAGAGTTGCGCACGACTTTGGCGACGGCGATCTCCCTAGAGAAGGCGGTGCGCGGGCGGACCGCGGGCTTCAATACGCCGGCCTTTGTGCTCGACACTATGGGGGGCGGGGGGAAGCGCGATGTCCACTCCTACGAACACTACGATCGCCAAACGGGCATCGCCGTATTTACTAGCCCAGCCGTGCGGCCCGGCGAGTTCTTCTTGTACTACGATCCCTTAGATGCACTTGACCCGCTGATCGTCCAGCGCTGGAGCGATCCGGCCGAGCGTGCGGCTATGCGGCAAGTGGCGTTAGAAGCCGCCTGTCAGACGTAGCGACCGGGCAGGCACAAGGACTGGCATTTGCCCTTGTGGACTCGTATGTCTTATCTATTAGCAACTTTAAACCTTAAGACCTTCAGGATGTACAGCAATGGAATATCCAGATATGATCCAAGCATTAGTGGGCTTGGGCCTGCTCGCTTTGGGCGGTGGTCTGGGTTTTCTGCTGAGTTATCAATTAAAAAGGGGCATCCTGCCCCAAGTGGAGAAAGAGGCAGAAGACCGAGTGCGGCAGCAGCTAGCCGAAGAAGAGCGCGCAGTGCGGCTGAGCTTGCTCGAAGAACGGGATGACTGGTATAAAACCAAAGCCCGCCAAGAGGCCGAGTTAGAAGATCAATTGGCTGATCTGAACCGCCGCGATAAGAACTTGGCACAGCTCGTACGCGACCTCAATAGCCAGAAAGAAGAGCAGAACCGGGCGTGGAATCGTCTCAAGAATCAGGAGCAGCGGATTGGCCAGCGCGAACGGACCTTAAAAGAAGAAGAAGGGGAACTAGGTCAAATGCGCGCCGAGTACCAACAGCGTCTAGAGTTGGCCAGCGGGCTGCCCGCGGACGAAGCGCGCGAACAGATGATGGAGCATCTGGCCGGCGAGGTGCGCGGACGGGCGGCGGCCATGATCCGCAGTGAGCGCACCAAGGCTAAGGAAGAATCGGACCGAGAAGCCAAAAAAATCATCGCCCAAGCTATTCAGCGTTGTGCAGTTGAAGAGACCGTCCACTTGGTTACTTCGACCGTGCCCTTGCCCAACGAGGGAATAAAAAGTCGCATCATCGGCAAGGAAGGACGCAACGTGCGTACATTTGAGACGGTGACCGGAGTCAAAGTCGTGGTCGATGATACGCCCGACGCCGTGCTGCTTTCGTCCTACGATCCAGCGCGTCGCGAAGTGGCTAGCCGTGCCATGCAGCAGCTAATCAGCAGCGGCGGTTTCACTCCAACCAAGATTGAGGAAGTAGTAGAGGAGTGCCGCAAGACCCTAGACCAAGATATGGTCGAAGTTGGCAAGAGCGCCCTCAGCGAGATTGGGGCTAGCCAGTACCACGCTGACTTACCCTATTATGTGGGCATGCTCAAATATCGAGCTAGCTTTGGACAAAACCTTTTACAGCACTGCCTAGAGGTCGCCCATTTGGCCGGAGGGATGGCTGCCGAGGTCGGATTGGATGTGCCGTTGGCCAAGCGGGCAGGCCTCTTGCACGATATCGGCAAGACCGTCAGTAAGGAGCTAGAAGGAGGCCACGTCGAATTGGGTATCAAGCTAGGCGAGCAATTCGACGAGCATCTGACCGTCAAGGAAGTCATCGCCGAGCACCACGAGGACCACGATCGCCTTTCGCCGATCTGCTTCTTGGTCAAGGCTGCCGATACTATATCGTCGATACGGCCCGGAGGACGGCGCGAGGACCTCGAAGGTTATACCCGCCGCATTATGCGTTTAGAAGAAATCGCGACTTCGTTTGCGGGCGTCACAGACGTGTACGCCATCAATGCCGGTCGCGAAATTCGCGTCATGGTCTGCGGAGATCAGATCGGGGATGAAGACGCCGAGATGCTGGCATTCGACATAGCCGAGCGCGTCAAGACCGAGTTGACTTTTGCCGGACAAGTCAAGGTCGTGGTCGTGCGCCAGACACAGGTGGTGCGCCATACCGAGCGGGGACGTGGAGATCGGCGCAATGGCGATGCTCGCAATAGGAGCGGTCGTCGGCCGCGCAACGGAGGCCATAGAGGGAGTGCCGGTAGCTAAATTCGCCTCAACTGAAATGGCTGACGACCCTAAAAAAATCGTCGTTCTCGGCTGCACCGGGTCCATTGGCGACACGTGTTTCAAAGTCCTCGAAAACTTGGGAAATGGGTACGAGATCGTGGGATTGGCAGGTGGGTCCAAGGTCGAAAAGCTGATTGCGCGCGCGCGTTGTTGGCAGCCGCAAAAAATTTGCGTTATAGATACCGAGGCCAGAAAGTGGGTGCAGAGCGCAGTACCGCAGGTCGAGGTGGTTTGCGGTGCAGAGGGGCTGTGTGAACTGGCCACCATGCCGGAAGCAGATCTGGTGCTCAACGGGCTTGTCGGCGCTGTCGGCCTCGCTCCGACGCTGGCGGCGTTGGCACAGGGCAAGACCGTGGCCATGGCTAACAAAGAACCCTTGGTCATGGCGGGCGGTTTAATTTTGCAGCAAGCCGAGCGCGGCGGGGGGACCGTGCTGCCATTGGATAGTGAGCCTAACGCTATTTGGCAGTGCCTGAAAGGCGAAGATCGCAAAAGCCTGAAGCGGATAATTCTCACGGCCTCTGGAGGGCCGTTTTGGGGGCGCAGTCGCGAACAGATGCGCGACATTACCCCTGAGCAGGCCATTGATCACCCCACTTGGAAAATGGGCCCCAAGATCAGTGTGGATTCGGCAACCCTGATGAACAAAGGCTTTGAGGTCATCGAGGCGGCTTGGCTCTTTGGCGTGGCGGTCGAACAAGTGGATGTGGTCGTTCACCGCCAGTCGGTGGTGCATGCGCTGGTTGAATTCGTCGATGGATCGCTGTTGGCGCACATGGGCAAGACCGATATGATGCTGCCGATCCAATACGCGCTGACTCACCCAGAGCGGCGGGAGGTTCCTCTCGACAATCTCGATCTCAAGCAAGTGGGTCAACTGAGTTTTGCTGCGCCAGACAGAGCGAATTTTCCCTGTTTGGATTTGTGCTACGAAGCAGGCCGGAGTGGTGGGACCTTTCCAGCCGCTCTCAACGCGGCCAACGAGGAGGCGGTGGCGGCTTTTTTAGCGCGGAAAATCGGATTTCTCGATATCGCCGACCTGAACTGCGACGTGCTGGCACACTGCGGCACACAGGAGGCAGTTTCGCTCGAATCCATATTAGACGAGGATCGTTGCGCACGGCGGCTGGCCCGGGAATGGGTCGCCGGGCGGGCGGGGTAAATTTATGGCGCAAAACACCAACGCATCACGACACAAAGCACTGGCACTATGCCAGAAGATACTCCGCATTAACACCGGGGTCATACTTGTGGCTTTTGCGCTGATTATTATCCTAACCACGGTCTCGACGGCCGAGTGGGTGCGAGCTGCTAGCAAGGCCCTCTACTACGTCATTGTGTTACAGGCTCTCACGTCGGTAGGGACTTGGTACTACCGCACTCGTTTGGAGAAAGCGCTGGCAAAGGTCGAGGGAGACAGCTCGCATGGAGACCATTAAGGCCCAAGGTAAATTCCATGCCGCTCATCGACAGCTAGACTACGACGGCAAATGCGCCTACGTCCACGGGCATACTTGGCGCGGCGTGTTTGTCGTCCGCACCGAGCGCTTCCCGCGGCTCGAAAAACTGGATATGTCCGTTGACTTCGGTGCGCTCAAGGACATCTTCAAATTCTTGGATCACAAGATGTTGATTTCCGCGCGGGATGCGACCTTTCTCGACACCAAGCTCTTCGATCCACAGGGCGTCGTGGTCATGCCAGGCGAAAATCCGAGTGTGGAAAATGTGGCTGAGTACTGCCTCGACCAAGCGGTCGAGGTATTGCAGGGGCTGTTCCCACAGCGTGGCTATCAGTACCACATTGAAGTTTCCATCCAAGAGACTGACAACAATTTCTTTGTAGCCGACCGCCTTCTCCGTTGCTGAGCACTAGGATGCAGAGCTATGGTGCAGGAAAAGATGATGATCGCCAGAGAGGTCGCCACCTATCTCCGCTGTTCGCCCTCCACGGTGCGTCGCATGGTCCGTCGCGGCCAGATTCCCCATTATAGATTTGGCAAACTAGTGCGGTTTCGCCTGAGCGAAATCGAGCGTTGGTTGGCCCTGCACCACGAAGGATCGGTGCTCTTGCGGGGAAGGGCGGTGGCGTCCAATTCAGATCAACTCTCCCTTTTTCCGATGGGAGGGGAAAATGGCGAATGAAAAAGCGAAAAATGTGGTGGTGCTCGGCTCTGGAGTCATGGGAGGGCAAATCGCAGCTCTGCTCGCCTGTGTAGGCCACAAGGTGCATCTCCTCGACTTGCCGTTGGAAGGCGATGAAGTGGGCCGTGCGCGTCAGGGGTTGGAGAGCGCCCTCGCGAGCCGACCTCCCGCTTTCTATCTAGCGGAGATGGCCCAACTCATCCAGCTAGGGAGCTTGGAGGATTTAGCCTGCGTTAGAGAGGCTGATTGGGTCATCGAAGCCGTAGTAGAAGAAAGTGCGCCCAAGCAGGCACTGCTGGCCCGGCTGGAGCCGTACCTGAACGACGGATTAGTCATTAGCAGCAATACCTCGGGGCTATCTATCGCCGAGTTGGCGCGCGGCCGCTCGCCGGAGTTTTGCCGCCGCTTTCTCGGGGTGCATTTCTTCAATCCGCCGCGCTACATGAAGTTAGTCGAGGTCATCCCCGGGCCGGATACCGATTCGGCTATCGTCCAGCAGATGGTGGATTTTCTCAGTGAGGAGTTGGGCAAGGGCGTGGTCTGCGGCCAAGACACGCCTAATTTCATCGGCAATCGCCTATGGATTTTTGCCGCCTGCGACATGCTGCAAAGGATGGAGCGGGACGGGCTAGGCGTGGCAGAAGTTGACGCGCTGACCGGATCTCTGATGGGGCGGCCCCCAAGCGCGACCTTGCGCGTCTGCGACATCGTGGGCTTGGACACGGTCGCGCACGTGGCTGAGACCAGCTACGAAGGATTGCCGGCAGATCCGTGGCGGTCGCTTTTTGCGCTGCCAGCGTTTTATCGGCGCATGTTGGACGAGAACTTGCTCGGGGCCAAGGTCAATGCCGGATTCTACCGCAAGGCCGAGACGGGCATTGAGGCTCTCAATTTGAATACTTTCGCCTATCAACCCGTGCAAAAGGTGGAATTGGGCACCTTGGAATCGGCGTTGAGCGAGCGTTCTCCAGCACGCCGCCTCCGTGCCTTATGGGACGATCCGGGACCGTGGGGTCAACTCGGGCGAGCGCATCTCACGGCCGTGCTGGCCTACGCCGCCGAGCATGCGGCCGACATAGCCGGCGACATTGTTCAAATCGATCAGGCGATGCGCTGGGGATTTAACTGGGCGCTAGGGCCTTTTGAACTGTGGGATCTCTTCGGCGTCGAAGAAGTCGTCAGCGCTCTGGAAGCCAACCAGCAGCGAGTACCCGATCTCGCCGCTCAATTGCTCGACGCAGGTGAAACGCATTTTTATCACGAGCAAGGCGCGTTCTCACCGACTCAGTTGCAGCGCGAAAGCTGGCAACCGCCAGCCGCCGATTGGGATAAGCTAGCTGCCGAGCGAGCCATCTGGTCCAATAACGGCGCGTACTTGGTCGAACTGGACGAGGATCTAGGGGCGCTGGTTTTCAGCAACAAAATGAACGCCTTGGGGCCAGCGGCCCTAGAAGCCGTCCATCACGCAGTGGATACAGCCTCCTTTGCCGGCTTGGTGCTCGCCGGTGCTGGCTCCTTGTTCTCGGTGGGTGCTGACTTGAAGCACGTAGCCAAGCTCGTCGATGAGAGCGACTGGTCGAAACTGGAAGCGTTTGTCGCTGCCTTCCAAGAGGCCGTGCAGGCGTTGCGCTACGCGCCTTTCCCGGTCGTCGCGGCTCTCCGCGGCTTGGCGCTGGGAGGCGGGTGCGAGTTTGCCTTGGGTGCTGATGGGCGCGTGGCGGCGGCTGAGCTAGGCATGGGCTTGGTGGAGACTAAGGTCGGCTTGATCCCCGGCAGCGGTGGTTGTATGGAGATGGCGCGGCGGGGAGCAAGCGATATAGCATCTGCGTTTGAGACAACTTTTACCGGAAACTTCAGCGATAACGCCTTCCAAGCCCGAGCGTGGGGTCTCCTCGGTGCTGACGATGAGATTGTCTTTGCCGAGGGCCAACTCTTAAAGCGGGCCGTAGCCAAACTGCGCAGTCTGCTCGCCGCAGGCTACTGTGCTATCGCGCCGGATGGAGTGGAGGTCACTGGAGACGAAGGGCTGGCACTTTTGCACGAGCGCCTAGACGAAGGCAGGGCTGCTGGGCAGCTCAGCGAGCACGACGTGGTCGTAGGGCGTGGTCTGGCGCGGGTACTTACCGGAGGTGGTGGGGTTCGCCGGGGAGTAGAGGAGCGCGACTTGCTCGATTTGGAACGCGAGGTTTTTCTGCAGTTGTGCGGTACCGAGCGCACGCGAGAGCGCATCGCGCACATGCTGCACACAGGCAAACCATTGAGAAATTGAAAGAGAAGGGGATTCTATGGGCTTGCGTAGTGCCGCCGAGTTTAAAGAGGGCTTGCGCGATGGGCGCGAAGTGTACCATCGGGGAGAGCGGGTCAAGGACGTAACCGCGCATGACGACTTGGGGATCGGGGTCGATCACGTCGCCTTGGATTTTGAATTGGCCGAGGACCCGGAGCACCGCGATCTGATGACTTGGATGGATGAAGAACTGGGCGAACTCGTCAGTCGCTATTTTAAGATTCCGAGAGATGCCGAGGACTTGCTCAATCGACGCGAGATGATTGAGCGTTCGACGCGGCTGGGCAACAGCGTGGTGCTGCTAATCAAGGAAATTGGCACCGACGCGCTCTTCGCCCTCGACTTAGTCTCCGACCATTTGGATAAAAATGCCGGTGGACAATACAACGCGCGCGTGCAAGCCTTCCACCGCGCGTGCAAGCAGCGCGATCTGAGCTTGGCCGTGGCCCAAACCGACGTAAAAGGCGACCGTAGCCTCTTGCCTTCGCAGCAAGCGCATCCCGATTACTATGTCCACATTGTCGAGGAGCGAAGCGATGGAATCGTGGTGCGGGGGGCCAAAGCTCATACGACATGTGCCCCGTATGTCGATGAACTCATCGTCTTGCCGACCCGTGCGCTCAAGGAGGAGGACGCGGCCTATGCGGTTGCCTTTGCAACGCCAGTCAATGCACCGGGGCTCAAGCTGATCGCCAGCCCCTTTGGCTCGCCGCCGGTGAGCCAGTTTCACCACCCGGTCAGTTCCGAGCATCGCATGATCGACACGCTGACGATCTTCGACGATGTGTTTATTCCCAACGAGCGCGTCTTCCTCAAAGGGGAGTGGCAATACGCCGGGCCGCTGGCCAACGCCTTCGTCGAATTTCACCGTTTTACGGCCGCCTCCTACAAACCGCCGCTCTGCGACCTCTTTATCGGAGCGGCGGCGCTCTTAGCCCAGTACAACGGCATCGCCAAGGCCGGCCACGTGCGCGAGAAACTGACCAAGCTCATCACCTATGCCGAGACCGTCCGCGGGCTGACCTTGGCTGCGGCCCACGATTGCCGCATCGCCGCCAACGGCACGGCCGTGCCCAACATCGTCTTTACCAACTTAGCCAAATTCCACTTTGCCAATAACTACCACCAAGCTGTGTCTTGGGTCCAGGACATTGCCGGCGGGTTGGTAGTCACTGGGCCGTCGGAAGAGGATTTGGCCAATCCCGAGACCAAAGGTTATATCGAACGCTTTTTGGGTGGCAGGAGTGGCATCGACGCTGAGGCGCGGCTGAAGGCAATCAACTTGGTGCGTGACCTGACGGCTTCAACCTTTGGTGGTTACAACGAGCTATTGGCCATCCACGCCGAAGGCTCATTGGAAACCCAGAAAATCACCATTTTGCGAGATTACGACGTCGAGCGCTGTGTCCGGCTGGCCAAAGAAGCTATCGGCCTAGATTGAGCTAAACACCAAATAATTAGGGAACAAGAAAGAACGAAAAGAGTTGATTATATAAATTTAAAACCCTATATTAAGCTGCATCCTCCTCTATGCGGTTTATTCAAAATCGCTTTCCTTTCGGATGTATTTCCCCCACATCCGAAACTCCCTGCTCTTCCATATTAGGTACCATCATAGCTTAATGCAGCCAAGAGTCCCCATACTGGCTCATTAGCAACAGGAGGCGTCAAGTTATGACTACCTTGCAGACCGATTCTATCGTCGATCAGTATTTCCACGAGATTGAGGATGCTGTCGGATTATCGTCCGAGGACGAAGTGGCCATCGCCCAGCAAATAAAAGAGGGCGATGAAGATGCCTTATCCAATCTGGTCAAAGCCAACCTGCGCTTTGTCGTAAGCGTGGCGAAGCAATATCAGAATCTGGGCTTGCCGCTTTCGGATCTGATCAATGAGGGGAACTTGGGGCTTATCATCGCCGCCAAGCGCTTTGACGGCACGAAGGGCTTCAAGTTCATTTCCTATGCCGTGTGGTGGATCCGCCAGTCAATCCTGCAAGCGTTGGCCAATCAGTCGCGCATCGTGCGGTTGCCGCTGAATCGCATCGGCGAGCTGACGCGCGTCAACAGGGTGCTCAACAAGCTCGAACAGGGACTGGGGCGTCCGCCAGAAGTGGAGGAAATAGCCGAAGAGCTAGAGGTCGAACCCGGTGATATGGAGCTCCTGTTGCGGCTGGCCCAAAGGCCGGTTTCGCTGGAGATGCCCTGCGACGAATCCGAACCGGATCGCTGTTTCGGCGATCTGATTCCCGACTACAGTCAGCCGCCCAGCGACGAGGCCCTCTCCAGCGACGAGCTCAAAGAGGAAATTTACAACGCCATGCACGCCCTGACCGAAGGCGAGGCGCGCGTCCTGAAAATGTATTACGGATTGGATGGACACGAGCCGATGACCTTGGAGAAAATCGGGGCCTATGTCGGGCGCACGCGGGAGCGGGTGCGGCAAATCAAGGAAAAGGCCCTACAGAAGCTCCGTCATCCCGCTCGCTGCGACTCTCTCAAGGAGTATTACGCGGACTAATTATCCCCTGCTGCGGAGCGAGAAAGTGGGCGCGCAAGGCCGCTGGCGGCTTGGCCTTATTTGATTTTTGCCCGATTTTTCGTTAATATAGTTGTTTATTCCGCGGTAGCTCAGCTGGCAGAGCGGGTGGCTGTTAACCACTTGGTCGTAGGTTCGAATCCTACCCGCGGAGCCACTAAAAAAACAGCCGGACCAACCGATCCCGATTCTCGGTAAGGTTGTCCGGCTGTTTGCATTTCTGCAATGCCAAGGCCTCGCGCTTACTCAAACAGAGCCGCGTACTTGCCGTAGCCTTCCTTGGCCAAATCCTCAACGGGAATAAAGCGCAGAGCCGCCGAGTTGATGCAGTAGCGCAGCCCGGTGGGGGGCGGGCCGTCCGGAAAGACGTGCCCGAGGTGCGAGTCGGCGTATTTGCTGCGCACTTCGACGCGGGTCATAAACAGCGAATTGTCGGTGTGCTCGACGATGTGATCCGGCTCTAGAGGCTGGGTAAAGCTGGGCCAGCCGGTGCCGGATTTGAACTTGTGCTGCGAGCTAAAGAGGGGTTCGCCAGAAACGATATCGACGTAGATACCCGCAGCCTTGTTATTCCAATACAGATTGTGGAAGGGCCGCTCGGTGGCATCCTCCTGCGTAACTCGAAATTGCAAGTCCGTGAGCTTGGTGCGCAAGGTGTCGATGGGAGGTTTGGCGTACTGGACGCTGGCCGTTGGCGTCGGGAGGTCTTTGCTCCACGTCTCTTCGATAAAGCGGTCGCGGCCCGATCCTCGGCGATAGCGCTGGTAGTGCTGGGGATTCTTGCGATAGTAGTCTTGGTGGTACTCCTCGGCCTGATAAAAAGTAGCGGCTGAGCGGATAGGCGTGACGATGGGTTTGTCAAAGCGGCCCGACGCGTCGAGGGCTTGTTTGCTGGCTTCGGCTAAGGCGCGTTGCTCTTCATCGTGGTAAAATATGGCTGAGGTATATTGATGGCCGCGGTCGTAAAAGGAACCCCCTGAATCGGTGGGGTCGAATTGACGCCAGTAGATGTCGAGAAGCTGGCTATAGGAGACGACCTCGGGATCAAAGGTGACCAGCACGGATTCTATGTGCTTAGTCGCGCCGGAGCTGACTTGCTTGTAAGTCGGGTTTTCGCGCTCGCCGCCGGTGTAGCCGGAAACGGCTGAGACGACCCCCTCGACCTTGTCAAAGGGCGCTTCGATGCACCAGAAACATCCCCCGGCAAACGTCGCTTGGGCGTGGTCTTGAGCGCGGCTGGTTTGAATGCTAAGCACACACAGGGCCGCGCCGGTTAGAATGAGTAGTTTGGCTTTCATAGCTCCTCCTTTTGCGTTGGTCTTCTCAATAGACGCTCTAAGTATGCCAAAAGGTCCACACTATTAAAAGTACTGCCCCATTCCCACGGATAACTCGTACGAGCCTTCCTCTAATCCGTAGGCAATATCACCGCGCAGTACCGGCGTGTTGTACACCTTGGGCCAGCCTAGGCGGATGCCCAAGCCAGGGGAACAGACCAAATTGGCTCTTTTGCTATCGGGTGTCCAAGCTGCGCCGCAATCCACAAAGGCGGCACTGGCGAGGGTGTACCAAGGTCGGCGAATCAAAGTGGGCCGCGCTTCTACGTTAAAAATTACGCGCCTAGTGCCGTCGTAGCGCCGAGGGGCATAGCCGCGCAAGCCGCGCGTTAGGCCGAGGAGGAGCTGGTCGGCGTCCTCGCTGCGGTGCAGTGCTTCCCAAGCGGTGCGCAAGGCGAGCGAATGAGCCACTCCCAGCCGGAAGTACGCGGTCGCGGATGCTGAGGCTAGGAGGTTGTAAAATTTCCCTTCGCCTCGGTACGCGCTGGTGAACAAGGTCAGTTCGGCGTAGCTGTGCTTGGTCGGCTCGAATCGGGGGGCTAGCTGCGCCTGATAGAAGGAAAAGGTCTGATCCGCTCCTAATGAACGATGGGCGAAGCCCCAACGCAGCGACAGCCAACTGCCCGTTTGTAAGTCTTCCAGTGGGCCTAAGTTGCGGATGTAGCGGGTGCGCTTATAGCGGGGATGCCACACGATAAGGCCGACGCTCGGCGCGGTCCGCGTCCGGTCGGAGGGTGCGTATCCGTCGCCTGTGCGTGCGGTAAATCGGCGACGGGAAACCTGCAATTGCACTGAGGGACGCACCTTCGTCTGTTCGCCATAGGAGCGAGTCAGCCAAATGCGGCCGCCGTCGAGTGCGTCTTGATAGCGCGTTACGAGCTGGCCCTCCGAGTACAAGCGCTGCATGGCCTGTTGGCTGAACAGGGAAAAACCATAGGCGCGGCGATCGGCTAGGGTGGCAAAAGGCTGCGAGAAAGTTAGGGCATGGGCATGGCCTTCAGCACCTGCGGCGAGTTGGGCCGCCAAGGCGCGTCGGCTACCGTTGAGGCGTGGTTCGGCGAAGAGCAATTCGGCCCAAGGACCGGAAATGGCCCGGTCTTCAAAGCCCAAGCGCAGGCGTTGGCCGCGGCCGCGAAAATTATAGTCGAGCGCGACCGCGCCGAAGCTCAGTTCGTCGATTTGTCCTGAGATTAAGGGGGACAAGGCGCGCGAGTAGAGATCTTCTACCGAGACCGTTACTTCGACGCCTTCGGGCCGGTCGAATAAGCGAATCTGTACTTCGCCGATAAACAGCAAGCGCCGCAGGTTGCGCTCTGTCTCGGCAACGCGGGTGGAATCGAGGACATCACCTGCAGCAAAGAGCAGTTCGCGGCGAATGACCTGTTCGTTGGTGCGCTCAAGGCCGTGGATGACAATGCGGTGGATGCGCGGAAGGTCGTCTGCGGCGTGCGCGGGTCCGGCTGAGAGCAAAAGGATCGCAAGGAGGAAGCTGCGACCCAACGAGAAATATGGGTGGTACAACATAGGCTAGGGAATCAGGTGCAATTTGGCGGCTATCTTAACCGCTATAGAACCAGTTTGTCAAACCACAGTCTGTGCAAAAAGCACGCTGAGAGAAAGTTGACAGTACGTGCGAGAACGGCCTTATTCTCGCGCTCTAAGTTCGTCTCGTCAGCTTCATTGCTTGGGGGAATGCGATGCTAAAGAATATTCTTCGATCTTGGGGGCGACCTGCGTGGATCTTTGCTGGGATCCTCGGAGCCATCGGGTGCAGCCAAAATTTCAGCGACCAAGAGCCGGCGGCGGCCATGGCTGAGCGGGGACTCACTGCCCGCTCCACAACCAGTGCAACACCAGCACCCGCTTTGAGTCAGGCGAGCGGTCGACAGGCGCTGGGACCACTCAGCGCGGTGGCTCCCAAAGGCTGGGTGGCGCAGCAGCCGTCCAGCTCCATGCGGGTGGCTCAATACGGCCTGCCCGGCCCGGCCGGCGAAGCGACGCTGGGCATCTTTTTCTTTGGCCCAGGGCAAGGCGGAAGCGTGGAGGCCAACATCGAGCGCTGGCACGGCCAGTTCACCGAGGGGGATGGCCAACCGGCTCAAGGGCGGCGTTGGACAAGGCAGATGGGGGACATCGAGATAACCGGACTCGATATCAGCGGCACCTTCTCTGCGGGAATGGGGATGGGGGACACAACGCCCCAAGCTGACTCCCGGATGCTTGGGGCCATTGCCGTCCACCGCTCGGGTACAGTGTTTTTCAAGATGACAGGGCCAGCCCAGACCGTCGAGCAATGGGTCGCTAGCTTTGATGAGTTTTTGGGCACTTTGCAAGCCGGCTCCGTTGAGCCTGCATACTGAGGGAACATGTACACGCAATTAGAGGATGAATTCGGCGACGTCGTCGGCAAGGCCCGGCGCGGGCAGGAGATTGCAGTTGCAGCACTGGCCGATCAGGTGGGGCTGACTGCCGGGGATATTGCAAAAATCGAAGACTACGAACTGGTTCCGGCCGCAGATGCCATTGAACGGCTGGCCCAAGCACTCGGCTTACACCCGGGCAAATTGCAGGCGAGCGCAGTGCAGGCGTTTTTCCCGAGCGATCCAGCGAGCCGCTCGATTGCCGGAGCGCAGGTGGAGATGATGGTGCTCGGCAGCGGCTTTCTGATGAACGGCTACATCGTCGGCTGTACAGCCACGGGTCGAGCCGCGATCATCGACCCGGGGTTCGACGCGGATAAGATTCTCCAGCGCTTGGCCGCTTCTGGGCTGACGGTCGAACATATCTTGCTGACGCACGGGCACCAAGACCACATCAGCGCCCTCGCCGAGATTGGTCGGGCCACGAATGCGCCAACGCGAATCCACAGCGGCGATTTGGCCCTAACGGGCAGCTTGGCCGGTCAAATAGAGGGAGAACTAGCCGAAGGCGACGTCGTATCTATCGGCGAATTGCGCTTTGAGGTGCGCGCCACGCCCGGTCATACGACGGGTGGCATCAGCTTAGTCCACGAGGAAATGGCTTTTGTCGGGGACGCGCTTTTCGCGGGTTCACTTGGGGGCACTCGCAGCGTGGACAACTACCGGATGCAGCGCCAAGCAGTGGCCGAAAAGCTGCTCGGTCTAGACGCAAACGTTGCGCTCTTTCCCGGTCATGGACCGGCCACTACCGTCGGCGAAGAACGGGAGCACAATCCGTTTTTCTTATAAAACTTTCAAATCGCGTTGGGACGATTACGGGGAGTCTGCCGCTGGGCGGGGGCTTCCCGTTTCTTTTAGCTCGTTGAGCGTCCAGTCGTATTCGTTGTATTCGATGGCTATATCTTCGGTCAGCCTAGCGGCTAGGTCCGGGAGAAGATACGGGCGCAGGTAGTTGACGATGGTAGGCATGTCTTCGGGATTGGGGCGGTTGGGTGGAAACCAAGCCGTGAAGTCCTCTCCGTACCAGTCGAGAATTTTGGACAGGTGGAGCCGATTCTCTTGCAGGCTCACGTGGTTGGGGTCTTGGGCAAAGCGCGTTAGCGCTCGTTCCAAGTGGGCGTCGAGATCGGGGGCGGTAAAGGCCCGGTTGTCCAGTTGCGGGCAGCTCAGGGCCGCGCAGTTGACCGCAAAGTGGATGCGCGGCTCTTGGTAGGTTGGGCGGATGATTTTGTTTTCAATGTGATCCAGCGTCATTTCGCGTCCCCCAGCGACAAAGGTCTGGCGGTTGAAAAAACCGCTGAGCACAAAGGCATCCTTGACGCTGGCGATGGGATAGGCGTCGATGACGCCCCGCAGAGTAAAGGCGTTGTACGCATTGATCCAGTAGGCGAGTTCGTGTTCGCGGGTGGGGAAGCGGTCGGGGTGGCTTGCGGGGCTATAGAGGCCGAGGCTATCGACATAGGAGTCGAGTTGGGCGCGGTCTCTGGCTAGGGCAGCGTAGCGGACCAAGCCTTGGTCATCCACGTACTCTTGCAGCACTTGGTCGAAGGGGCCGTGGTCAAAGGGAGGGGCCGCGTAAAGAGCGACCGGGACGAGTAGGCACGAGAGCAGGGAATAAGGTGAGCGCATAGTTTTTCCAATGGGTTCGGATGGAGATAAGAATGTATGAATAGACCCAATTTTGTGCTAATTACGGCAGACGATATGAACTGGGATGCGGTAGGGGCATTTGGGTGTCCGACCGAGGTTCACGCAATTTCACCAGACTTCGGCGCGGCGCAATTATCCCATGCGGTGCGTGCAAAACGCGCGATTCGGGTCGCGCATCGCAGCAGGCACTGGATGATTTGATGGATCACCTCGCGGATACAATTGGCAAGCGTGCGGACGAATAGGTGATGGACGCCATTCGACGAGAGGGGGCCATTCTTTGGGGCCTAGCTCTGTTGTGGCTGTTGCTCTTTGTGGCCTCTATGCTCTACCACACAGGCGGTCGCTTGGCCCTGCCGCTGGACGATTCCTTCATCTATTTCCAATACGCGTGGCAAGCCGCCCAAGGATACTTCCTCGAATACAATACCGGCGCGGAGCCAACGGCTGGCGCGACTAGTCTGCTGTACACCTTGTTGCTGGTTCCGGGCTTTTGGTTGGGGCTGGATGGGATGGGGATTGCGCTGTACGCGTTGGCATTAGGGGCTGTGTGGCTCGGGTTGAGCGCTTGGTTACTTCTGTTGCTGGGCCGCAAGTTGAGTGGGTCTTTCAGCGGCTGGGTGGCCGCGTTGATGTTCTTGTTGTGCGGCCCGCTGCTGTGGGGCTACTACAGCGGCATGGCGATCGGCCTCTTTGCCTGCGCCATCTTGCTAACCCTGTATCTGTACCTAATAGAAGACCGGTGCGCTCCGTTGGCAGCGACCTTGTTGGTGTTGGCGCGGCCCGAGGGGATCGCCTTGGTCTTGCTGCTGCTGGCGCTAGTCGCCTATCGCCGGGCGTTGAATTGGCAGTGGGGGGTGCCTTTGGGGGCGTACGTGATCCAGGCTCTACTGTTGGCTTGGTATACGGGAGAGGCTGGGGCATCTGGGGTCGAGGCCAAATGGCGCTTTGCCGAACCGCACGGCTCGTTGCCCGAGCAGGTCCGGGCCGTCTTTTTCGACTTCGCCGAATTTGTCAAAGGAATTCTCGCGGGGTCGCTGGGGCATCAGACCAGCGTCAATTTATACGCGTACGACGGCAACTATCGCCGGATGGTGTTTGCCCCGTTTGTCGCGCTCTTCTTTTTAGGCGAGCTAAGCTATCGGCTCTGGGGCGAGTTGTCCGAGAGGAAGCTCGGAGTGGCGACACTGGGTGGGGCGTGGTTTGTCGGCGGCGTTTTACTTACCTGCACCCTCGTCGAATACGACGCCCACTTCAATCGCTACCAGCAGCCTTTCTTGCCGCTCTACATTCTCTTTGCCGCCTTGGGCTTGGGGCGCTTGGACGCGGTTGGGGGGGAATGGGGTCGCAAGCTGGCGCGGGGATTGGTTTGCTTTTTTGGCTTGTGGGGGTTGATGTCGGTGGGGTTTTTCGCGGTTGCGTACGGGGAAAATTGCAGCGATATCCGCAATCAGCAGGTCGAGATGGCGCGCTTTATAGACGCCGAACTACCGCCCGATGCGCGCATCGCCGTCAACGACGCTGGTGCCCTGCGCTACTTCAGTGGCCGCCAAACCATCGACTTAGTCGGGTTGACCACGGCCGGGAACAGCGCGCCTTGGCGGCACGGGAGTGGGTCGCTATTCGAGCGCTTGGAAGCCATGCCGCCGGAGCAGCGGCCGCAGTACTTCGCCATTTTTCCCAATTGGTTCAATTTCCCCGAGGGTCTCTTTTTGCAACCGCTGCACCGCATTCGCGTCTTTGAGCCGTCGATTATAGATGCGGAGAAGGTGTTGTATCAGGCGCATTGGACTGCTGACCTCAGCGGCGAGGCCATCCGCAACCGGACGCTCTTAGCGGAGGGCTGGCGGGTGGTTGATAAAGTGGATGTGGCCGATTTGGCAAGCGAACGTCGGCACGGCTACCAATCGACGGTGTGGGTGCCCGGTAGCGGCGAGGCGAATCTGTTGATGGCGCTGAGCGCTACCAACGATCCCCGGGCTGTGTACATCGACGGGGGCCGGACGGTAACAGGGGGTGAGCGAATGGAGGTGGCGCTGAATGCTGGCCAACCGGCGATGGTGATTATGCGGACGGTTACGGGGATTGCTCAGCACTTTGCGGTGTTCGCTAATGGGAAGAAGATCGCCAACGTAGAACTACCGGGGGGGCGGGGCCGTCAGTGGCTCGAACTAGTCGTCGGCCAGCTAGCGGCCTCGGATGTAAGCGGCCGCGTCGAGCTTGAGATGCGGCCGATCCACTTTGGCGGCGATTTGCGGCCAATTGTTTCGTTTCACTATTGGGTTTTGCAGCCGTGACGCCGTGATTGACAATAATTGAGGAGAAAGACAATGACCGTAACGTCTGCGATCCATCCGGGAGAACATTTGGCGGAGATTTTAGAAGAGCTCGGCATCAGTCAGTACCGTCTGGCCAAAGCCATTGGGGTGCCCCCAATACGAATTAATGAAATCGTCCACTGCCGCAGGTCGATTACGGCAGACACAGCACTGCGGATCGGACAAGCTCTAGGGATGACCCCCGAGTTCTGGCTGAACCTCCAGCGGATGTACGATCTTGATCTCGCTCGCGCCTCGATTGACACCAGTGCTATTGAGCCGCTCGTCGAGGAATCTTCCGTTTCCTAGGAAGTGATCCAGCGAAATAATTGAGAATTCACGCCGCATCCCCGGTAGCCTCGAAGCGGATGCTGAGTCGGGTGCCGGTGGCTTGGGCGATTTTCTCTAGGGTCTTGTAAGATGGATGGACGCGCCCGCTCTCAAGGCGAGCGACGACGGATTGCGTCGTCTTCATACGCATGGCGAGCTGTGCTTGCGTGAGGCCAGCCTTGGTACGGGTCTCGATCAGCAAGCGAGCCAACTCGAACTCTGGTCCAAGCTCTTGGTACGCTGCTTGATACTCGGGCGTTTGGAGCCATTGCTTGTGCAAGTCGCTGACTTTGCTCATGGCAGTATCTCCTTTGCACGTTATAGTGCCAAATTAATTTCTTGGCGAGGCGTTTTTTGTGTCTTCTTGATAAAGATTCTCACCACTACGATCCGTTTGTTTTTTACGACGACATACAACGCACGTGATGCCCCGTCCTTCGATGCCCATCAATGCTTCCCGACTACGTCCTCCTCCGCCGCTTCGGCTTGGCCTTGGCCGTCAGCGGCACCAGCATTTTTTCGTACAGTCCAAATAGATGTTCGACGCGCTCGCGGTCGGAGGTGAAGGCGCTGCGGCGGTAGAGTCTATCGACGGCGCGGTCGAGGGCTTGGTGTGCTTTGCGGAGGTCGGCGGGCATGAGGTCGGGGTCGTAGAGGTCTGCCAGCGTTGCGTCGGAATGGTTGGCGCGGGCGGCGAGGACGGCGTCGGCGTGGGGCGCGAGACGCTGTAGGCGTTTTGCAGGGACGGTGGGTAGGGGAAAGGTGTTATACACGAGGCCGATGGAGTAGCGGTAATCGCTTTTCAACCGCCCGCCGATATAGCGCAGCCAGCTTACGTGCATGGCGGAGGTGAGCAGGGCGAATAGAGGTTTGCTGGCGTTTTCCACTACTTCCACAGCATCGCTTGGAATAGTCGGTGGCTCCATCCAAGCAATGGGGACATATTCCCGCCTTTCTGAACTGACCCTCGGCACGACTAAAAACGGCGCGGTAGGAATGACGTTGACGTGGTAGAGCGTCGGCGTCTCAGCTAGTGCTTGAGTCGGTTTGCTTTTGCTTGCCAACCGATAGGCGCGGACAGCGGCTATGCGTTCGCGGACTTTTGGCAGCGTCTTCAGCACTTGGGGCGGCACATCGGCCAAGTGCAATATCCAGCGCTCACCACCCTGCAAAAACTCACGGCTTCCCACAAAAGGCCGCAGATACGGCTCGGCATCCGGTTCTTCTCGTAGAAAAGCGGCGCGCTCGTCGGCGTTGAAAATGTAGTGACCGCCATCAATGGGCTTGGAGCCGATGATAAGTTTCGGCAGCCCATTCAGAGCTTGGGCCGATTCTTTTATCACAACCCGTGAGTCGGCTAGTCCGCCAGCATCGAACAGATAGGGCGAGAGAGCCGCATGTTCGCTTTCTTGTGGGTCGCTCTTGGGATCGTCGTAGGAAAACAGCCGCCTCTCCTTCGGCGCATCGCCCCGTTCGGCCAGTCCGATAACGACGACGTGAACGTGTGCCATGCCGCGAGCGTCCGATCCCCAAGCAAAAGTGCGATGGGCAAAAGCGATGTCCAGCTTGCAGCGGTCGAACAAGATCGGCCAGAGTTGCGCGACCTGCTCGCCTTGCGTGATGGAATTGGTCGCCACAAAGCCGATCCGCGCTGCGCTCTGCTGCACGTATTCGCCAGCCTTGATAAACCAAGCGGTGACGTAGTCGAGCGTGCCGCCGCTTTTGCCCAGCACGGCGATGCGACGCACCTGTTCGCGCTGCTCGGGCGATTGGAATTTTGCGCCTATAAACGGCGGATTGCCGAGTACGTAGGAACATTTCTCCGGCGGCAGCAGTTTGCTCCAGTCCGTCTCCAGCGCATCGCCGTGCTGGATGTGTGGCGACTTCTCCAGCGGAATGCGCGTGTACGTCTGGCCGAACTCCAAGCTCAGCCGGTTGTTCATAATATGGTCCATCATCCACAGCGCCACTTCGGCGATGTGTGCCGGAAACTCCCCCAACTCAATGCCGTAAAACTGATCCACATCGACCACCGAAAGCAGTTCGGCTAAAACGTCGAGCTGGCCGTGCGGGCGAATCTCTTTGAGTACCTCGATTTCCAATGCCCGCAACTCGCGGTAGGCGATGATGAGAAAATTGCCGCAGCCACAGGCCGGATCAAAAAATCGCAGAGTGCCAAGCCGCTGCTGAAAGGCAATTAGTTCGGGGATACGGCGGCTGTCGCGGCGCGACTGGAGGCGGCGAAACTCCGTGCGCAACTCGTCGAGAAACAGCGGCTCAATGACCTTGAGAATGTTCTGTTCGGTGGTGTAGTGTGCGCCCTTCTTCCGGCGCTCGTCTTTGTCCATCACCGACTGGAAGAGCGAGCCAAAAATCGCCGGGGAGATGTCGGACCAATTGAAATGGCAAGCGTCGATGAGCCGCTGGCGCATGGCGGAATCAAACGAGGGAATGAGTAACGGATCGCGGAACAGGTCGCCGTTGACGTAGGGGAAGCGGGCAAGGTCTTCGTCGAGGGTTTTGGAACGGCGGTCTTCGGGCGTGTTGAGCACTTGGAACAATTGTGCCAGCCAACCGCCGAGGTCCGAGCCATCTTCCCGCGTCCGATTTTCCAACAGGTCGAGGAAAATGTCGCGTGGCTCGAAAATGCCAGTGTCATCGGCGAAGAAGCAGAATACGATGCGGACGAGGAATTGCTCTAGATCGTGGCCCGTGTAGCCGGAGGCAGCCAGCGCGTCGTGCAGGTCGCCAACGCGCTCGGACGCTTTGATGTTGACTGGGTCTTGGTCGCGGAAGGTCCGCTTCTGTACGCCCAAGATGAAGCCGAACTTTTCGACGTGATTGGGCAGGTCGGCGAGGGCAAAGGCGATGCTTTCGTCTTCGTCGAGGTCGTATAGCTCAAACGTCGCAAAGTCGCTCAGCAGGATGTAGCGTGGCAGGTCAGCGTCCTTGAGGCCGGGAAAGTAGGACAGGGCTTGGCTCTTGGCCTTGGTGAGATCGCGACCAGCGCTTTTCTGCTCGACGAGCAGTACTCCCTTCCAAAACAAGTCGATAAAGCCGCGCTGGTCGCCGAGCAGTTTAACGGGTTCCTCAAACGCGGCAACTCGACGCACCGGCATGCCAAAGACATCGAAAAAATCGCGATAGAAAAGCTGGGTCTGCCCCTTCTCATAACCAGCGCCAGCCCACTCTTGGGCAAATGTAGCGGCGCGGGCGCGAATTTCATTATAGGACAATCGCATGTAAACAGGGCCTTTTGTTTGCGGTGCGAAGTAAGGCCATAGCTTGAGATAGCGCAGCGGCCAAGTCAAGGAAGCGGGAGCCATGCCAGCACCGGGGATTCCGGCTATATTGGTAGTATGCGGACTATCGATATCGGCGCGGTGCAGCTGAGGCGAGAAGGGGCCATTCTCTGGGCGATTCTAATCGCTGCTTTCGGTGTGCGCCTAGCCTATCTCTATCAAGCGGTTGACACGCCGCTCTTCGATGTGCTCCTGATCGACTCCGAATTCTACGACCGCCGCGCCCGAGCCATTGTCGCGGGCGATTGGCTGGGCAACCAGCCTTTCTTTATGAATCCTTTTTACCCCTACTTTTTGGCCGCCATTTACGCGCTTTTGGGCGCTGAATACTGGTGGGTTGGCTTGGTGCAGGCGGCGCTGGGGACGGGAAGCTGCTATTTGATCTATGCGCTGGGTCGGAAACTGTGGAGCGTGCAGATTGGGCTGTTGGCCGCGGGCATGGCGGCGATCTACCAGCCGTATGTATTCTACGACGGGACGCTGCTGACCGCCGCGCCGATCACCTTTTTGAATCTCGCGGCCCTGTATTGCTTGGTGCACGCGCAAGGTGCGGCGCGTTGGCTGTTGGGCGCGGGCCTGCTGTTGGGGCTTTCGGCTACGGCGCGGCCCATGGTCTTGCTATTTGTCGCGGCAGTCGCAGGCTGGTTTGTCGCGCAGGGGGGACGGCGCGGTTGGCGGCAGTGGGGGTTGGTGGCCGTGGGCTGCGGTCTCGTAGTGGGCACAGTGGCTTGCCGCAACTATCTCGTCGGAGGGGAGTGGCTGCTAACCACGTCCTCGGCTGGGATGAATTTCTACGTGGGTAACCACCCCGAGGCCAACGGCATCTATGCACAGGTCGATTTCCTGCCCAGCGCCGAGCCGGACTTGGAGCGCGAGGCATTTATCCGCGAGGCCGAGGCACGCACGGGCCGGGAACTGACTCCGGCTCAAGCCTCCAGATACTGGCTTGTGGCTGGCTTGCGCTTTGCCGTGGAAAATCCCCTCGCGTATCTGGCGCTACAAGGCCGAAAACTCTACATGTTCTGGAACGGAGTCGAGGCACAAAACAACCTGAGTTTGTACTTGGCGCGGGATTTTGTACCCTTGTTGCGTTGGTGCGTTCTGGGGTGGGGGATAGTGGCCCCGCTGGCGGTCGTGGGCTGGGCTACTAGTCGTCGTTCTCCTCTGCTCGATCTGTATCTGGCGAGCTATCTGGCCGCGTGCCTGCTGTTTTTCACGTCCTCGGAATACCGCTTGCCTGTCGTGCCGGTAATTCTGCTCTACGCCGCTTGTTGGATTGCGAATGTTGCGACTTGGGTAGGGGGTGGTTCGCGTCGTCGGTTGCTGGGGTCGTGCCTGTTGGTGGCCTTCGTCGCGTTGCCGATTAATTATCGGGACGCCGGGGCTGAGCGGCTGACCCGCAAACGGGTAGATTACTATAATTTCGGTGCCTTGTACCAACGCCAAGGGGATTGGGCGGCGGCCGAGAGCATGTTCCGCGAGGTGCTGCGGATTGACCCGTCGTTTGCTCCCGCCGCTTCTGGCCTAACAGCCGTATTGGCGCAGCAAGAAGGCGGCGATTCGGACATTAGACGCGGGTTGGATTTCTTCGGCGCTGGGGAGTACGAGGCGGCGATTGCAGTCTTTAGTCGCGCCCGGCCCGCGCCCGGCCTGCACAACAACCTCGGTCTGTGCTATTATCGCCTCGGTCAATGGGCCGAGGCTGCCGCGCATTTCCACAAGGCCCTCGCGCTCGACGCTGGCTATGCCCGAGCGCATTTCAATCTCGGCTTGGTGTATGCCAAGCAGGGGGATGACCAAGCCGCGGCAAATGCCTTTGGCCAAGCCCTCGAACTCGATCCCGACCACGCCCAAGCGCACTATCGGCGTGGGGAAGTGCTATTGCGCTTGGGGCGTCCTCATGAAGCGGAAGCCCACTGGGCGTTTTTGCACGCGCGCGATCCCGACGATGCGCGCTTAAAGGCGAAAATCGATTCCATGATGCAGGCCAATCCGTGAACGCTACCCTTTGCGTGCGCGGTGCACGGGCGGGCGGTTTGGCCAATGTCGATATGGACTTGCCGTTGGGCCGGATTATCTGCTTTACCGGTCGGAGTAGCAGTGGTCGCCGCGCCATGGCCTTAGACATCCTGTACGCGGAGAGCCGTCGGCGCTATATGCAGGCATTGTCTCCGACCGAACGCGAAAGCGTCAGCGGGACGGCGCGTGCGGATGTAGAAGAAATTTCGGGCTTGCCACCGGCCATTTATTTGGGAGCACCGCGCCGTGGACGCACGGTCGGAGACTACTTGCAGCTAGACGGGATTTTGGCGCAGATCATGCTGGAAGAGGGACAGATGCACTGCCTCGAATGCGGCGGTCGCTGTCACAGCTATGCGGCTGATGAGGTCGAGCGCGAGGTCGCCCGCGTCCATCCAGATACTCGTTGTTTGGTGCTGGCCCCGTTGGCTCTGCGGAACGAGGGGATGTGGCAACAACTCGTGCAGGCCGGGTTTACCCGGGTCGCAATCGACGGCCAGGTTCAGCGACTGGAAGGCGACGGGCCAGCATTGCCAAGCGACGAAAGCGAGGTACACGTCGTGGTGGACCGCTTGGTGCCGGACCCGAATGCCAGCGTGCGCTTTTTGGAAGCTGTGCGCGTGAGCCGCTCTATTTCCTCGGGGCAGACGGTGATTTGGGTGGATGGGATCGGCGAGATGATGCACTTGAATCAGCAGCCGACTTGCGGCGAATGCGGCCACCAGTACGAGCCGCTGGCCACGGCTGACTTTGGCGCGGGCCAGCCCTTGGCCAGTCAGGTGACCCTAAACGGTCGCACTATGAACGAGCTGATGGACGCTCCTCTCGGCTCGTTACGCGATTGGCTGGATGCGACTCAGGGGCACGCCAAAGTAGAGACTGCGCTTGCCGAGGCCTGCGGCTTGGGACTAGGGCACCTGCCGTTGCGCCGCCGGCTCGAATCGCTGGCGGCTGGCGAGTGGCAGCGCCTGCAATTGGCGTCCTGTCTCAGCAGCGGACTGACGGGCATCCTCTACATTTTAGAAGGTTTGGGCAGCCAGTTATCCGGGGGGATGCTGGACGCGGTCGCCGAGGGTCTGCGTCGGCTAGTCGCTGGCGGCAATACGGCTCTGTTGTTGGACCACACGCCTAAACTCGTGGCGGTCGCGGACGAGGTTTGGGTATTTGCGGAGGGACAGGTGCGCGTAGGGGAGGCGACGGAGGTTGGGTGGGATGAAACGGATGGGGAGCGCGTCGCCGAGCAAGTTAAGCCCGCGTTGGCCATTCGCGGGAATGGTGTGGTCGGGTCGCTTGCCATTGAGCTGCCGCACGGGAAGTTGACCTGCGTATGTGGGGCTTCTGGCAGCGGTAAGACTCGCCTGCTGCACGAGGTCTTGCTGCCATTGCTTAAGGGGCGGTCCGTCGAGTACGCTGCCGCTGGTATGCCGAGGAACAGTCGAGTTGTAACGGTGGAAGCTCCGAGCGGCAAGGCCACGGTTTTGGAGGGGTTGGGCCTTTTCGAGCGCGTCGCCGATTTATATGCCGCATCACTGGCTGCGACGGCGCGTGGCTGGGGCCGGGACACCTTCCTGTTGGATCGACCAGGAGGCCGTTGTCCGAGCTGCGAAGGCCGCGGCCAATGCTACTTCGATTTGGAGTTTCTGGAGGATATAGCGCTGGTGTGCACCGCTTGCGAAGGCCGTAGGTACCGAGACGAAACCTGCGAGGTAACTCTGCGCGGCGCGAGCATCGCCGATGTGTTGGGCATGACCTTGGAACAGGCTTGTGCCCACTTTGTCCGGCACGATCCAATTCGCCCGCGTCTGGAGGCAGCTATCGGCTGCGGCCTCGGCTATCTGCTTTTGGGGCAGGAGGTGCAAGGGTTGGAGCGGGGGGAATGGTTGCGGCTGCGGCTGGCGCTCGAATCGACGCGGACTTCCCGGCGCACTTGGGTGCTGATTGACGACCCGGCCAGCGGCGATCATCCAGAAGATGTGTGCGCAATGGTTGGGGTCTTGCGGGAGTTAGTGGAGCGGGGGAACACGGTCGTCGTGGCCGAACAGCATCCGATGGTGCGGGCGGCTGCGGATTGGGTGGTGGATTTGGCGTGCTAAAAACCGCAATGTCGTTGCGACGTATTATCTTGCGAGATGTATCGCTCCTATCTATCTTAAATTGGATATAGTTATTCAAGTAAACGAGGTGAATGATGCGGTATCTAGGCCCCGAGAAAGGGGCTTTCTAATGAAGGTCGTGCAGAAGTTACAAGAAGAAGTCATCGGCCATCTGGACTTGGACGGGTATGCCCTATGCGAGCCGCAAGAGTCGGTACTTGACGTACTTAAGAAAATGCGCCACCAACACGTCAGTGCCGTGCTGGTGGAAGAGGATGGTCGCTTGGTGGGGATTTTTACCGAGCGCGATGTGCTCACCAAGGTAACGGACCAGCCGGCGACGTGGACGCGACCGGTGGCCGAATTAATGACCTGCGATCCGCATAGCTTGGATGCTCAGCAGCCGATCAGTAGCGCCCTGCGGCTGATGAATGCTGGCGACTACCGCAACGTGCCAATTGTAGATAAAGACGGCCGCATAAAGGGAAATTTGCCCCAACACGAGGTCATCCGCTTTCTCACCGATCAATTCCCCGAAGACATTTACAATTTGCCGCCCGATCCCGAGCGCATCGCTCGCACCAAAGAGGGAGCCTGAGCATGCGCTGCGGATTGAGATTTTTTTCTTTTTAAGGAGGTCGTGTGCATGGTCGAAATCGTGGCCCCATCGGCACCTAGGAGTAAGCGAGAATACTCGCAAGAAGAGCGCCAATCTGTAGTCATCTCATTTTCCGGCGATTCGGGCGATGGGATGCAGCTAACCGGTGGGCAGTTTACCAATACTTCAGCCGTGGTGGGCAACGACGTCAGTACCTTTCCCGACATTCCCGCTGAAATCCGCGCTCCGGCCGGAACCATTCCCGGCTTGAGCGGCTATCAGGTCAATTTTGCCGCCAACGATCTCTACACCGCGGGCGATTCGCCCCAAGTGCTAGTGGCGATGAACCCAGCCGCGCTCAAAGCCAACTTGCCCGATCTCGAACCGGGTGGGACCATCATCGTCAATACTGATCCGTTCAACCGCAATGGCCTGCGCAAGGCCGGGTACGAGAAAAACCCGCTTGAAGACGGCAGCCTCAGCGGCTACGACGTACATCCGGTCCCCTTGACCACCCTGACCCGCAATGCCCTCGCCGACATCGAGGGCATGAGCAACCAAGCCAAGGACATGTGCAAGAATGCCTTTGTCTTAGGCTTAGTGTTCTGGATGTTCGACCGGCCACTCGACTACACGCTCAAGTTCTACGAGACCAAGTTCGCTGGTCGGCCCGAGGTAGTTGAGGCCAATACGAGAGCCTTGAAAGCGGGCTACTACTACGGCGAAACGGCCGAAACCTTTCAGACGCAGATCTCGGTGCCGAAGCGGGAGATTGTCGAGCCGGGGGTGTACAAGCGGATCACTGGCAATGAGGCAATTGTCTTGGGGCTGGTTACGGCCGCACAAAAGGCTGGCAAACCGCTCTTTTACGGCTCGTATCCCATCACGCCAGCCAGCACCATCCTAGAGGGTTTGTCCGCGCTGAAAAACTTCGACGTGCGGACGTTCCAAGCCGAGGACGAGATCGCAGCCATGGGATCGGTGATTGGCGCGTCCTTTGCCGGTAGCCTCGCAGCCACTGCCAGCAGCGGCCCGGGGATTGCGCTCAAGAGCGAGGGGATCAACTTGGCCGTAGTTATGGAGTTGCCGCTGGTGGTCATTGACGTCCAGCGCGGCGGCCCCAGCACGGGCTTGCCGACCAAGACCGAGCAGGCCGATTTGCTGGAGGTGCTCTACGGACGCAACGGCGAAAGCCCGATCCCGGTCATTGCTCCGGCGACCCCGAGTGAATGCTTCGACATGATCGTCGAGGCCTTCCGCATTGCCGTTCGCTACATGACGCCGGTTTTTCTTCTGTCCGACGGGTACGTGGCCAACAACTCCGAGCCGTGGAAAATACCAGACCCGGATTTAATCGCGGCCATTGATGCCGAGCCGTACACCGATCCCGATGACTACCAACCCTACATGCGAGACCCGCAGACTTTGGCCCGGCCTTGGGTCTTGCCGGGGACGCCGGGGCTGGAGCACCGGATCGGCGGTTTGGGCAAGCAGGATGTGACGGGCAATGTCTCCTACGCGCCCGAGGACCACGAGCGCATCGTCCGCGTCCGGGCCGACAAAATCCGCGGCATTGCCGATTTCATTCCCGAGTTGGAAGTGACCGGCCCCGACCAGGGAGACCTGCTGGTCTTGGGCTGGGGTGGGACCTACGGTGCCATTCGCGCCGCGGTTGAGCAGGTTCAGGACGAGGGCCTCGACGTGGCCTACGCGCACCTGCGCTACTTGAATCCGTTTCCCCGCAATCTTGGCAACGTGCTCGGCCGCTACAAGCAAGTGTTGGTGCCCGAGTTAAACTTGGGCCAATTGGCCCTATTGGTCCAAGCGCACTTCCCCGTGCGCGTCGTCAAGTTGAATAAGGTCCAGGGATGCCCCTTCCAAATTCGGGAAGTGGCCGACAAAATTCGCCAAGTGTTAAGCTAAAGCAGGGAGAGCGAGATGGCCGAAGCAGTTATAGAGGCTGGGTTAAGCCGCAAGGATTTCGTTTCCGATCAGGAGGTTCGTTGGTGCCCCGGGTGCGGCGACTATGCGATTTTGGCGCAAATGCAGAAGATGCTGCCCGAAGTGGGGATCCCGCGGGAAAACCTCGTATTCGTCTCTGGGATCGGTTGCTCTAGCCGTTTTCCTTACTACATGAATACGTACGGCATTCACTCGATCCACGGACGTGCGCCCACAATCGCCACGGGCATTAAGACGGCCAACCCGGATTTGAGCGTCTGGGTCATCACCGGCGATGGCGACGGGCTTTCCATCGGTGGCAATCACCTCTTGCACAGCCTGCGGCGCAATGTCGATCTGAAGATTATTCTGTTCAACAACCGCATCTACGGGCTTACCAAGGGCCAATACTCGCCGACCTCGCTGATAGGACACCGCACCACGTCCACCCCTATGGGGTCCATCGATTATCCGCTTAACCCCATATCCGTGGCGCTGAGTGCTGAGGCGACCTTTGTCGCCCGCTCGCAGGACACCAATACCAAGCACCTGAGCTACGTGCTCAGACGAGCGGCCGAACACAAGGGGGCCGCTTTTGTCGAGATCTATCAAAATTGCGTCGTGCTCAATCCCACGGCTTGGGAACACACCACGGATTCAGACGTGCGCGACGACAATATCGTGTTCTTAGAAGAGGGGGAGCCGCTCATCTTTGGCAAGGATCGGGACCGAGGCATCCGCATGAACGGCACCGAGCCCGAGGTCGTCGCACTCAGCGACGTGGCCCCAGATGAGCTGGTCGTGCATCGCGAAAGGCGCGAGAACGCCAGCTACGCCTATATGCTCAGCCGGATGGAATACCCGTCAATGCCGTTGCCCTTTGGAGTGTTGCGCGCGCTCGACCGGCCAACCTATACTGAGTTGCTGTTCGACCAAATCGACGCGATGACTCAACAGCGGGGCGAAGGCGACCTCGCGGCCTTGTTTAGCGCGGGCGATACTTGGGTCGTCGAATAGGAGAAGAACCATTGATTTGCCCTTTGTGTTCGTACGACAATATCCCTGGAGTTGATATCTGCGAAGAGTGCGGCCAGAGCCTGAGCGAAGCGTACCAAGATTGGGGAAGCGGGGAGTACAAAGAAATTTTCACTGAGCCGCTTTCCGCGCTCAATCCGCAGGAGATGGTCTGCGTGTCGCCTTCTACTTCGTTGGCCAAGGTCATCTCATTGCTCAAGGAGCGGCACGTCGGTTGCGTGTTAATAACCAGCGAGCGCGGGCAGTTAATCGGCATATTTACCGAGCGCGACATCCTCTACCGGGTGGCGGGCTTGATCGGCGACTTGGAACAGATAGCGATCGAGAGCCTAATGACGCCGCGGCCCACTGCGCTCAAGGCCGATGCGGCCGTGCAGCACGCGCTGCATTTGATGAGTATCCACGGCTTTCGTCACGTGCCGCTCTTGGACGATGACGACCGCCCGGTTGGCTTGGTCTCGTTTCGATACATCGTCCGTTTTATCGAAGAGAATTTTTCCTCCGCAGCTTGAGGGAGTTGGCCGTCGGGCCAGCTCCAGTTTTTTGAAAGGCGGTTGTGCTATGTCGTTGAGCCGCACGGCGATATGTTCGTTCCTCGCGTTGGCCCTGTTGAGTCCCCTAGGGGCTAGAGCTGAACTGGACTGGGCCACCCTGAACAGCACGCGCGAGGTCACCGAAGCCGAGTGGTTGCAGTTACAACTGTCCGTATTGGGGTTAAAACTGAGCTATCCGGCCTACCGCATCGACCTAAAGCTGACCGAAGACTCGGCCATTGAATTTACCTTTGTCGCCAGTAGTGGGATGGCCAAGCATCTGACCGAAGAGCTGGGCAAGAGCGAAGCCGATGAGGTTATTTCCTACCACGCGCAAGGCATAAGCGACCAAGTAGAAACATTGCTCCGCGACGAGTTCCCGAACTTGTGGTCGAGCTTTGACCCCCGCCAAGATTTTCGCGGGCAATTTCTCGGCCCAGGCGAGGAGTGGAACGACCCGCCGCGAGAAATCGGCACTTGGTTGGAAAACAAATTCTCCTGGGGTCGCTAAGGGCTAGTGCCCTTATTCTGGGTCGCGGTGGGGCATTGCTCCGTGCGTTGATTCGTCGAGGGATATGTCCTTGTCGATAACCGGTTCTTCGGTGGTCACGATCCAGCCGCGCACCCGCCGACCGAAGATATCAATCTCCTTGCGCTGGGCGTCGATGACCTTGGACGAAGCGGTGTGCCGCTCTTTGTTGATACAGAAAAAAGTGTGCCGGCGCGTCGTGCCTTTTTCTTTGCCTTCCATGCGTTCCATCCTCCGTACACCTTCAAGTTTGCGCGAACTGGTGGACCACATCCACTAGCAATTTGACCTTTTCACAGGGTGTATCTGGATAGACGCCGTGCCCCAAGTTGAAGATGTGGGGGCGGCCCCGACTCTGCTTTAGAATGTGCTGAGCGGCCTTGGCAATGCTCGCCTCTGAGCCGTAGAGGGCGCAGGGATCTAGGTTGCCCTGCAAAGGCATGGTGTCTCCGAACAGTCCGTAAGCTGCATCGAGATTGATGCGCCAATCGAGGCTTAGGACGTGGGCACCGACGCGGCCAAAGCTAGACAGATTTTGCGCCCCGGCAAGCGGGAAGTAAATGATTGGGGCATTCAGCGCGGCGAGGCTGCGGCAAACTCGCCGCACATAGGGTAGGGCGAATTCGTTGAACTGTGCCGGAGACAGCAAACCGATGGAAGTGTCGAAAATCTGGACAGCTTGGGCACCGGCTTCGATCTGGGCGCGCAAGAAGCGGCTGGCGAGGTCGGTGAGCAGGTCGAGCAGCCGATGGGCGAGGGCGGGGTCGCTGTGGATCATGCGGCGAAAGGCGGGAAAGTCCTTGGCATGGCTACCTTCCACTAGCCAAGTGGCCAAGGTGAAAGGCCCGCCGGCATACCCGATGAGCGGAACTGCGGGAGGCAAGGCGTTGCGTACTAGGCGCGCAGCTTCTAAGACGTAGGCGAGGTCGTCCTCGGGGACGGGGTTGCGGAGGCCGTTGATGTCGGCGGCTGAGCGGATCGGGCGGGCGAAAACAGGGCCGGGTGCGTAGGTCAGCTCACAGCCGAGCGCCTCTAAGGGCGTCACTAGGTCGGTAAAGAGAATAGCCGCATCAACCCCGAGCAGATCGATCGGCATGAGGGTAATTTCAGCGGCGAGTTCGGGGGTTTTGAAGAGTTTGAGCAGGGAACCGTGCTGCTGGCGCAGTTCTCGGTACGGCTTGAGGATGCGGCCAGCTTGACGCATGATCCAGATCGGAGGCGTTGCCGGCGCTTGGCCCCTACAGGCTTGGAGAAAGGGGGCGGCTGAATCGGACAAAGTGCTAGCGACCCGGTTCGACCATCCACTCGGGCAAGGCGATGCGATAGGTGACTACGTCCTCCAGCGGTTTGAAGCGGACGCGGTCTCCTTCCATATCGGCCCGATAGACGTCGGGATCCTCGTCATCGGACTTGAAGGCCAACAGGCGCAACGGGGGCAGTTTGCGATCTGGCCAGTACTGGCCCACGTCGATTACTATATCGGCTTGGCATCCAAAGGGCACGACGTCAATTTCCCATTTGCGCTCTTTAATGGCGACTGCACCGTCGAGTTCTACGGGGCCGAATTGCCCCCGTTGTCCTCGGGTATCGACGAATAAATAGTCTTCGCAAGAAGCATAGTCTATGTGCCCCGAGCCGGCGTCGGCCGAATAGACCAGCAGCGATGAGTCCTGCCAGGCGCAAAACGAGCCTGGGGGAAGGAGGTAGGCCACATCGCCTCGGTGGACGGTCCAAGGCTGCTCCCAGCCGAGATTGGCATAGACTTCGAGGCCATTGTCGTACGTCACCCGCACCTGTCCGTGGGCAAACGCGCCGGAAAGCAGTGCATCGTTAGTCTCCAAAAACTGGTCGTTGTGGCAGTAGGCGATGGCGCGCACGGGGACGCGGAGGTAGTGCTTTTGCAGTTCGCGCAGCATGTAATAGGATTTGACCGCAGAGGCGATGCCCCATTCCAACTGGTCGGGGAGCAGACAAGCGTGGCCAAAGGCCGCGGTAGCGGCGAGATAGCGGTCGAGATAGGTGCTGCGACTGTGTTTTTCGCCTTGGGGGATGTGTCCGGCAAAGTACTGATCGATGGTTCCTAGACCCGCATCGGTTTCAATGGGATGGAGATTTTGCAGGTCGAAGTCCACCAGCGGCGGAATGCGGCTGGGATCGTTCCCGACCATGCGAGCGAGGTAACCGGTCAGGACGCCGGCGTAGAACCAGTGATTGCCGCCGTTCCCGATGGCTAAGCCAGCTTGGGCTTGGGAGTGGAGGATGCTCTGTTGCAGGGAATAGCTGCCCGCTAAGCTGTCGGCTGCCGACGCGTCGGCGCTGAAGTCGTTGAATTCCCAGGGCGGGACCTCGGCGTGTTCGCTTACGTACAGGGCGTCGCAGGGGTATTTGTCGATGATGGTGCGTGCGTGTTCGGGTGCGCGCGCTAGTGCTTCCGACGGCTTGAGCAAGTACAGCCCAGGTCCGGTCGGGGTTGGGCTGCCGTCGGCGAGCTGAGCCGCTAATTCGGGCTGCCAATTCGAGTTGGTAGTAGCCATGTGGTGGTAGTTGACCTGGAGGCTGGTTTTGTATCCCAGGTCCGACAGGGCCTCGAGGTACTCGCTGAGGGCGTCTTCGCCGCCTTTGGCCTCAGCACCTTCCACCGCGAGCGCAGTATCGCCGTCGCCGTCGTGCCAAGTTTCGCTGGGGTGGTTGATTATCAGGTGATCGATGCCCATCAGCTTGAGCTGGAGCATGTTCTCGTATAGCTCGACGTAGCTCTCTTGGGATGCGTCGATATAGGGAATGTTGTACCAGACCCAGTCGGCTAGCGTATCGCTTTGCCCGGCCTCGGCCGTGGAAAAGGCCGGGAGGACTTCTTCGTATTGGGTGGAGACCGTTATGAGCCAGCGTTCCTGAAAGTCGCTGCGCTTGCCGTCGCTTTGGCTGGCGTAGCTACAGCCACCGTTGAGTTGGACCAAGCGCTGAGATTCTGCTTCGGGCGGGGCGTACAGAGAGGAAGCACGCGAGTAGTGCCAATCCACAAAGCTAGACAGGAAGTAGCCCGAGGTGCAGAGGATGCATGGGTAGTTATCACCAAAGTTGAAATAGGGAATGGCGATCAGGCGCGGGTGCAAGGCCCCGGTGACGCGACCGAGCGAGAGGCCGGTGCCTTTGCCATGCCCGCCCTCGATTTCCACGACGAGCGACTTGCCGCTGATGCGGAACCGATAGAGAAAATTAGCTTGTTCCTCTCCTAGTTTCCACTGCCAGCGGGCTTCGACGCAATCGCCGACTTGCTCGCAGGAGATGAAGTGCCGCTCTACTTCTTCGCTATTGGCTGGCCAAACCGAGCCGCCCATTTCCACGGCAATCCCGCCGTCTTCGGCTGGGGTGATTGGGTCGCCATTGTTGACTTCCAACTCGATATCGGCGAAGGTTCCATCAATGGGCGTGTAGATAAATTGGACCACGGCAGAGACGGAGCGGCTTTCAAAGACAAAGGAAATACCTTCTTTGCGGATCGAGGTTTCGACTTCTTCTTGGAGCGTGGGAAAGATCGAGGGTTGGCTTTGGCTAGTGGATGCGGGTTGTTGCTCGCTTGAAGCCGTCGCCGCCCCGGTTTGGTCTGCCATGGAATGTCCTGACTCAGCGCGTTTTTAATTTTTCCAAAGTCAAATAACTTAGATAATAAACGAGAGTATGTCAAACTGAAGGCCCTTTGGTTTGACCGGAGGGCGAAGCCAATCTATCTTATTGTTTTTATAATAACTTTAGTGATGTGTAAACCGGCTTGAAATCAAGGGATTGCATAGTGGTTGGCGGCGGGGCCGCCGGGATGATAGCGGCCATTGTCGCCGCCGAGGCGGGCGAGCGGGTGACCCTGCTTGAAGGCAGTGGAAAATTGGGGCGAAAGATATTGATTTCGGGCAATGGGCGCTGCAATCTGACGAATAGGGCAGCGGACGATCTCAGGCACTACCACGGCACGCATCCGCGCTTTGTCCGCAGTGCGTTAGACCAATTCCGCCTGGATGAAACCTTGGCATTTTTTTCCGATCTGGGGATCGAGTTCCGCGAAGAGAAGCGGCAGCGCCTCTTTCCAGTGTCGGATCAAGCACAGTCAGTCGTCGATTTGCTCGCGGACCGCATGCGCTGTCTCGGTGTTCGCGTCGAAACCAATGCCAAGGTGGTGGGCATGGGTCGCGCTTCTGGCTCGGCTCGCTTTGAACTGTGCGACGCCGAGGGGCAGCGCTATACCAGTGGGCGCGTAATAATGGCCAGCGGCGGCGTCAGCCTCGCCCGCTTGGGAGCCGACCGCTCGGGCATGGATTTGGCCGTGGGCTTGGGGCACCGACTCACTGACCTCAAGCCTGGATTGGTGCCGCTGATCAGCCCGGAAAAATACGTCGCTCGGATGCAAGGGCTTAAGGTCCGGGCCGAAGTGCGCGTCACACTCAAAGGGGGGCGCGAGGCCGTTGATACAGACGACCTGCTCTTTACGAAATACGGGGTTTCCGGGTTTACCATATTAAATCTCAGCGCCCGCTTGGTGCCCGAGTTGGGGGCGCAGCAAGCCGCACTCCGGGTCAATTTCTTCCCCGGCTGCAGCCCGGAAGCGATCAGCCAATTGCTCAAAGAGCGCTGGCAGCGCCATCCCCATCGCTCGCTCGAACTGAGTTTCGCTGGCCTGCTTTCCAGCAAATTGGTGCGGCCCCTCTTGGATCATTTGGGGTTTGATGCGGCGCAGCGGGTTAATCAGCTCGGCAAGGGCGCACGCTGGCAGCTTGCTCAGAGCCTGACGAATTGGCCGATTGCAGTCAGCGAGCCGAGGCCCTTTGACTACGCCGAAGTGACGATCGGAGGCGTGCGCACCGAGGACATCAATCCCGACACGCTCGAATCCTTTTTGGTGCCCGGCCTGTACTTTGCCGGCGAAATGGTTGACATTCACGCCGACTTGGGGGGATTTAACTTCCAATGGGCTTGGGCCAGCGGCGTTCTCGCCGGTCGCCGGTTGGGGTCGTGAGTACTGGCGCGATTTGTCTGTAGCCGTAGATTGAAATAGATGCGAGCAACTGGGACAGGCCGGGTGGCCGGCATCATTTTGGCGGCGGGCATGTCCACCCGTATGGGACAGCTCAAACAGCTATTGCCCTTGGGGGGGCGGGCGGCTATTGAGTGGATCGCCGAGGTCGTGGGACGCCGGTTGGATGAAGTCGTGGTCGTACTCGGCCATCGCGCCGAGGAGATTGCCCCAGTGTTGGCTGCTTATCCGGTCCGTTGGGTCGTCAATGCCGACTATCAAACAGGCATGCGCTCTTCCGTGCAATGCGCTGTGCGAGCGGTGGATACAGAAGCCGATTACTTGATTTGCCTAGGTGATCAACCCCGGTTGAGCGGAGCCGTAGTAGAGCAGGTTTTGCAGGCGAGAAAACAGGTCAGCGCGGGCATTATCATACCCACGGCCAATGGGAAAAGAGGCCATCCCGTATTGATTCGCAACGCCTACCGAGCGGAAATTTTGAGATTGCCGCTGGATGTGGGATTAAATGCGGTGACGCGGGGTCATCCCGAGGATACGTACGAGTTGCCTGTGGAAGAGGACGCTATTTTGACCGATATGGACACGCCCGCCGACTACCAGCGCGAGCTGGAACAGTGGCCAGAGTAAATTATGGAAGACATCCTTACTGAAATTGTTCGGCGCAAGGAGCAGGGCGAGCGCATGGCTTTGGCTTCGCTCGTGTGGAGCACCGGATCGATCCCGATGAGCGGACGGGCCAAAATGGTCGTTGCCGAAGAGGGAGACGTCGTCGGCACCATAGGCGGCGGATGTCTCGAAGCCGAGGTCTTGAGCGCCGGCCGCATCGCGCTAGAGACCGGAGAAAACCAGCTCATGCGCTACACCATGACGGAAAAACAAGCTGGGGAAAGCGGCTTAAATTGCGGCGGCAGCGTGCGGATTTACACCGAAGTTATCGAGCCGGACGGGGGAGCCGACTTCTATAGCCGAGTACTAGCGGCGCGTCAGGCGCGCAGCGGTTGCGCACTGGCGACCCTGCTCAAAAGCCGTTTTGACGCCACCGGGGAGGGGCGGCTGTGGCTGGGGGCCGACGGCAGCACCTATGGTTCGCTGGGCACGTCCGAAGCCGACCTACAGGTGGAGGAGCACTTGCCCGAAGTGCTCGAGCGCGAGCGCGGCCTAGTCTGCGCGCTGGACCCGGGTGCCAAGCTGGGAGAGACCTCGGAGGTATTTATCGAGCCGTTCTTGCCCGAGCCTGTGCTCTACGTCTTTGGCGGCGGCCACGTGGGCGGGCAGATTTGCGCGCTGGCCAAGAACGTGGGTTTCCGCGTCGTCCTTATTGACGACCGCCCGATGTTTGCCAATCCCGAGCGACATCCGCAGGCCGACGAGTGCTTAGTCGCCGGCATGGAAGAGGTGTTCGCCGATTTGCCCATTGACGACCAGTCCTACATCATCGCGGCCACTCGCGGCCATCAGCACGACGAAATCGTCGTCGAAGGGGCGATCAAGACGCCGGCGCGCTACATCGGAATGCTGGGCAGCGAGCGCAAGAAGCTCATTTTGTGGCGGCGGATCGCCGAGCGCGGCGGGGACTCGCAGCGCTTGGATGCCGTCTTTGCGCCAATTGGAGTCAACATCGGGGCGGATACCCCGGCCGAGATTGCGGTCAGCGTCGTCGCCGAGTTGATCGAGCAGCGGCGCGGAACGCCCAAAGTGTGGAAGACGAAGAGAAAAACTCATGGGGGATGAACTGCGCTACGGAGTGGCCGCCTGTCAGGTGGACCAACCTAATCCCACCGATCGCGCTGAAATGGCCCGCAACACGGCGCGCATGGTCGAAATGGTCGATATGGCCGTTGAAGGCTACGGGCCGTTTATGGACATCAAGCTGCTGGCCTTTCCCGAATTTGGCCACGCCGCGCCGATCTATCCCACCGCCAAGAGCTTGCTGGCCAAATTGGCCGTTCCCATTCCCAACGAGCACACGGCCCGCCTGGAGGACAAGGCCCGCGAATTGGGCGTGTACATCCAAACGGCCTCTTTCCTTGAAGAGGATCCCCAATGGCCGGGCAAGGTGTTCAACACGACCTGCCTGCTCGGGCCGGAAGGGCTGTGGTACAAGTACCGCAAGGTCAATCCTTGGGTCCCTTGGGAAGTCCACACCAGCCCCCACGACTTGGCTGACTACGAGGACGAACTGTTCCCGGTGGCCCAGACGCCCATCGGCAGCATTGGCGCGGCGATTTGCTATGACTGGCTCTTTCCCGAGCCACTGCGCCAGCTCACAGCCAACGGCGCTGAAATCCTCGTCCGCGTCTCGGCCTATATGGACCCTTGGGGGGCGACGCCGCCGATGGATTGGTGGACGACGGTCAATCGCTGTCGGGCCTTGGAAAATACGGCGTATGTGCTCGCCGCCAATCAAGGGGCCGAGTTGAGTCACTATCCACCTTTTTCTTGGCCGGGTGGTTCAATGGTCGTCGATTTCGATGGCCGCATCCTCGCGCAAGCCGATCCGGGGCCAGGAGAAAAAATCGTCGTCTCCGAAGTCGATATTGGGGCTTTGCGACACATCCGCAAGCGACGCGCTGGTCACCACACCTTGGCCCATCTGCGCAGCGAGGCGTACCCCATGTACGGACAGCCTTACTATCCGCAGGGCAGTTTTTCCGCAGAGAACAATCACACCGTCGCCATGAACCAAGAGCGCATCGCCGAGGTGAAGCAGAGGATAATGGGCGTTAAGGAAAGACAGGAGTGAAGAACTTAATTCGCTCTATTTACATGAGTTGTTTGCTTTTCGCCCTCCAAATTCCTGTAGAAGCGGCTACTATCGAAGAGGTGTTGGCCTATTGCCGGGCGCAGGCAGAGGCTGATAAGCGTCTCGCTTGTTTTGAAGAGTTGGCCCGTGCAGTAGCAGAGGGCGAAGTGCTTCCAACCCTACCGTCTTCTGGTACGGGACGCTGGAACGTGACTCAGGAGGTATCTCCGATTGACGACTCGCGGGAGGTATCTATGGTATTGTGGGCGGAGGACGTGAGTTTGGCAGCACTTGTAGTTCGCTGTAGGGAGGGCAAAATAGAGGTGTTGGTTGGCTTTGATTCGCGCTTGAAAGTTGAAGGTGATAACGCTCCAAAAATTGAGGTTTTGTCCCGTTTTGACCGACATCCTGCACAAAAGAATTATTGGGGGTTCTCTACGAATAATAAAGCGATTTTTGCTCCGCACAGTGCCTTTTGGGCACTTAAGATAGAACGCGCTCAAAAGCTGTTTGTGCGGCTTACTCCGCTTGCCCCGTCGGAAGCGAATCTGATATCTGCCACCTTCGATTTAACCGGCACTGCGGAGGCCATGCGCCCGTTACGCGATTCGTGTGGATTTAATGTCAACGCGAAGAACGAACTTGACGAGACGGCCCTGCATGTGGCGATAAGTGAAAATGCCTTAGAGTTAGCGGATTTATTGCTGACGCATGGGGCGGATGTCAACGCGAAGACAGCGGCGGGTGGATTTTGGGGGGGTGATGGGACGGTCTTGCACGTGGCGGTGAGTGAGAATGTTGTAAGGATGAGTGAGAATGCTTTAGAGAAAGTGGATTTATTGCTGACGCATGGGGCAGATGTCAACGCGAAGATGGTGGGCTTCTCTTGGGGCGAAGATCGCGGGCGAGTTTTTTTTGATGGCTGGACGGCCCTACACTCGGCGGCATCCAAGAATGCTTTAGAGGTTGTGAGTTTATTGCTGACACATGGGGCAGATGTCAACGCGAAGGACAAAGATGGCAAGACGGCATTGTCCTGGGCACTGAGGGAAGGCCATACCGAGATGGCCGATTTGTTGCGCCGTCATGGTGGCAAGAATAAGGGCGTCTCCGATGCCGTTCAAGGAGCAAATAAGTAACTTACGCGGTGCCTCTACTCGGCGGCATCTAACAGGCCCCTAAAGGCTTTGAGAGTGGGTACCTGTATGGCCGCCCGAAACAACTGCTTTAAGTGCTGCACATCGTCGATAGTTCCAATGCGGGCGGCCAACGGATCCGACGCGGCCAGCCCAAAGCGAATCTCCAGCACATCAAGCAGATCTTCAATGGCGCGTTCTCGGCTTCCTCGCTCGATGCCTTGCTCAACACCCTTTTCCGTAAAATACTGTACTACTGACGATTCGTACATGGTCTCCTCCGCAATGACGGTCATAATCGTTTCTAAGTTATACACCAACCCGCTCAAAATGGCAAGATCGGCTAAGTAATTCGCCTTGACGGTCTCGTCCATGGGTAGCTCTTGCGCTCGGTTGATACACTGGCGCAACCATGCTTCCGCATTCACATCGGCCGGCCGCTGCATCAACGGCGCGAACGGAAGCAAGCCCACATGTCCCTCGTCGAGGATGTGTTGGCCGTCTATGTCAATCAGCCGAATCACGCGGTATTGCACCAACACGCGGAAGCCGTGCTGCTCTTGGAGATAGTACCCCGGATCGGTGCGGCCGGCGTCAGGACGCAGATAGATGACGATGGAGTAAATCGGTAGGTGGTGCTGCTGGATGCTGCGACCTATATAGCCGGCCATGCGGTACGGCATCGGCGGTTTGCTGTCCGTAGTTTGAAATTCGTGATGAACCAACGCCTCCTCGCCGCCGACTTGTACGCGGATGAGGCTATCGGTGCGGTGGGCTTCGACGGTGGGTTGCTCGGTGTCGATCACGCCGAGGATTTCGATGTCATCGTGTTGGAGTGCGAAGCGGGCGAAGTCGTGGGGGTAGGTGTGGATGAGATGTTTGGAAACCGTGTCGAATTCGGCCATGCGCCATGCCTTGGGTTGTGGGTGGGGTGGTACCCGCAACGGGCAAGAATCGTGCCAAGGCGACGGCTCAGAGGGAAGGAAGGGGATATGAGGCGCTGGAGTGTATCGGAAAGGATACAGGGATGGACCGTAGCGGATTGAAACCATGTTACAGGCGACACCGGCAGCCGTGAGGCGCTATGGCGACCGGCAGATTCGCCGCACCCTGAGCAAGTACGACACTCGACAGGTGCGCCGCACTTTGGCAACCGGCTGCGAGCTGCAGATGACGGCAGTCAGCGATGTAGATGCCTTGGTGGATCGCATGATCGAGCGCGAAGGGCGGCTCCAGGGGGTAGAGCGCTTTCCCTATTGGGCCGAGTTGTGGCCGACGGCGTTGGCCATGGCCCGGTGGTTTTGCCATGCCAAAGAGCCAATTCCCAGAGGTTGGGCCTGCGAATTAGGCTGCGGTTTGGGGCTGGTGGGTATTGCCTTAGCCAAGTTAGGTTGGCGCGTCGAAGCGACTGATTTTGTCGAGGACGCTCTGATTTTTGCCGCCCACAATGCCCGACTCAACGGGGTCCAGCACAACCACCGGGTATCCTATTTGGACTGGCGCAATCCCGTGGGAGGGCCGTACGAGTGCTTAGTGGGGTCGGACATTGTCTACGAAAAGAAGAATCACCGCTATCTCGAGCGCATCCTGCGCAAGATGTTGCTGCCCGGCGGCCGCTTTTACCTCGGGGATCCGCAGCGCAAGGACGCTGCCGACTTCGTCGCGCGGCTCGTCGCCCAAGGCTATAGTCAGCGGCGGGAAACGCACGTCGAGACGTGGAATTCAGTCGAGTACCAAATTTCTATCTACGTATTTACCAAGCCTCAAGCCGCGAGCAGAGCGCTGCGGAAGTAGGCCGTCAACTGCACGCTCACGGCTGGATGGTTTGGACCAATCGGCCTTGCTCATCGGTGACATAGATCGGCCCATTGTGTATTTGGCAGTTCCCTCTTGAGAGCCTTGGGTCGGCCGCGAGCTTTGCGCTGCCTAGAGGGGGCAATTGATACGCATCTGCTTGACTTACATCGACTTGATAGCCGATATCGGCGAGGACTTGGATCGTGATCGCACTGAGTCGTTTCGCATAGGGCCATACCCAATTGGGAGTCATCAGTTCGTCGCCGAATACCGACTGTCGCCAATGTGAATCGTCGCCGCCACTTTCTAAGGGCACCTTCGCTCCTTGGTATGGTCCACCGCCCGCGTTGTTGAATGCCTGAAGCGCCTGCCAACCAGAAAAGTGCGTGTCGGCAGCAGGGTTGGCATGGGACGGATTTTGGAGTACGTCGAAGTCGAATGCGTCCCAGAACCACGGTGAGAACCCTAGGGTGTGTCCTAACTCGTGGAGAAAGACCTCTAGCAGAAAACCTTCATCTTCCAAAAGTTGAAGGCTATGCCCTAAGTACACGACAGTAATCTAAGTTGTGGTACGGCCCTGCTTTAGGTTTTATTTGTAATCGCCGAAGATTGCATCTAAATCCTAAACACAGGAGCCGCACCATGCTTATTCATATGCTAAAGAAAGCCCTCATGCAAG
>JAJDVZ010000079.1:0-106366 GCA_022825835.1 Candidatus Latescibacterota bacterium
GCATGAGGGCTTTCTTTAGCATATGAATAAGCATGGTGCGGCTCCTGTATTTAGGATTTAGATGCAATCTTCGGCGATTACAAATAAAACCTAAAGCAGGGCCGTACCACAACTTAGATTACTGTCGTGTACTTAGGTGAATCAGTTTGAAAATAATTTTTTAACAAAGGCTGTTTTTAAAGAAAAATCCCCGTGCCGGGAGATTTGGCACGGGGGTTTTTTCGGTTCTTCTGATTACAATTTTGCCGCTATCACCTGTTTTTCATAACCCCTTGTTTTTTTAATGGTGCGCCCGCAGGGATTCGAACCCTGGACCCGCTGATTAAGAGTCAGCTGCTCTGCCAACTGAGCTACGGGCGCAGAGAAAATATCTGCACGAGTGGGCTGATCGTCAATGCCGCGCTAATTCTGGGAAGAGTTCGTCGTGGACTTCGGCGCATTGACGCAGGTGAATCATGCGCTCCGGGCTGGCGGTATCGAGCATAGTGGGATAGAACATGCCGCCGCCGGTTACTACTTGGTAGCCGCCGGGAGAATGCCGGCTGAGATAGTCCCTGAGAGTGGCTAGATCGGCGTCGCTGGTGCAGGGGCGGGTGAGGTTCATGGTAAACATGCGCCGCCGTTGGTCGCCGCCGAAGGAGGCGTGATAGAGATCGTGGTTGAAGATGACGAGGTCGCCGGGGGTCGTTTCGAGTGCGAGGTGGCTAGGGAAGTCGCGCGGCTCGATGCCGAACAGGTCCACGGCGTTGTTGAGGTCAATGCCCTCGGCGCGGACGAAGTGGTTGGGGTGGTGGCTGCCGGGAATTATGCGCAGGCAGCCGGTGTCGCGGGTCAGGTCGTCTAAGTAGAAGGCAATTTTGACTGAGAAAAGCTGGCCCCAGTTGCCATCGGGATGCCAGCCGGTATCGCCGCTGTAGTAGTTGCCATCACCGCTGGCGTAGTTGAAGTTGTCGCCGAGGACGCCGTTGCAGATTCCGACGATGCGCTCGTCGTCTAGGAGGGCGCACAGCCGCTCGCGGTGTTCGATGGGGCCGCCGAACATGGTGCGCTTGCTGCCGTCGTGTTGTGCGCCGTTGCCGTGGGCTTGGATGGAGTGCTCAAACTCCTCGGTGATCCAAGCGATCTCGTCGGCGGTAAAAAGCTGCGGAAAGTAGAGGTAGCCGAAGGTCTTAAAGAAGCGAATCTGTGCGGGCGAAAGTTCCATGAGGGATCGTCTCCGGGCTTGGGCGTGAGCTCCGCCGAACGGTTAGAGGCACCACGGAAAATACCGCTTCTGCACAGGTCAGCCAAGAGATTCGACGGAAGCGATCTCCATGGTGCGTAGGTACTCGCAGAGGGCGCGACCGTCTAACGGCAGGTCGAGCACGTCGGAAAAGGGCCACATGTCGCCTGAGAGGAAGTCGATAGCTGTCTGCCGCTCTTGGTTGCAATCTGTGGTCTGCATGTCTTTGACGGCTTGGATGATGACGGCGGCAGCGAGCCGCCGGTGGCCGTCAAACCGGGCGCGATAGGTCGTCTTTTTTGTCTTCATCTGTTTTTCGCTTTAGCTAGAGATAGTATATAACGCCCGAAGTGCCGTTGAGTTTCACAGGTATAGCCCAATCACGCAGCCAGTCGCCATGGTCGCGAGCGTACCGCCGACCAGCGAGCGCAGTCCCAAGCGCGCCAAGTCGCCGCGCCGCTCGGGTGCGATGCCGCCGATGCCGCCGATCATAATGGCCACCGAGCCGAAGTTGGCAAAGCCGCAGAGGGCGTACGTGGCGATGATGAACGAGCGCGTGCTCAAGGCGGTGTCGCCTTCCATCTGCTGAGCGAGCGCTAGGTAGGCGACAAATTCGTTGAGAATGGTCTTCAGGCCCATGAGCTCGCCGACGAGCCGCGCTTCTGCCCAAGGGATGCCCATCAACCACGTCAGGGGGTGGAAGAGGACGCCCGCTATGGTTTGCAGGCTCCAGCCGCTCGGCGTGCCGTTGATCAGGGCGTCGAAATAGCTCAGGCCATAGTTGACCAAGGCGACTAGGCCGAGAAAGGCGATGAGCATGGCGAGGACATTGATCACTAAGTGCATGCCCTCGGTCGCGCCACGGGCGGCTGCGTCGAGGCCGTTGATGGTGTCCCGAGGGGGCAGCTCTACCTTCTCTTGGGCTGTTTCCGCCCGTTCCGTTTCCGGGATCATGAGCTTGGATACGGCGATGGCGGCCGGTGCGCTAATCAGCGAAGCCACGAAGATGTGACCGGCAATATCCGGGTGGATCGCTCCGAGCATGGTCGCGTAGATGGTCATCACGGTGCCGGCGATGGTGGCCATGCCGCCGATCATCAAGCACAGCAGCTCGCTTTCGGTGAGGCGGGTCACGTAGGGGCGAATCAGGAGCGGGGCTTCGGTCATGCCGAGAAAGATGTTGGCGCTCATGCCGACGCTCTCGGCCGAGCTAATGCCCATGGACTTCTGCATGAACCGGCTGAGCCGGGCGATGACCCAAGGCAGAAGCCGGTAGTGGTAGAGCACGCGCGAAAGCGAGGCGACAAAGATGAGGATCGCCGCGATTTCGAGGGCGACCACTGGTCCGTGTTCGCGGACGAACGATTCCGCGCTCACGCCGCTAAACAGCAGCGACTCATTGGCGGTAAGCGCGGTGTTTTTGAGCAGGGTCGTCAAGCCGCTGGCGAGGCCAAAGACCAACGAGCGAATAGCTGGTTGCAGCAGGACGGCGGCCAGCAGGAGTTGGAGCACCGTGGCTACGCCAATGGTTTTCCAGGGAATGGAGCGAGTGCGGTGGCCGCTGAGATAGGCTATGGCGAGGAGAACAAAGTAACCTAAGGCACTGTGGACGATTAACATAACATCTTAAGAAATAAAGGGTAAAACCGGAAAAAGTCAACCGCCCGCGTGCCTTCAAGCGAGGGCGTTGAGGGCGCGTTGAATGACCAAATGCAGGGGGCCGTCGGTCGGGATGCGGACGGCCCCAGCCCAGACGGGAAGGTTGCCGAGAGTCTGCGCGAGATGGGCAAAGTACGAAGCGTCGGCGCGGGAGCCGCGACCGGCCATGCGGGCGCGCCAAATGTCCAGGGGTGGCGGATTGAGGTGGAGGACGCAGAGGGTGGCTGGGGCGATGTTTGTTACTAGCCCTTCCCAGAGGTTGTCCACACCCAGTTCAGGGCCAAAGCCGCCGACGAGGAGGACTTGGCGGATGCCGACGAGGTTGGTGCAAGCTGCGGTGAGGGCGCTGGCGTATTCGAGGGGACGGAGCTTTTGCCAGTAGTGCGGAGTGCCATAAGCCGCGGCGGGCGCGTCGCCTCGCAGCGTAGCCGCTTCGAGGATAAAACCAGCGGCCGTGTGGTCTTTGTCGAGGAGAAAGGTATTTGGGCAGAGCGCGAGGAGTGCTCGGGCGACGGCGGTTTTGCCGACTCCGGGCGGGCCGCCCAAGACCACGAGACGAGAAGATGGACTACCGGGGCGGGCGGCTTGCAGAAGGGCTGTTACGGTGGGGCCGGGGTCGGGTGCGGATTCTGCGTAGCCGCCGCCCAAGTGGGCCACATCCGTCACGGCGAGGGCGCGCCGCGGTCTTGGGGCTCCCAGCCGACGAGTTCTTTGGCGTTGGCGAGGTCCCACTTTTTGTCCGCGCCCAGTGAGACCCCGTAGAAGATGCCGAATTGGGGCCGGGGAGCCTCGATGCAGCAAGCGGTCAGCTCGGAGACGTCGCGGGCACTGAGCCAGCGGTTTTCGCCGGGGGGATAGGGGCTGTTGACTTCCTCGGTATCCGGGTAGTTGGCGATGCGGAGGCAGTACGAGGAGATGCCGTACTCGTCGTAGTAGAAGCGGCCGAGGGCCTCGCCGAATGCCTTGCTGACGCCGTACATGCTGTCGGGGCGGATCGGCATCTCGGGGGTGGTGTAGATGCCTTCCTTCTCGTAGAAGCCTGTTACGTGGTTGGTGCTGGCAAAGACGACGACCGGGACCTTGTTGATGCGGGCGGCCTCAAAAATGTTGTAGGTGCCCTGGATATTGGTCTCCATGATCATCTGGTTGTAGCGCGTGCGCGGATAGCCCCGCTGGACGATGGCGATGCCGAGGTGGACGATGGTGTCGATGCCTTCGCAAGCCTCGACCATGTTCTCGAAGTTGGCGAGGTCGGAGACCACGATTTCGTCGTTTGGTTCGACTTCGGGGATGTTGCGGTGGAAGAGCAGGCGGAAGTCGTAGCGGTCTTTGAGGTGGCGGCGCAGGCCGGACCCGACTTTGCCGGCGGCGCCGGTGATGAAAAGTTTTTTCTTCATGTCTCTTCCCTGTGTTTGGCGGCGTCTGCTGAGTCGCGGTCTATACTATTTGCTTGGGCTACGGGGCGCAAGTCGTTTGGGGATCTTCGCGGGACGGGCGGGAGACTATCTGTGCTTCGCTTAAAAAGAAACAGTCGCGGTCATTGAAACCGTCCGCGGCGCGCCGAGCCAGGCCGCGTTCTCAGTGATGGCGGACAGATAGGCCTTGTCGAGCAGATTGTTGGCCACGAGCGAGAACTCCGTCGAGCGGAGCAAGGGACCCAGCGCCTCGCCTGAGAAACTGACATACGTGTCCGCCAGCCAATAGGCGTCCGTGTACCAGTTGGCTGTCAGGCTGACGCGCCGCGACGATGTGTACTTGGCCGTCAGTCCCGTGCGGAAAGGCCCGGTCCGATCGAGTGAGACGACCCACAGCCGGTCCGGTACGCCGGTGACGTCGGTCCCCGCAACGATGTTCTGGCTTTCGTCAACGAGGGGATCACCGCTGCCGATATACTCCGAGTCGTTGAGTGTGCCGGCCGTGTACAAGGAAATCTGCTGCGGCATCCGCACCGTTGCCGAAAACTCCAAGCCTTTCGTTTGGAGGCCGCCGGCGTTGAAATAGGCACCGCCGCCCGGGATGAGGTAGTTGGGACCGGCGGCCGTCGTTGGGCCGAGGTAGAAGATACGGTTCTCGAAGTCGATGGTGTACCACGTGGCGCTCAGGGCCAGCCGTTCCCCCGCGTACTGCAGCCCGACGTCGATGTTCGCGGCGGTCTCGGGCTCAAGCAGATCGAGGCTCCGGCCCGGCACCTCGAGGAGCGTAGCGCTGATCGCCCTGAAGTTCTCCGAATAGCCGGCGAACAGGTCGAGACCCTCGACCGGCGTCTCGTATGTGATGCCGCCGGAGAAGAGCAGATCCGAATCGGAATTGACCTCTAGGTCCGGGTCGATATTGAACTGGTCTTCGCGCGACACGCCGACTAGAAAGTGCTTGACGCCGCCGCTCAGGGACAACGGGCCGGCGAAGATCGTCTCCTCGGCGTACCACTTGAAGATGTGTTGCGGGAAATCCCACTCGTACTGGTGCCAGTAGGCCTGCTCGTTCCAGTCGAAGCTGAGCGTCGGATCCAGCATCTGATGCCAGTCCCGACCCAGGTGCCGCCGCGAATCCTCGTACCAGATGCCGGCGCGCAGTGTGCTGCCGGCGGTGCCGATGGTGGTGAACCACTCCTCGTCGAGCGTCACGCCGACGCGGTCCTTCCCATAGTGGCTGTGGCGGTACGACTGCACCGCAGTAGCGTCCGGGTGGCACGCAGGATCGACCTCTGGGCCGCCCGATCCGTAGTAGTTGAAGATGTAGGACGACGTGCACCCGGCGACCGGCCCGACTGCGACGCCGTCCCGGTTCACGAAGCGAATCAGTCCGAGTTGGGTGCCGCCTTGCACGGGTGCGAGGCCCAGCAGCTCTGATTCTGGGCCGTCGTCGTCGTCGGTGACATCGACGATGTAGGGAGGCAGCCAATCGCCGCGCCCCCGGTTGCGATGGAAATAGAGTCCGCCGCTCATAGATATGGCGTCGAGCGACCAGTCCGCCTTCAGGTAGGCCAAGGTGTTGTTCCGCCGGGTCTGCCAGCCGGGCCGGTAGAACTGATTCAGGTACGGGACACCCGGCCAGTCGCCGACGAGGCGGTCCCAGCGCGGGTTCGCCCTGAAGTTGGCATCACTGTAGAGCCGCTGGTAGGCGTCCTCGTGGATGCTGTCGTACGAGAGGTAGCTCGTAAGGTCAAGGCGTCCGTGCGACGAGACCAGCTTGGCGGCGATGTGCTCCCGCTCGTTGCGCGCCGAGCCCTGCATCCAATCGGTCGATTCTTGGCGGACCGCGGCGATCCAGGCGCGCGTCTCGCGGCCAAAAAACGGCCCAGTGTCGAGGCGCATGTAGAGCCGCTGGCCTTCGTTCTCGCCGATGGTCGTTGACGCAGTGTAGGTTCGCTCGGCCGCCGGATCGTCCGTCAGGTAGTTGAAGGTGCCACCCAGCGCCTCGACCGAGCGGGAGGCGATGTCGGCCGTTCCTTGGGACACCTCGACGCCGCCGAGGTTCATCGGGTCGATGAATCGGTTCGCCTTGGCACCGCTGAAGTAGTCGGATGTACCGTTGGGGAACCCATCGATGGTCGTGCCGATCTGCGCCTCGCTGATGGTCACTTGGAAGCCGCGCACGGCGACGTTGCTCGACCAGTCGTCAAAGCCGTACGCATCGCCCTCCTGGATGGATACCCCGGGCAGGTTATCGACCACCGATGTCACACTGGTGATATTCGACTGCTGCAGGATCATCGGCTCGGCGACGACGTTGCTGGCGAAGATCCGGGGCTGCTCGGCAACGACGCTGATTCCCTCAAGTCCGACGACGCTCGGTTCCAAACGAACATCAAGCGTGGTGACGCCCGGACGTATCGTCAGTCGCTTGGTCTGGAATCCCACAAAGGAAAAAATTAGCATGTCCTCAGGAGACCGAAGGTCAATCGAATAGGCCCCATCTTGGTCTGTCATCGTCCCGATGTATGTGCCCTCAATGACAACCGTTGCTCCCGGTAAGGCGTCGCCGGTTTCATCCGAGACCACGGTCCCTGAAACCGCAATCTGCCCGTGGGCATCTTGGGCTAGTTGTACAATGAAGATGGCGGCAATGATGCGGACGAATTTCATGAGACGAGACCTCCTGCGATTAGGTGGGAATACTTATATCTATAACAAATTTGGCAGGACGCGTGAAGCGAAAGCACCGGTCTCTCATTTCGTCGAGTGCTGGGCCGTCAGCGACGCGAGGCTGCCCAAGTTTCTCAGCGAGGGGAAAAGGCCCGTCCAAGCGGCGACGACCAGCAACGTGCCGATGCCGCCGCTGACGACGGAGAAGACCGGGTTGAAGAGCTGGGCCACCAGCCCGGATTCAAAGCCGCCGATTTCGTTGGAGGCGCCGACGAAGATGGCGGAGACGGCTTGGACCCGGCCCCGCATCTCGTTGGGCGTGCCCATCTGCGAGATGACGCGGCGGATGACCATGCTGACGTTGTCGAAAGCGCCGGTCAGTGCCAGCATCAGCAGTGAGAACCAGAAGTTTTGCGAGAGGCCAAAGAGAATGGTCGCCGCACCAAAGCCGGCTACACACCACAGCAGGGTTTTGCCAGAGCGGCGGATCGGCGGCAAATGGGCGATGGCCAAGGCGGTGATGGTAGCGCCGATGGCCGGAGCCGCGACCAGCCAGCCGAGCGCGGCTTCGGGTGCGAGGCCGACGGAGCTGAGGTCGATGATCTCGCGGGCGAAGATGGGCAAAAGGTACACTGCGCCGCCTAGGAGGACGGCGAAGAGATCGAGCGAGATCGCGCCGAGGAGGAGCGGCTGGTCGCGGACGAAGCGCAGCCCAACGGCGATTTGCGCGAACATCTTGCCCCCTTGGATGCGCGGAGCGGGCGGCAAGATCATGGTGCTGAGGAAGAGGATGAAGGCCGCGGAGGAAACGGCGCTGAGGAGATAGGCGACTTGGAGGTTGAAGGCGATGACAAAGCCGCCAATGGCCGGTCCGGCGATGCCGATGATTTGCTGCAAGCTGGTTGCCCACTTGGCGGCGTTTTCAAAGAGCGCATCCGGCACCAGCAAGGGCGCGATGGCCCGTTGTGCAGGCCAGCCTAGGCGGAGGAAGGACGAGTCCAAAAAGAGCAGCACGTACATCCAGAGTATCGGCATCTGGTACCAGCTAAAGACGGCCAAGGCCAGCGAGCAGAACGTTGCGCCGGCTAGGCTGAGCATCATCAGCTTGCGGCGGTCGAAGACGTCGGCTAGATACCCGGCCGGCAGGGTCAACAGCAGCATGGGGATGGCTTGAACGAGGCCGACCATGCCGAGGGAGAGCGCCTGGCCGGTGCGGTCGTACACCTCCCAACCGATGGCTAAACCTTGGGCGGCCGTACCCATCCGCACCAGCGAGGAGGCGATGAGATAGCGCCGGAAGAGCGGGACGCGCAGACTGGAGTAGGGGTCGTGTCTTTTGTGCAAATCAGCAGTAGTGTATAGTTATGGGCGGCGAGCGGTGCGATCTCGCTAAATTACTGGCGTGTCTCTGACTAGCGCCAGAGGCATACCGTCGAGAAAGGAAGTTTGTAATGTTGGCAATAGACGGAGGACCCAAGGTCCGCGAGACGCCATTTCCCAAGCGGCATCTGTTCGGGGCTGAGGAGCACGAAGTCGCGATGCGGCTGTTTTCTGAAGCTCAGGAGAGCGGCAATGCAATCGGCTACAGTGGGCCAGAAGAATTGACTTACGAGCGAGAGTTCGCCGCGTTTATGGGGGGTGGCTACGCCGACTTGGTCAATTCGGGGACCTCGGCGCTCTATGCGGCATTGGGAGCCCTCAAACTAGAAGCGGCTGGCGAGGTAGTGATCCCGCCGATTACGGATCCGGGGGGCGCGATGCCCGCGGCGCTGTTGTGCCAAGTGCCCGTGATCGCCGATGCCGCGCCGGGGTCGTTCAATGCCGGGGCGGAGCAGATCGCGGCGGTGCTGACGCCTCACACCCGCGCCATTGTCGTGGCCCACATTGCCGGCGAACCAGCGGATATGACGCCGATTTTGGCGCTGGCCGAGGAGCGCGGCATCCCGGTCATCGAGGATTGCGCTCAGGCCCACGGCGCGCGCTATCAGGGGCAGCTAGCGGGATCGTTGGGCACGGTGGCGGCCTTTTCGACCATGAGCGGCAAGCACCACGCGACGGGTCCGCAGGGTGGGGTGGTCTTTACCCGCGACGAAGAACTCTGCTGGGAGGCCAAGCGCTTTGCCGACCGGGGCAAGCCCTTTAATACGGAGGCGACCTCCAACCTGCGCGCCGGGCTCAACCTCAACGGCAACGACTTGTCGGCCGCTATTGGGCGGGTGCAACTGAGAAAGCTCGATGCGATGATTGCCAAGCGGCGTCAGGTAGCGGCGCAAATCGAAGAGGCCATTGCCGGGTGCAGAGCGGTGCGGCTGGGATGGCAGGTGGCCGAGTCGGAGGGAGTGTACTGGTTTATGCGGTTCCATGTGGATGCTGACAAGCTGCGGGTCGATAAAGACGGCTTTGCCCGGGCCGTGGCTGCCGAGGGCATTCCGCTGACAGCTACGTATCGCTATATCCCCTCCGAGATGATCTGGTTTAAGGAGCGGCAGGTCTTTCCCGGCAGCGACTATCCGTGGGGATTACCGGCGTATGGAGGAGACCGCAATGCAAAGTTTCCCTGTCCCAACGCCGTTGATGCGGTTGAAAGCCACTTTATCATGTCGATTCACGAGAATTTTGCCGCGCGGGAGGTGGAGGATATTGCGGAGGCGTTTGCGAAGGTGGAGCAGGCGTATTGGCGATAGAAAGCTAAAAACGAGCCGACCTCTACCTCTAGTAACATAGGCAAACCCTAGATTCCGGTGAAATGTTGCGGAAACCAACCGGTCACGCGGGGATGATGTCATCCACCGCTACCTTAAGGACATCGGCTAGCTTGCGAAGGGTGTGCACAGACCCGATGTTGCGTCCCGTCTCAATCTCGACGATCTGCACCCGGTTGACACCAGAGGAGTGCGCTAAGGCGGATTGAGACAGTCCACGGTATTCACGCCACACCCGCAGAGGGGATTCTCGGTCGATGAGCCGGTCGGCCACATGCGCTGGTACGAGTTCTTCCACACCACTGGCAATCCTTGCCTCGACGGTCCGCGCCGCCGCCATATCCGCGAAATCTTCTTCTATAGCACACAGGCGCTCATACTCAACTTTGGGGATCGTCACAGTTTCGTTCATGGCTTTTACTCCCTGTAGGTGCTGCCTCGGCTGGTCACGTACAGAATCTGCAGTACGCTTTCGTCTCTCATCACGACGCGCCAGTCGCCTACCCGAAGCCGCACCAAGCCATCTTGGCCCTTCAGGCGTTTGACGTTGTTGGCCAGCGCCGCCGGATTATCGGCGTAAATTCGGATTTTGTCCCGGATGCGCTCGGCCCAGTTGCGGGGCATCCGGGTCAAGGCCTTCAACGCTGTGCGGCTGTAGGCGATCTCTCACACATCTGATTAATGGGATATACTATTCCTAAGTAATCAGCTCATTTTGTGCCTCTTTGCGGTGTGTTAATAGAGGGCCGCGCACACCGCGCTCAACTTTGGCAAACGCATCGTGGTTGTGAATGCTCTCATAGTTGTTGCTCGATACGTAAAACCACGCAATGCGCTCTGCGTCCACCATCGCCAGCAAATCTGTTGCCACATCGCGCACAATATCTTCGACGAACTTGGGATCATTATATGCACGCTCGGTGACGTATTTTTCATCTGGCCGTTTCAGAATGGGATACAGTTGACATGACGCATTGTATTCGCCAATATCGATCAAATCTTCAAACCAGATAAATTCATCATCACAGGGGCGCACATTCATCGTTACTTCGGAACGCTGATTGTGAGCACCATAGTTGCTTACTTCTTTGCTGCACGGACAGAGGCTTGCCACGTTTGCACGCACCCCGATCAGCTTGTCTTGTATACCCTCATTTGTCAAAATCGCTTTAAATTCGCAGTTGTAATCCATTATTCCTTCAATGCCCGTCACAGGTGCTTGGCGCAACAAGAAAATAGGAAATGCCATACTCAAAAACGCTTCTTCGGCTTCCAATAGTTCGAGTATTTCTTTGAGCACAATGTGTACACTGTTAGGTGTAAAGTGTTTGTGATGCTCATTTAGCGCAATCATAAACCGCGACATATGAGTGCCCTTTTGATAGTGGGATAAACTCACGGTCATAGACAGATTGGCGACTGTGTGAAATTCACCATTATCGCGCAGCGGCAAGGTCAAAGGATAGCGCACGTTGGACACACCTACCTGATCGATTTCAATGCCGCGTTTGTCATGTGAATTTTGTATATCTGGCAGATTCATTCTGTTCTCCGTGGCGAAACTTATCGGCTAAAAGTTCCGCCTAATCTACTTTAAAATACAAAATGGTCAATCCTCTAAGAATATCCGACAGAATGTTTGCCAGAGTATCGATATTGCACGAACCTTTGGGCAAGAGCGCTCTCGGTCGTCAAATCGCTTGACGGGCGAATCACCGAGTAGTATGCTTGCGCAGATCAGGACCGCTACCGCTTGCAGCACTGCGGCGCAACGCAACCCTTCAGCAAAGCGGGGTATATGAGAAAGAGCAAAGTCTTGGACAAAGTGCGCACGGGGCGGTGTGCCCGCATTTGTGGCCTCGGGCATTATCTGCCGTTCTTCGTGCGCTATGCCGCTCACAACGGCTATGACGGCATCTGGCTCGATTTGGAACACCGGGCGATGGATCAGCGCGAGGTTCAGGGCCTGTTGGCCTTGTGTCGCGCCTGCGATATTGATTGCATGTTGCGGGCTCCGACGCTTGAGCGCACTCGCCTCTATCGCTATCTCGAAGACGGAGCGACTGGTCTGATGATGCCGCTGGTTTCCGACGCGGACTTGGCGCGCCAAATCGTCGCGGCGGCGAAGTACCCACCCTTGGGCAATCGTGGTTTGGATGGGGCGGGTTTGGACGGCGATTTCGGTCTCGACGTATGGCATGAGGGCAGTACCTATATCGACGACGCCAATCGCGAGACCTTCGTCGTCTTGCAGATTGAAACCCCGCAAGCGCTGGCCAATGTCGAGGAGATAGCTGCGGTCGAGGGGGTGGACGGGCTGTTCGTCGGCCCGGCGGATTTGGGGTTGCGGCTCGGTTTGGCCGGGGGGGATGTCGATCTCGATCAGGCCGTCGCCAACGTCGCGGCGGCGGCGAAAAATCACGGCAAAGCCTGGGGGATACCCGCCGGCACGCCCGAGTTGCTGGCCAAATACCGCGCCCAAGGAGCGCAGATGCTGGCGTATGGCGGCGATTTTGCTCTAGCGCAGGTTTTGGCCGATTGCCGCCGGGATTTCGACCAAGCGTTCGGCGAATAAGATGACCATGAGATTGCCCTCTGGACGGATTTGGCCGCATCCGGTATGCGATATGCTGGGGTTAAACTTGACCCACCCTCGTTTTGTGATCGACGATATTGACCTAGGCAAAAAAGATGTGAGTACTTGTCGCGGCGACTTTCCCAAGTTTGCCGAATGGGGAGTGGAGGTGGTGATGTGCAAGGGGGGAGCGGCCTATTACGATGAGAACTACAAGCCGCTGTGGCGGCAGGAGTCGGAATGGCGTCCGGGCCGCGGCGGCGAGGATATGTTTCTGAGTCTGGCGATCAAGAATCCGACCCAACTGGTGCTGGGGGTGCTCGACCGTTTTTTGCTAAACGTCGAGGCCTATCCCGAGCAGGTGTTGCTGGTGCGGACGGTCCGGGACTTGGATGCTGCACGGGAGGCGGGCAAGGTCGCGGTATTGATGGGGGCCAATCGCAGCGATTGGTTCGGCGATGGCCCCGGCATCCTGCGGATGTTTGCCCGCCTCGGGCTGCGAATGATTACCTTGGGCCAAGCGACCCGCGAGCTGGGTTGGGACGCCTCCAATGAGACTCGTTCGGGCGGGCGGATGACCGAGTTGGGGGTGCGGATGATTGCGGAGATGAACGCGGCCGGGATCCTCATCGACTTGGCTCATAGCAATGACCCCTGCGCCCTCGATATCATCGAAGTATCGACAAAGCCGGTGGTTGACTCGCACTCGCATCCGCGGGCATTGGTCGATGAGCCGAGGGCGGCTCCCGACGAGGTTATGCGGGCGTTGGCCGAGCGCGGCGGCGTGTTGGGGATCCCGCCGCCGATCACCCGGCCGCCGGGGGACGCGCCCTATCAGGCGGTCGCGTCCGAACAGTTGGAACAGACCTTGGTGCAGGTTCGCTACGCCGTTGATGTGATGGGTGTAGAAGGCGTGGGAATCGGCACCCACTTCAACAGTGCGGTATTGCCTTGGGTGGTAGAGGGCTTGCTGGATGCGGGATTCACCGAGGAGGACGCGAGCAAGATATGCGGCGGGAATTACCTGCGGGTCTTGCGCGAGGTCCTGCCCGCTTAACTGGAGACTGAGGTGGAAGATGGACGCAACGGAAAAGTATCTCTTCGAAGTACACGGCTATCTGGTGATCGAGGGTGCGCTCTCGTCGGCGGAAGTGGCGGCGGCCAATGCGGCGATTGACCTCCACGCCGATCAAATCGGCATCCGCCCCAATGACTTGGCCCACGAGTCGGAGACGCTCAAGGGCACGCAGGGACGCGGCGATTTGGGCGGGATGCTGACTTGGGACAAGCCGCATTGCGATCCGTTCCGGGCGATGATTGCCCATGCGCGGTTCAAGCCGTATCTGGAAGAATTGCTGGGACCGGGTTTTCGCTTGGAAGGCTTGGGGATCATCACCATGGACGAGGGGGCCGAAGGCTTCTGGTTCCACGAGGGTGGCGAGCCGCTTGACCGCTCGCGGGGTTTTCTCTACCGCAATGGCCGGATGTTTTGCGGGATGACCAACATCGCCGTACAGTTGTCGGACGTAGGGCCGGAGGATGGGGGTTTTGCTTGCTTGCCCGGCAGCCATAAGGCCAACTATCCCTGCCCGGACGAGATCCGGCTGTACGAGGCGCACCAGGATCGCATTGTGCAGATCCCGGCTAAAGCGGGCGACGCGATTCTTTTCGTCGAGACGCTGATGCATGGGGCTGTGCCGTGGACGGCCAAACACCAGCGGCGCTCGGTGATTTTGCGTTATAACCACGGCGTCCAGGCCGAATCGCTGATGGGAACCTATACACCGCCGGATTTCTACGCCGAGTTGACAGAGGAGCAGCAGGCGGTGATTACGCCGCCGCAGTACCGGAGAGAGGACAAGGGATCGCGGCTTTACAAGCCGGGATAAGAAGGTCGTTCAGCGTAGTTCCTTGCTCGTGTTGCTGAATCCTTAGTAAACCCCGTTTGCGTAGTGCGCCCGATGAGGGCGGCACAGAGGAGGTTAGACCATGCAATGCTGGATTTTCGTTTTCAATCCGCTCGAACGCTACATGGCCAACTACAAGCATATTTTCGACGCTTGGGAAGAGGGCGGCGTGCGTGGCATTGTGGTGGGACGCATGTTTTTTATGGAGGACGACGGGGGCCGAATTCCCGCCTTTCCCCAAGATCCCCAAGCCTACGCCGACCTAGGCCTAGCAGCGCCCGAGGAGCAGCCCCGCGATCTGGAAAAGGAGCGGGAGCTAAGCGCGATGCTGGATGACGCCGCCGGACGCGGCTGGCACATCATGGTATTCGACAGCGGCACCACGGCCCACGTGCAGAGCTTGATAAACCGCTATCCCCAGGTCAACGGAGTGATCATCGACGGGCCTGGCGAGAACCACTACGAACTGGCTTGGCACCACGGCGGCGAGCTCTTTGAATTGCGCGACGGCGAGCGCGTCGAGTTTGCCAACTTGGGCTTTGAGATCGACCGGCTGGAGCGCGGCATTGCCCATATGCACCAGCGTTTCCACAACCTCACCCCTGATCTCGTGCGCTATTGGGCTCCAGGTGGGACCTTGGCCGGTCTGAATCTCTTTGATATTAACGAGGATTCTCTCTACTGGCTGCGAGCGCGGCAGGAGAGGTCACGGCGTTCCTGGGAGCGGGCCCGCGCCGACTTGGATGGCGTGAACCGTTATGTCGAGTTGGGTGGCATTCCGCGCATTACCACGTTCTCCTCCCTGACTGGCCAAGATTACCAGCAGATGCCGCCGTTCTTCGACTACATCTTTCCCAAGCACTACTACTGGCATCGCGGCTTCGACGGCATGTACGGGACCATTGCCCGCTGGGTGCAAAAATTCGCCGAGTGGAACCCCTCCCTGACCGAGGCCGATTGCTTCCTGCTGGTCGAATCGCTGTTCGGCCTGCGTCTGCCCAATGTCGAGTCGCTGCTGGATATGGAGATGGGTTTTCCCGACGAGTTCTTCGCCGAAGTCGTGTACAGCGAAACGCGGCGCGCCCTAGAGGCGATCAAGGACGTCGACAAAACCATCTTCTGGGTGTCCACCGGCCGCTCCCCACACGCTGGCGACGCCATGCCGTCCCGCGATTTGGCCGGTATTCTCAAAGCTTCGCAGGACGCCGGTGCCGAGCGCTTTCTCTTCCACCCAGATCCGGATCCCAGTCCGTCCGAGTGGAGTGTGATCAGCGGCCTGTGCGGCGCACAATGGCGTCAATCGCGGGACGGGTACTGGCCGCCCAATGCAGCTAAACCGGACGAGTACCTGCGCGATTAATAGGACCCGGAGCTAGCGCTTAGGCGCTGGGAAGACGTTTTGTTAGGGACTATGGAATACAAGGTCTAACTCTCTTTGCGACGCGTCTTTCCCTTGTATGCCCTTTCGGGCTTCATCAGCCTCGGCTACCAAGTAGCGTGGTTCCGCATTTTCGTCGATTGGTTTGGCTCGACTAACCTCACCTTCGCCCTAGTGGTGTGCAGCTTTATCGGGGGTTTGGGCTGCGGCGCGCTTTTGAGCCGGCGAATCACCCGGCTGCTGACCGACCGGACCGGCATCGGGGACAAGCTGCGTTTGTACGGGCTGATAGAACTTCTGGTCGGGGTGTCGGCCCTTTTGACCGTGGCGGCCGAATATCTGCCGACGGACCTCTGGGGTTCTTTTCCGTATCATCTAGACGATGGAATCTGGGTCCAGACGATTCGCTACCAGATTGCCCAGGGAACCATCGCTACGGTCAGCCTCTTTATTCCTTGTCTGTTCATGGGGGTGACCTTCCCCTTGCTGTGCGATATTTTCCGCTCAATACCGAGGAACGGTCACCTTCCCTCCACTCTATACGCTTGGAACACTATTGGTGCGTGTATCGGCGTACTCGCTTGCCAGTTCATCCTGATATCGGAGATCGGACACAAGCCAACCTTCTGGTTGATGGCTGGCTTGAACATACTGTTAGGATTGTACTTCCTAGCCAGCGGGGGTGCACCCGCAAGCGACGAAGTAGAGGACAGTGCCTGCGCAATATTTCCAAGCGCTGGAGTACCACCTAGGTCGGGAAGTGCCCTCATTGCTTGTGCCGTGCTGAGCGGCTTGCTCGCCGGAGCACTCGAAGGCGATATGTTCAAACGGATCGATTTCATTGTCGTGCTGAGCCCTGGGGCGACCATGTCGTTTATCTCCTTCTGGGCAGTGCTAGGAATTTTTCTGGCCAGCATTATCGTGCGACACGTCAAGCGCATTCGGCTTGCTCATATCAAGGGCGCGTACAGTTTGGCCGCGCTCTACTACTTCGCGCTCTGGCGATTTAGCGACGAGCTGACCTACTTGGTGGGCAACCCGCCGGATGTGCGCGGCGTCCATCACTTCCCAGTGAGTCTCTCACAGCTCTTTGTTTATACTGGCATCTATGTACTGCCTTCGTACTTGCTGATCTCCCTGCTCCTGCCCTACGTCTGCAATCGACTACAGGGCATGGGGAAACACTTGGGACTGGGCTACGGTCTGAATACGGTGGGGTTCTGTCTCGGCCTGATCGCCTTCACTTTGGTGGCACCCCGCCTGAACATTTTCTACTCGTTGAAGCTCTTTCTGGCCTTCATGGTGCTCGCCGCGATCGCCCTAGCGTGCATTTCGGAATTTCGCCCCATAAAAGCGTGGCAGATCGCTGTCTTGGTAGCTTTTGTCGCCAGCGCCTGTATAGCTACGCCAAGAAGATTCGATCGAGATTTTTTTACGCCTCTGATGTGGCCCAACACTATTGCAGCCCAAGGCATGAGGAGCAATGCCGCCCATACTACGTATTTTCTCGAGCTTCCGAACAACAATATGAAGCTCTTCTTCGGCCGTCTGTCCATGTCGGGCACATCGCCGCGATCCCAGCAGTACATGCGTCTGATGGCGCACTTTCCCTTGCTCGCCCATCCACATCCAGAGAAAGCCCTGCTGATCTGTTTTGGCGTCGGCAATACCGCCTCGGCTATTGCCGCCCACGAGAGCATCACACGGATCGACGCCGTCGATCTCAACGAGAACGTATTCAAGATGGCACCAGCCTTTGCCGAGCACCACGCCTTCGTACACTTGGATCCACGGCTGCGGATGATCAACGACGACGGGCGCAACTTTCTCGCGCTGAGCGACGAGACGTACGATCTGATTACCAGCGAACCGCCGCCGCCCATGGCCGGGGGAGTGTATCGCCTATATTCGCGGGAGTATTACGAGCAAGTTCTTGCCCACCTGAGCCCCGATGGATTTATGAGCCAATGGCTGCCTATCGGCCAGTTGCCCAACGACGCGATCGAATTGGTGACCAGAACTTTCGTCGCGGTGTTTCCCTACAGTCTGTTGTTCGAGGGGGCAGGCCACCACCTGATCCTGCTAGGCAGCCGCTCTCCCATCCGTTTCGAGCGACTGTCCGAACGCTTCTATAAATCCGACAGAGTTAGGACCGATCTCTTGCGGATCGGTGTCTCAACTCCCGACGCGCTAGTTGCCCGCGTGATCCGCAACGACGCCGAACTGCGCAGTCGCCTCGGACCGGGGCGCGTGCTCAGCGATCAGCACAATGACTTGGAGCATTTGTTTTACGATCCGGGGGAAGTCCAAAGGGTTCCTTACTGAGATTTATCCTAGAAGGGAGGGTTTTCTTAGACTTGCGTGAGAAAACTTCCTATGTGTCCGGTTATATAATCTAGCACCAGCCATCCGCCCGCCGCCACGATCTCGCCCAAAATCAGGCCGAGAAAAAACGGCCGCAAATTCCGGTACAGTTTGGGACCGCCGTAGCGCAGGATTAACAGTTTGAGGAACCAAGCGAGAAAGGCGCTGCCAAAGATATGTCCTGTCTTCCAGTTGGCGCTGATGGTGTAACCGAGGGGATTGAGTGGCCACCAGACAAACTGGTGCCGCGCCCACATAAGCAAGGCCATCACCCCTCCACCAATGCCCATGAACAGCCAAGCGTCTAGTCTGGGGCCGGGCAGCTCTGCGGCAATGCGCGGAGCCATATCTCGAGGACCGAAGGTAGGGGCCTGCCCCACGAAAAAGAGCGGATTGAGATTGATACCCCCGTACTTGTAGGCCAGCACTAAGGTCATGTACGACGAGCCGACTAGGCTGACCACAATGGCAATGATCACGGCCCAGAATAGTCGGCGCTTGGAACCGGTGATAATCTCGCCCATCTTCAGCCCGTTAGCTACAGACGCCATGACAAAGGAGCGTACTTCGGAATGCCAACCGTAGGAAAAGCCCAGGGCCACTAAACCTGAAGCACCCAAGGCCGAGGCACCAGCCCCCGAAATGACAAAGCTCGAAGTCATGATAGGGGGCCGCATGGCCGGGATGCCCCCTTCGGCCACTACCCGAGTTAGTCCTATAAACAGCATCATAGCGCCAAAGAGGAACAACAGCGCCGTGGGGAAAGTTAGGCCCATCATACATAGGCCGACCACCACTAGGGCGAGAGCCACAATCAGGCCGAAAAGGGCCTGTCGGTAGGATAGCATCTCGCCACTGTCGTCGATTTCTTCGTCGCCGTGGAAGGCTTTGCGATAGACATTTTGTAAATGGCCGCGTCCTACCCACAATCCCACCAGCACAAAGACGATCATAGAGCCCATACCCTGATGGGCTAGGAAAGGTTCGATAGAGTAGAAATCGATCCGCTGCGTACTTTGCAAGCCGACGATATTGAAGATGCCCCGCTGGACAGTAGTAAGAATGTAGAATATCCAGATTGAGGCCGTGATATCGAGATTGACGAAATAGAAAAAGCCTATCCAGGGCGGACTAAACCAGAAATTCAGGCCGACCGTATCGCGGAACAAGGGCAATATGAAGGTCTTGGTGATCTGTGGAAAGTTCGGAAAGTAGGAGTGCAGGCCGTTGACACTGAGCAAAATAAATGATGCGGCAAAGCCGATCCACATGGCTTTATTGGTGAAAAATGATCGACCAATCATTCCTTCTTTTTCTCGGCCGATCATCGCCATGGGTGCTTGGATCAGTGGATAGACCAGCTTTTCCCGGTCCATCCACTGGCGGCGTAGAATGACCATGGTGCAGATCATGGCGAAGCTGAGCACTAGAAAAAACCCGTACCAGAAACTCAGCGGTACGATCCAGATGCCCCAAGGAATGACCTCGCCTTCAGGCAAACCTTCAAAGAAAAAACGCGCCGCGTTTTCGCCCCGGGGAATCATCCAACTAGGGATGTACTGGTTGTAGAGAAAATCCCAGTTGTTCTCGGGCGTGGCATAGTAGGTGGAGCCGAGTAAGCAGGGTATGATGAACTGAGTGAAACCCATACCGGGAACACAGCAGGACACCGCTAGCATGATGTAGATGGTTACCAACTCGGCTTGGTCCAAGGCCAGGGGCCGGCGGAGACAGGCGACCAAGGCACTGGCGAGCACGACAAAAAAGAAGAAGAACAGGGCCGCCGGAGTGCTGAAGTTCAGGGTTAGATACGAACCTCGGATGAGGGTCGTAGCATAGGCGTCGAGGAGATTTAGCAGAAAGGCCAGTACCGCCCCAAGTAAGATGGCCCGGGCCGAAATGCCTTTGACGTCTCCATAGCTTGGCTGGCTTCTTTTCAGCCATGTGAGGTGTTGAGGCGGGATTCTCTTTTTCAATACTTGTCTCTAGGGGCTATCATATGTCGCATTTCAACTAATGGATAAGTCGTTCGGGCGACAAAGACAGGCCGTTTATTTTGTCATCACTAGGCGTGCTCCAATAGCGCAGTAGCGGAGCGATTGCTCAAAGCTGAAGCGTTTGGCTGACCGCACGTTGCGCGCGTGATTGACAAAGCCGCCCCCGCGCATAACGCGGGTAGCACCCGAAGCAACTCCGGTAGGGTCCACCTGTTTGGCGCTTGAATAGGTGTTGCTGTACCAGTCTTGTACCCACTCCCATACATTGCCGTGCATATCGTACAGCCCCCACGGATTTGGCCGCTTTGAACCCACCGGTTGGGCAAATTTCCCTTCCGCCTCTCCCAAGTTTCCTATGTACCAGGCATAGTCGCCTAACAGGCTTTCGTCGTCCCCGAAGGAACGGCTCGTCGTGGTCCCGGCCCGGCAGGCGTATTCCCACTCGGCTTCGGTGGGTAGGCGGTACAAATCTCTATCAGCGGCTTCGTTCAAGCGGCGGAGGAATTCCTGCATATCGATCCATGAGATATAGACTGCCGGGTGATTCGGCGCGGCCTGGACGTACTTGCGCCGGGTCCACGGCGCAGTCCCCATCACCGCGACCCATTGGGCTTGGGTAATCTCAAATTTACCCAAGTAAAATCCCTTGCTGATCGAGACCTCGTGCTGTGGAACTTCGTCTTCGCCCCGTGTAGAGGCTGAAGTTGGCGATCCCATCAGAAAAGTACCTGGCTCGATCCACACAAATTCCATCGTGACTCCGTCGCGGAGTTCTACAACAGTGTTCTCGGATCGTCCCATAGCCGCACAGGTGATACCCATTATTAGGGCGGCGAAAATCTGCCTCATTCCGCACCTCCGGATCCATGAATGGCGAGAGCGTGCAACGGATCTTCTGTCCTTGCCGCGGCAAAGGGTAATTTCTATAATTGCGACCATTATCTGCTTAGTTTACTTCTACAGCGATGAGTGTATGGACTTTTTTTGTTATCGCCGAGTCCTTGCCTTTGCCCTAGCGTTGGCTGTGCTGCTGCCGGAATCTGTTCTACCCCAATTCACCGACCAAACAAAGGAAGCGCACATCGCCTTCCAACATGTGGCCGGCGGAGCTAAAAAAAAGCACATTGTCGAAACCTCCGGTGGCGGCGCTGCTTTTTTTGATTACGATAACGATGGTGACCTCGATCTATACGCGGTCAACGGCGCTACGGTCAATACCTACCGGCAAAAATCCGGCCCGGGCAATATCCTTTACCGCAACCAAGGTAACGGCACCTTTGCCGATGTGGCCTTACTAGCTGGCGTCGGGGACCGCAGTTGGGGCATGGGCTGCACCGTGGGCGATATCGACGGCGATGGATACCGCGATCTTTACGTAACCAATTATGGTCCCAATATCCTCTACCGCAACCAAGGCAACGGGACCTTTGTGGACATTTCCACTGGGGTAGCAGGAAATGATTATAGCTCCAGCGCCGCTTTTTTTGACTACGATGGTGACGGCGATCTCGACTTATACGTCGCCAATTATCTGATCTACGACTTTGATGCCCCCCCAGATAAGGTGTGCACCTATGAAGGAATCGAGATTTTCTGCGGTCCCCAGGGCCTACCTGGAGCCGCCGACCTATTCTACCGCAACAACGGGGACAACACCTTCACCGATGTTACCCGTCCCTCGGGTATTTCTTGGGCCAATCGCTACTATGGATTGGGCGTACTGGCCGAAGATTTCGACAACGATGGCGACACCGATCTCTTTGTGGCCAATGACGCAACTCCCAATGTACTCTTCGACAATAACCGCGATGGCACCTTTAGCGAAATTGGCCTCAAAGCAGGCATTGCGTATAACGAATACGGCGAGGAAGAGGCAGGTATGGGGGTCAGCGGCGGAGACTATGACGCCGACGGTGACCTCGACCTCTATATAACCCATTTTTTCCGCGAGAGTAATACCTTCTATCTCAACGACGGAAAGGGCCATTTCAAAGATATAACGACCCAGATTGGTCTAGAAGAACCCACGCTTGGGATGCTGGGGTGGGGTACCCAATTTTTTGACTATGACCGGGACGGCGACTTGGATCTATTCGTTGCTAATGGCCATGTCTATCCACGGGCGGCTAGCACTATTGCGGGCACTTCCTACCCCCAGCGCAATCAATTGATCCGCAATGACGGCGGCAATCGTTTAAGCGATATAGGGGATGGGGCTGGCCCGGGAATGGCTCTTAAAAGAGTCAGCCGCGGTGCCAGCTTCGGCGACTACGACAACGACGGCGATATGGACATTTTCGTCGTCAATTTGGACGAGGCGAGCACCCTGCTGCGCAACGACTTCGCCCCCGTCAACAACTGGCTTGTCGTCCAACTTCTGGGCCGTGGCCCCAATCGCGACGCCGTCGGTGCCAAGATCCGTTTGCTGGCCGACGGCCGATCTCAGTGGCGGACGGCTAATGGTGCTTCCAGTTATCTCTCCTACAACGATATGCGTATTTTTTTTGGCCTAGGTAGAGCGGAAGGGGCAGATGAAGTGGAGGTCACTTGGCCCGACGGTACTCGTCAGATAGTGCCGTCGGTACCAGCCAATAAGCTACTGGTGATCCGCCAAAGCGGTCCCTATGCCTTTCTGGAAATGGGGGCCAACCCCTATGTAGAGTAGGACTATGATTCCTCCTCCTCTCCGAAAGCGGCTTTGAGGTCATTCTCCCGAATAACCACTTTCGATGCGTATTTATTCCGCACTTCTTCGATAAACAGATTAAAGGCCCTTCGGTTTTTTTCTCTTCTGAGCTGGGACCGGACTCGCCACTCGGCCTCCTCAAAGGTCTCTCGCTTTCGTTCCCTTGAAAGCACCTTAAATATAGAATAACCTTCATTTACCTTGGCCGGACCGGTGAGCGCTCCGATCTCGGCTTTTTCGGCGACTTCTACAAAACCACCGAGAAAGGCCTTTTCGAAAAGATGAAAGTGGAATCGGCCCTCTTCATCCCGATTCTCTAGCGAGCGGATAGAATACTCCTTGGCCAAATCGCCTAATCGGGCTCCTTTTTGGATCTGCTCCATCAACCGTAGTGCCTCGGCCTCTGTCTCTACCAGAACCTCCTGCACTTCAATTTGCTCGGGGTGCATATATCTTTCCGCATGGGCCTTGTAGAATTGGCGTAACTCGTTTTCGGCGATGGTCACTTTAGCTCTCAGGAGCCGCGCCCTGAGGGCACTTATCAAGAGTTGATTTGCTTGATTTTCCAACCACTCGACCGTCTCTGCTTCCTCGTCTATGCCAGCACGCAGGGCCGCTTCCACAAGCATTGCATTGGGTACGACATGGCGCTCGGCAAAAGCGACCACTTGGCTGGAGTCGCTGAGTTGGGCCAAGGCAGTGCCTTTCAGGGGGTGGCCAGCTTCTGCCAAGTCTTGAGCGGTTATTTCTCCGCCGTCGTACCTATAGAGAACTATATTGCGTTCTGTCTCCGAGGCGAAAGATGCACCGCCACGCACTTTTTCGACAATGAGCGCGAGACCTTCCCGATCCAATTCGAGGTGGTATTTTTCCCCAAGTTCAGCGGCCAAAGCTGATAGCGCCCGCTGCTTTTTTTCCTTTTTCAGTCCCATTTGAATCGCCAATCTTCTCTGAGGACTGAGGTCGATGGTAGAGTCGGCTATGACGGTGAAGATCGAATAGTTTCCACCGATTTTTATGGGCTCGGAGACTTCGCCCAAGGCGAGGGAAAACAGCTTGTCCTGAAGGGGCATGACCATGTGCTCTCGGGTGGTATAACGGCCTAAGTCACCACCTTGGGCCGAGGTTTTTTTGTTTATGGACCATTTTTTGGCGACTTGCCCAAAGGGCACCCCATTGTTGAGTTCCCGGAGGGCGGCCAAGGCATTTTCGCGGCTGGGGACCATTATATCGGCCAATCTGACTGCTCGAGTGAGCCCCATTCGTTCAGCGTATTCCCGCACTTCGCCCTCCTCCACTTCCTCCTCTACTTCCAGCGCTCTGTCTTGGAAAATGCTGATCAACTTTTCCCGCTGGACCCTTTCCAGCCGGGCGCGAAATTCAGGACTTTTGTCGAGATCGGCCGCCTTCGCCTCCATGATCAGTAGTTGGATATTGATCATGGTGTTCAAATGATTCCTCGCTTCTTCTACCCTAGTGGTCTCCGCCTTGTCATCTTCGGGGAGGCCATCGATAAATTCCTGCAACAGGTCAACTGTTATCTCCGCATCACCTATCTGAGCAACAACTCGGTCTCCCATTTCTACTGTGCAACCTATGAGCATGGTAAAAAGCGCGAGTGGTAAAAGCCAAAATGTAGTCATTTTTCTTGGCATGTAGCTTAAATCTCCCCTGTATTTCTGTAATAAGCAGGTTACTCCAACCCGGCAAATACCGTGGCAAAAGCCATTCTGCCCGTTTCGGTTTCGTTGTCTATGGCTCTTCTGGTCAGCCTGAGTCCCATCAGGGTCGTCAAGCTGTAACCCAAGTAGTTTGAGTTATTGGCGAACTGGGCCGCGCCCACAATTTCACGGAAGTCGTCTAGCAACCCTTCCTTGACCGCTGTATCCGAATCCCTGAGCTGTTGGAAAACGGTGTACTCCACGCCGGCCTGCATCGTGGAGTTATTAAACAACGGCCACCGGGCCAATAAAGTAAAAATCAGCGTGTCTTCCTTCCGTTTGGGATCTGATTTAAGCGCTGGAGATTCTATCCTCAATTCGTTTTTAATTTTTGGCTGGATATCGAGATTAATGAATTTGAGAACATAGTCCACTTTATTGATCAGACCGACAAAAACGAAGTCCCGTCGCAGATCGGGTTGCCTCTCCCGTTGACGCCAGCGGTCGTATTTCAGCTTGTTGATGATATTTAGATTCTTCAGCTTGGTGTAGTTGAAGCTTATATAGGACGAATTTATCCACGTATTCCGGGCCGCCAGCGGATCAATGGTAGGGACGTTTCGCCGCTCGAATTCGTCCCATTGGCGAAGGTCGTTCTCTATATTGTCCTTGGCGAGTCTGAAGTTTTCAAAAATCCTCAGCTTGCCTAGTCCGGGGTAGTCCTTTTCTAGCGTAAAAAGCAAATAATGGGTGGTGTTTTGTCCATCGCCGGCAATGAGGCTTTCGTCGGTGCGGCCGACCGTCAATCTCATGTATGGAGTAATGTTGACGCCCCCATAAAGGTTGTACCCGCTTAAATCCCTGCCATAGGGCAAATCTGCTTCATCGTCGTTTTCGAACCGATCTACCCAGATATTGTTGTTCATATCTATGCCGAACAGATACTCGGGGCGGTCCGTAGAATAGCGCAGAAAGGGCTCGTCGTAGTCGGGTACTAAGTTGGGCAGATCTTCGCTATCGTTTTGATTGAAGTCGGAGATAAAATCGACGTTCTCGTCCAAGCCAGGGAATACATTCAAGTCGATGCTTTCGTTTATCCTCTGCCAATCGGGGTACCGATCCTGATCGTCGTTGTCATCGACGAGTTCGTAGTAGAATCTCGTCCGGTCTTCATAATCTATGTTGACCTCGCCCCGGGCCAAGATAGCGCTTGTATTATAATTGTGGTCCATACTGTAAGCCTCGCTAAAAAAGAACCACGGCTGAACGGTTCTCGACAGATTCAACATCCAGCCATCGCCTTGGTCAAAAGCCGACAGGTGTTTTGTATGCTGCCTGTTGGGGTATTTTCGGTAACTCCTACTGCGGTCGAATTCGCCGTAGAAATCAAGCCCCGCAATATTGTTCGCCTCCAGAGTAAAACCGAAAATTTCGGTGGCGGTCGGCAAACCGTACGGGATCTTGAGGACTCTGAGATTGGAGCCATCTTTGACATTTTCTTCGGCTCTGGTCGCCAGCAGAAACACGTTGTTGTTTTGTCGGTTATTCTGGCGGTTCGAAGACACCTCAATTCTGTAGTCGTTGGCAACCACCAGTTCAAAGGTTACTCTTCGTATCTCCGAGGGGTCGGGGCCGGTGTAGGTTCCCTCGGAAAAATCATATACTAATTCGATCTGCTCAGAGCCGCTAGCTTCCCAGAAACCCAAGCGCTGAAAGCCGCCTTGGGGCGAGGGTTTGAGACCGGCCTCACTGGCCCGGACAACCTCTCGCCTAAGAGTTCGTTCTCCCTCTTCGTCAATGCTTTCGACGTCGGCCTCTATAATCATGTCCCAGGCGAAGAGGGTAGCTCCACCTTCGTTATCTTCGGGTGAATCGTCGGTTAGGCGGACGAAGAGCTGGGTGATATTTTCAGCATTTTGACTAGAAGTAATCGAACCACTCCTAGGGGTTCCTTCAAAGGCATCTAAGAGTTGGAAGGAATTGTGGGCGCTTACATAGTTGGCCCCGACGCTGATAAAATCGCCTACTTGGGCAACTGCCCTCCCACCCATCAGCGTTGTCAGGCTGGTCGTTTGGTTGACCGCAGGGTTGCGAGGACCGGCCCCACCGGGAGAAGAAATCCGCGAGAGAATCGTCGTGACTTGGTATTTGTCTGCTTGGTAATCTACCTGGATTCCGTCCATGGCTGGCTTTGAGAAGGTCATCGGAGTGAGAGTCGAACGGATCTCATTGCCTATGGTTATAGCCAAGTTGTGTTGCCCTTTTTGGTCAGAGGCAATGACCAAATTGCTGAAAAAGTCTCGGAATCTCTCGGTCTTGAATAAATTGCTACCCCCTTGCTGGGGTTGCGTCTGGGACCAGTCGTAGAGCAACCATCCTCTAGTGATGTAGGATCCGTAAATATCGTAGAAGTAATCCCCGGCTAAATTGATATCCACATAGCGGTTATAGTGGTCTCTAGCGTAGTTGGTGTATTCCCACTGTTTCCAACGGTATTCCAAGAAAAGTTCTTGAGGGACGTACCACTTTTTGACCGCTGGATCCAAGGCTCCGAACAGCACGCCGGATCCGCTTGGTTCAAAGGTGAGTTCGGCCCCTCGGCGCACACCTTTTATGCGCAGCGGATCGACATCTTGGGCTTGCGCGTCGGTGTCAAATGACATGGAAACGAGCAAGGAGCAAACTATGATAACTGAACTAATACTGCGCAGTAGAGTGTTGCAAATATGGCAGGTCAGCATGAGAGTTACACCCTAGCTTTCAGATAAAATGGGAATAATCAATAGACTACTGGGACAATTTGCGTCTTACTCTCGGACCCTGAATCTGCATCAATTTCCACTCGCACCATATAGATTCCGGGTAGCACCTTGGCACCGCTCTCGTCCGTTCCATCCCAAGCCTTTTGGTATCTCCTACTGGGATCCAACCCTGAATAGATCGCCTTTATACGTCTTCCAGAAAGATCGTAGATCGCCACCGAGACCAAAGCACCACCTGTCAGGTTGACGATGTCGTAGGTCACCAGGACTTCATCATTTAGGCCATCGCCGTTGGGCGTGAAAGGAAGAGGAGCTACTTCCATGGAATGAATGAGGTCTTTGCCCACTGAGATCTCGACCGAAAGATCGTCTCCCTGTGCCTCAAAATCAGAAACTGCGTCTCCTTCGGTGACTACTTGGGGCAGATTGTCCGGTTCTTGGCTATCGGAGACTCTGCCGGCAAAAAAGGTATTGTACTGCAAAGCCACATTCTCAAAGACCACTCGCAAGGTGCGGTTTCCCACAATCAGGGGGAAGCTAATTTGGACTCCGTCTTCTGTATCCGTCTTTTCCCATTCGACATCGGTTCCGTCTATTTGCACGGAGCGCACTACATCTACCGGTGCCATAGTTTTTAGTTCGAGACGGTCAAAGCCGCGGCTGTTGACAGCTCTCACGGCATAGGTAAAGGGGGTGTTCTGCCCGATCAGAGCACGTTGAGGCCAGATCTCGCCCACCAGCGAGTCAGCTAGGGCAGGAGACATCTCAAAGGAGAGGGAATCAACTGTAGCCGCGGCTAGGATATCGCTGGTCTTAAGGAGTAAATGGAACTGAAAAAAACGACGCGGGGCTGGTGATTCAATCGCCGTGCGGACTCCGGCCGGATAGGGGGAGGACCAAGCGCTCCAAGATAGCGAATCGCTGGGATCCGGCGTGTTGCCGCTCCGGGTCACTAGGATGGCATCCGTTTTTGTTGGTTCGCCGATGCTCCCCCTGGCCCATGTTATGTCGCCAAAGACAGTGGGCTGCTCTCGATCAAATACTATTGAGGTGTACGATGACGTGGAGGCAAAACCCGCACCAAAGACTTGAAACTCGTCAATTTCCCACTCCCCTCGCACCAGTTGCTTCACCTCTATGAAACGAACAAACTGCAGGGGGACGGCTAGGTCAACGGTCGGCTTGAGGTTGCGTTCCTCGGTTTTAAAAACCTTGAAATCCGGCGTCCCGGCTAGGGTTTTCTGCTCTTCGCTGCCGTCGTTCAGCAGCAGTTCATAGCCTTTCAGGAAAAATTCTTCAAATCCCTTGCGCGGGAAAAATTTGATCCGATTGACCCCGAAGCGCTCGCCCAAATCTAGCCTGAATATAACGCCTGTGGGGGAACCACCCTTCACTTCAAAAGCCTTGGTCGTATCGCCACTGACCATATGCGCCAATTGTTCATTCAAAAGACTCGAGGATATTTCGAGTATTATTCTCGCATTGGGCGACGTTACAGTCCCGCCTCTTTCGAATATTTTCAGGACGATATTGTCTTCGGGGCCTGTCTGAGCAGGCTGAATCTGGCCGGGATTGGTGTCAAAGTCGATAACCGATGTCGCGGAATAATGGTCATCCCACGCTAGGGTGCCTGGACCGCCGCCAATGATGATCGTCTCTCCATAGCTTTGGGTCGGCGCGAGTCCCTGCAATAGACAAGAAAACGCTAATAGCGCGATCTTGACCAACGATGGCTTGTTCAATCTATTCCTCTCGGATCGCAGAAGATCAATAGGAGACATGTACTAAGCGGTAGTCCGAGGTATTTCTACTCGATTTTGAATCGACCTTAGTGTCGATCTTCAGCACATATATGCCAGGAGGCACCAAAGCTCCGGAGTTATCGACTCCGGTCCAAACCACGGAATGCCGTCCCGTAGTTATGTACTCTTCGCGTAGTTGGTGAACGAGACGCCCACCTAGATCGTATATTTGCACCTGTAACGGCGTTGAAGCCTTCACCCGCATGAGTGAAAAACTCACAGCCATATCATCGTTGATGCCGTCGCCGTTAGGGGTGAAGATTTTATTTCTGACTTTGATATCCCCTAGTACTGCACCTCTTTCAAGGGCTAGGATCACGGTTTTTTCGCTATCCCTAGTCTCGTTTGCATCGCCTGGGTCCACTCTTTGCCACGAATCGGGAATGGAAGAATGGCCGATAGAGCCATTGAAGAAGGTGGTGAAATCGAATATGGTCGCCGCAAACTGAAGCTCGATCAACGCAGCCTCGCCCTTGATGGGGGTAGGCAGACGAACCCAAAGCGAATCGGAATCATCAGACACAACCTCAAAGCCTTCGCTTTGGGTGGTATAGGTTTGAGTTGGCTGCCCTGTGAGGCTCAGATGGGCTTGCTTGAATTTCATTTTGACGCTAGGGGGAGCTTCAATGAGAATCTCGTCAAAACCCTCGTTGGCCGCCTCGAAGGTCGTGCGGACGAAATAGGAAAACAGTTGCTCTGTGCCAATCGTCTCGAGTTGAGGGGGCAGCACTTCGCCAATAATTGTTTTGGCGACTGGCGCTACAAAGTTGAGTTTCACCCAGCGCAGCGTAGCGGCCACGAGGGGGTTGTCCGTGAGAAAGGTCGCTCGGATGGCGACGAATTTACGCGGACTGGGCGAGGTGATTTTGTCTCCCGAATTGAAATAGCGTTGACTCCAACCACTCCAATCGCTGCCCGGGTTGGTCTGGGTAACGACGGGTCCAACAGAGGCATCGCCAAAGAACTTCTTGTCCGTAGCGTGCGCTGCCGCCGCTTCTTCTTCGGTGCCGGGAAACAATTCACCATTCTTTTTGTAATAGAGCGTAGAAGTTTTGACGGTGTTGCCAGTTCGGGTCTGGAGAATAATGTCCGTACCCGGCGGTGTATCCGCATCCCATTCTATAGACGCTAAATTTTGGGGAGCGGCCCCCAATTCTATGAACGCCGCAGGCCCGTCAAAGACCGATTCGATCCGGGCCTCGGGCATGTACCCTTCGCCGAAAAATTGAATCTCTGACAAGCCGTGGCGTCCAGCCCTTACATGGAGCTTATAGGTAAAAGAAAAATGCTCGACTTTGGTGAGCGGGAACTTAAAATCGTGGTACGATTCATTTCCGTTGATATGGTCGATCGAACCTACTGTTTTCCAAGCCAGACTTCCGCCGGCATTGGTGGAACCATCCGAGACTTCGATGCGGTAAGCGCGAAAAGGCCCAGGAGGACTACTGCTGGCTTGGAGTACGCGGACATTGTCCAAGAAGAAGGCTCCTCCCAGATCCACCACTAAGGCACGCTCGACATCCGGTGGCTCCGAAGGCAGCAGCCTATCGGGATTGTACCCTCCTTGAGCGGGCCAGTACAACGCCTTTTCTACACTATATATTACCCCGTCAACCACCACACCCTCAGCACCGTTGTTTTCCCAACTCGTCACCTTACCACCCCGCTCTAGGACGCCAACCCCGATATTGTCGCCGATCGACCAGACTTCCACTTCCGCCAATCGAGGCAACTCGCGGCGATAATAGACGACAGGGCCTTGACTGTCCCTGCCGGTCAGGGCCTCCCAATCCTCGCGTCCCTCCAACAATCTCAGCCTTCCCGAGCTTTCTCGGCGGAAGTATTCTATATCGCCTTGTTGGTCGGGGCCGAGATCCTCGTAAGCGGACTGGGAGACTTGTCTTGCCTTACCAAGATCGCTATCTGTGACGCCGACAGAGACGAATCTGATCACATCGCCGGTAAAGTCCCCGCGCACCTGTGGCCATTTGGTGGGCAACTGGTTGGTCAAATCGACTTCAAAGACCCGTTCATTCTTGATGGGCTTGTTTGTTGAGAAGCGTTTCCTGTACACCAGCGGCCCGATGATCGTCTCCCCCTGAGAGGTTAGAACCTTGAATTGGAGAAAGGGGTCTCCCAAATCCTCCCCGACAAACTTGAGGACGATCTTATTGGCTGATACGGCCCGCCCTAAATCGATTTGCACCCACCAATCCCTAAGCGGGGTGGAAGTATCCGGCTCCCAGTAGGTGTCCATCCTGCCGTCCATGAGGTTTTCTGCGCTCGAGCGATTGGAGCCGGCCTCCCATATCCCGCCGCCGAACTCGGAGGCATTCAAAACCGCATTAATGCCGGGGACTACCTGTTCAACGCCATCTACTTCGATCTTGGTACTTTTGCGTATAAAGGCTGGTTTTACGCCCTCCTCGGTGATTTGGATGGTCTTTGCCACCGACTGCCAACGAGCCCAGTGATCCCTAGACTCGATGACAGCCGCGCCGTCTTGGATAGAGAAGCCCTCTTGCCCCCAAGCTGCGTCACCTAGGATCATCCTACCTAAGAGACAGACTAAGCTAGTGTTCACCAGCTTGAATATTTTCTGCCATGTACGCATTGGGCCTCTCACGTATTTATCTGGGAGGAGACCAAAGATCAATAGGCCACGGCGATAACGCCGCTCTTGATCCCCTCTTCCGCTTGGATATCTACCGCTATTCGATATAAGTAGAGTCCCGGAGGCACTAGCTGGTTAGAGCGGTCCGTCCCATTCCAAGGATGAGAATACTCTCCGATGGAAATGTCTCCAGCGTGTATTTGCTTAACTAGCCGACCGGACAGGTCGAAAATTTCCACGGAAACCGGAACTTGGGACGTTACTCGCAAGAGCTTGTAGGAAATATGCACCACATCGTTAATGGCATCGCCGTTGGGCGTAAAAGGATTGGGCCCAATCTGCGGCGCAAATATCAGTGAACTGCTCAGCGATGTTTTTACTGCGATCCCGTCGCTCTCTATCTCATCGGCGGCGTTGCCTGGGTTGATGCGCTGGCGCACCTCGTTCGGCTCGGCGCTATTGAACACTTTACCAGTAAACAGCGTGCCCACTTCCCGCAATACCGGCGCGTTGAACACCACCTCGATCAGGGCCCCGCTGTCGGTCGGCTCCAGCTTGCGCGGAAAGTTGAGCTCAAAACCCAAGCCATCTGTGGTTCTCGACCAAGTAAAGTCGTCGTAGTTGATGCCATCTATGCGCAGCGAATCGACTGAAACCACCCCTGACGGCGTGGAAATCTCTACGCCGTCAAAGCCTGTGTCGCTGGCCCGGATGGTCGGCCGGATGAAATAGGTGAAATGCGTCGCTTGCCCCACTTGGGTATCCACCGGGAAAATTTCTCCCACTAAGCCGTGCACAGCCGGCGGCACTGAGGCTCTAAACTCGACATAATCGACCTTGCCCCCATCCTCGATAGTAGAAAAGAAATCCACTTTGAGTTGTAAAAATTGGCGCGGACTAGGGGAAACAATGCTGGTCCCCGAATTTTCAAACAGATAGGGACTGGACCAGAAACTCCAGTTTTCCGTATCGGGGCTCACTCTATCCTGGGGTTTTACCGGCTTGAGAACATCGAGCAGCTTGCTGTAGCGGCGCTTGTATTCGCTCAGGGTCAAGTCGCCGCCGCCATCGCGAAATTGCACGCTGTCCCGCTGCTCGGGTCGCAGTTGCCAAAAAATGTCGGGATGTGGGTCTGCGCCCGTCCGGGTGCGGATATTGACCCGGGCGTCCGCATCTTGCCGGCCCGACCAGCGAATCTCACCCCAACTGGCCAAGCCGCCTAGATCGACTACTTCGGACTCATACGAGGCTCGGGCCAAAAAACCGCCGCCGTAGAGTTCAAAATCGGCGAGCCCTATTTCCTTGGGGGTGTCGCGAAAAATCAGTAATTGGACCGTTTGAGTCGATAGCGGCGGGTCTAAAATCACGCTGACTTCAGGTTCGGTATTTTCTTTTACTTCGGCTACGGTCGGGAAGTAGGACATTCTGTTGCCAATATTGACCAGCCTCTCATCAAGAGAGCCAATGGAGAGCCGCTCGACAAAATGCTCTGGCTTTTCCGCTAGGGGACGAAATCTCACTTCCCGGATGAGAAAGCGCCCGCCTAAATCAAAAGTCAATTGTTCACTGAGGGTCCGCGAAGTGCCCACCTGAAAGCTCTCTGGAGCTACGGCTGGCCACGTGAGGCCCGTAGTCGGGTCGCCATCAACCAAGACCTCTCCAATCAGTTTATTTTGATTGGCGAAAAGCCGCACCCGTACCCAGCCACCCCTGCTCAAGAGGGTCGCGGCAATGTCTTCGTCTTCATCAAAGTAGTTGGGTTGTAGTGAACCCGTCTGCAAAGAGTCCAACTCAAGGGCATCCTGTAGTTGGGAGACCGTCCAGTCGATTTCCCTGAAGTCGATGCCGAGGCCTGCAAGGCTGTCTTTTTCTGTTGTTGAAAAAGGCGTACCAATTCTGTAAATAACCACGCCGGAGACATTTTGGGGGCAGAGGCCGACACCTAGTAACGCGAGTAAAAGTACCCCTATTGACTTAGGTGAGAGCATGCCCAATCCTTTGGCAAAATTATTAAAAAAGGGGGCGAAGATGACCTCGCCCCCGAACTGCTCGTTTTCTCTTATTTGTTCTCCTTAGCGGGAAAAACTCGCCTTGATGTCCCCCCAGCTATCCGATTCGACGGCAGTACCTACGTCTTCGCCCGCTACCCAGATGCTCTCATCAAAGGGGAGCAGGACGTAGTCAACCATAGCGGTGGCTTTGAAATAGATTTCTGTGTCGCCGCTATTGGTCCAGTAGCCGTTGTACGAGCCTTCGGCACCGTTGTCATCGTCCTGAACGGCAAAACCAATACCCATGATTTCGCCTGCCTGCATAGTGTGGACGATCACATCTTCGTCATCTATGCCCGTAGAGCTAGTAGGCAAATCGTCGAAGGGAGTGAACCACATCTCCATAAATAGGGTTCCGGCCCCGCCGTTGATATCGCCTTCAAAACTCCACTTGGCACCGGAATAAGGCTCGACTCCAGCCCACGGAGCTCCGCCCCAGAGCCACATGTGATTTTCTTGGTGTAGCGTGTAGCGGTAATTCTGGGACAGGGCCCCTTCCCACCTTTCCGGGTCCAAATCCGCCGATTGTACATTCTGGAAGATGGCGTCGCCGCTGTGGTCGAAGTCCAAGGTCACCTCAACCGTATCGAAATTGTTCTCGATGGTTCCGTAAAAGAAGTCGTCGAACCGTTCCTCCATGAAATACAGGATGTTGGTCACTGGACTCCAACCAAAAATGATGCGCTCGGCTAGATTGGAAGGGTCGGGATCCCCTTGGGTGCCGGTGACAGTCTCGATCAGATCTTCATGGGTCACCCAGAAGACCGAGGGTACGTTGTCCCATTCACTTATATCTCCGTCCATCTGGACATCTCGTATGCCATCGACGCCAATAGGAACTTGAACCGCGGCCCAGTTTCTGTCTGTCCGCAGGTGAGCCGAACTGGCCACGACGGTGAAAAGGACAAAACTCAATGCCAAGAAACTACAACTCGTTGCTCTGCTCATCACCCAAAGTCCTTTCTTGTGTGAGAAAACTGCTTTTTTAGCAGTTGGTTGCTCAAAGGGGTTTTGTCTCCTCCTTTCAAATATTTTTCGGTAGCAAGGTAAGCGAAGCTACAAAATAACGTATTAATACGTATTAATAAAGAAATAAGACTGGGAAATCAAGCTGATTCTTGTAAAGCATTGTTTTTATGGAATTCGCAATTATAAAGCCATAAGTTATTTATTTATAGATATTTATATATGAAATATTTTTATAAAATTAGGCCGAAATCGCAAAAAGTGTACGAACTATTGATCTATGCGAACAATGCCCTCGCCCTCTTGCAGCACCACGAGCCTATTGGCGGAGAGATTTTCAAATCGTTCTTCTAGGCCACTTGGCCAGCGCACTACCAGCAAGTCGATGGCCTCTCTCTGCCCCAAGCCGAAATGGGCCCTCAAGTCATTGTGCGAGAGATAGCTAGCACCACTCCGAATTTCGGCGCTTTGCGTGAGTTCTCCACTGCGGACCTCAATCCTAGCCCCTATGCCGTCTCTGTTGCTTTCAGTGCCTATAGTCTTGACCATTAACCAGTTGTTCTCATTGCCTCCGTCGTTGCGCAACAAAGTGGGGCGATCGTTTAGATTTAGGACAAATATGTCTAGATCCCCATCGTCGTCGTAATCCCCGAAGGAAGCTCCTCTGCTCACTTTTTTAATTTCTAAGCCCTCCCCCGATACCTGCGATACTTCAACAAAGGTGCCATCGCCCAAATTTTCAAAGAGTTGATTGGTCTGGGCATAGCTAGTGCCTAGGTTGGCCCTATCCAATTGGGGAAAGAGGTGGCCATTGGCGACGAAAAGATCTTTATCGCCGTCGTTGTCATAGTCGAAAAACTCGGTGCCCCAAGCCAAAAACTGGAAACTTTCCTTGCCCACGCCGGCGTCAAAGCTGAGGTCGGAAAAGAATGTGCCGCGGTCGTTGTGGTAAAGCGTGTTGGTCTGCTCCCAGAAGTTGGTGACTAATATGTCTTGATACAGGTCGTTGTCGTAATCTCCATAGGCAATGCCCATACAGCCTTGGGCTTCGCCGCTTTCATCATAGGCAGCACCGATCATCCAGCCGATATCGGCAAAAGTCCCGTCGCCTTGGTTCTGATAAAGGAAGTTGGGCCCTGTGTCGTTGGCCACATAGATGTCCACATCGCCGTCCCGGTCGTAATCGCCACCGATCACGCCCATACCGTACAGCTTATCTTGGTCCACCACCCGCGCCTCCACGGTCACATCGGCAAAAGTCCCGTCGCCTTGGTTGCGATATAGGATATCCCCACTTCCCTTCATTCCGCGCGGTCCGAAGTGAACCCTTAAACCTTTCCACATATAGGACCTATTGGGAGTGGTTTGCAGAAAGTGCTTGAAATCGACGTAGTTGGCTACGTATAGATCTAGATATCCATCGCCATCGTAATCGAGGAAGGCGCATCCTGTGCCGAATCGCTCGTCTCCTACTTGGGCGTACTCGGTCACATCGACAAAAGTCCCGTCGCCTTGGTTAGCGTACAGTACGTTCCTGCCGTAGTTGGCTATATAGATGTCCAAGTCGCCATCGTTGTCGTAATCGCCGCCGACGCATCCCATACCCCAGCCTGCGTCGCCCAAGTTCGCTTCGTCGGTAGCATCGACGAATTTACCACGCTCGTTTCTATAAAAGGTATTGCGCGGGTGCTCTCGGTCTGGAAAGCCAACCACCTTCGACCCGTTCAAGATGTACAAATCCACATCGCCGTCTTGGTCGTAGTCGAAAAAAGCCGATCCTCCCATCATGCTGTCGACTAAGTACGTCTGCTCGCTATCTCCGGAGACGTTCTGTGCTACCACTCCCACTTCCTCCGCTACATCTACGAACTGAACTCGACTTTCTGCTGCCCGTCCTTCGACAGCTAGAAGCTGTGAGGAAATAAGTAGGAAAAAAAAGAAATACATATAAACCAGCAGCTCTATGGGGCGGGAGTCTGCTGTCGTTTGGCGTCCAAGCTCTGGATAATCTCCTGCTGCTCTTCCGCTTCCCGATAGCGCCCTGCTTTGATGTAGGCATCTTTGAGCAGCCGGCGATACTCGAGATTATGCGGATCGAGACCGATGGCCAGCTTGTACTCATTGATCGCCTTTATATACCTACCTTGTTGGGTATAGTGAGCGGCTAATTCGCCGTGGTATTTTGGATTGTCAGGCACTAAGACGACCCGTTGTTCCATATCCGCTATATTGCCTTCGCGCAGTTTTTTAAAGATCTCCATCTCCTTTGCGCCCTCCTCCCTTTTGCCCTGTTTCAGATAGGCGTTGGCCAGACCGAAATGTGCTTCGGCATTGTAGTAGTCGAGTTCGATGGCTTTTTTGAATCTGCCAATCGCCTCTTCCTCGCTGCCGATCTTGGCATATACGGCCCCCAAGGCGTAGTGGAAAACCGATCGGTCGGGCTCGAGCCGGATGGCATACTGGTATTGCTCAATAGCTTCTTGGTATTTTTTGTCTCTCGAATAGATCATGCCGAGCCGATAACGGGTGTAGGCCATATCGGGATTAACTGCGAGTGCCTTGACGAACTGCTCCGCTGCTTTGTCGTACTGTCGCTGGCGTTCATAGGCCATACCCAGATTGTGTTGGAACCAACCGTTTTCAGGGGCCAATTCCACGGCCCTGCGATGCTCCTCAACGGCGGCGGTCAGCTTGTCTTGGTCGGCCATGACAGCCCCCAGCAGGGCTAGGGACTGGTCGGTATAGACCAAGCCCAGTTTATCGTGTACCTCGGCCCAACTCGGCTCGAGTTGCAATGTTTTGTGGAACGCTTCTGCGGCCTCTGCCAGCTTGCCTATTGCCATATAGGCGTTTCCCAAGACGAAGTGGATAGACGGTTCGTTGGCGACCAGCTTGGCCGCTTGTCGCAATTCCTCTATGGCTTGAGAATAGGCCCCTTCCTCTAGATATATCGTCCCGAGCCGGTAGCGAGAGGGACCGTATTGGGGGTTGAGGTTGATAACAGCTTTGAAATGCTCTGCTGCTTTAGCCCGCTCTTGGGTCTGTATGTAGATGACACCCAAGCCGTGGTGAGCGGGAAAATACTTGGGGTTGGCCTCAATAGCTTTTTGATAAGAAGCGAAAGCCTCGTCGTACTCTTGGCGAATAAAAAAAATCTTACCCAACTTGTAGTGTGCTGGCGCGTAGCTTGGATCAATCTGGAGGACCTTGGCAAATTCCTCTTCCGCCTCGCCCAATCGGTTTTGTAAGGCGTAGATGAAACCGAGGCCGTCGTGCGGATAGATATTATTGGCGTCTAATTCTATCGCTTGCTTGTACTCCCGCTCCGCGCTTTCATAGTCGCCCCTTTGGGCATGGCGCATACCGAGCCTATAATGCTCCTGACTCTTTGAGGAAGCACTTGCCTCGCCATCCTGTCCATGTGCGGCTCCAACGTGGTACAGGATACATATCAATGAAATTGCATAGCCGATTCGGCAAATGGTCTTTAATGCCTGCCGTAGTTTTGAAAAATACATAGAGAAATTATCCTCTCCCAAAGGGCGCTGTAAGTCTTGCCGGACAGACAGGGGAGACTAGTGGTTGTGTGCCATCCCGTCCGATTCATTGCTTGGGTTGATGGCAAAAGATTTAAACTGCCGGCGAGTCGGATGCGAATCACCTTCGCGGATGTATAGGTATTGGTCCATTTCGACGTCGTTGAAAATCTGCACTTCTCCGCTGGTAGGCCAGACGATTTCGATCGCCTCGATAGACTCAGCCTGTCCTAGGCCTATTTCGCATTGCAGGCTGGAGGCACCAAAACTGCCCCCGCTGGTCACCGTGGAATAAATATCGCGGCTGCCATGTGCAGTGTTCACGCTCACCTTTACGCGCCCTCCAATGGCGGACCGATTGGTACGCCGACCTTCGAGCCGGAGCTTGATCCAATGATTGCCGTGGCCTGGATTGGCAAAGAGGACGTTCTGATAGACATCACCGGTAAAGGCTCCGCCAATGACCGAAAAAACATCTTGGTCGCCATCGTGGTCAATATCGCCAAAAGCCACCCCGTGGCCCTTTTGCAAATGCCCAAAGCCACCCGAGGTGGTGACATCTTGGAAGAAATTGCCGTCGGCATTGCGGAACATGCGGTTGGGGACTAGCGTAGCCATATACGGGTCGCCAGTGCCGATATAACAATCTTGGTACCCGTCGTTGTCTAAGTCGCCGAAATTGCTACCCATAGCTATAAGGGGTTCGTCGAGCCCTACCTTGCGCGTGACATCGGTGAAAGTACCGTCGCCGTTGTTGCGGTATAGATGGGGTTCTTCGGCGGGGTGTGGCAAGCCCAAATAAGCGGCCGCTACGTCTGCTACCTCACCTTTGAAACCGGCGACGAATAGATCCTGCCACCCATCGTTGTCGTAATCCCAGAACCAAGTCGGAAAACTATAGGATGGCCCGGCTACGCCCGCCGTGTCCGTCGCATCGGAGAAACGCCCACGCCCCTGATTGCGAAAGAGCAGATTGGATTCTTCGGGGTTCAAACGCGAGACGTACAGGTCCAATTGTCCATCGTTGTTGTAGTCGCCCCAGACTACTCCTTTGACCCAGCCGACCACATCGAGCCCTGCTGCCTCGGCCACATCGACGAATTGTACCGCCGATACTCCGCGCCCAGAGTCTTGGCCTTGGTTGCGGAACAACTCGCACGGATGAATGGCGCTACCTTGAGATTCGTTGCCGACAAATAGGTCAACCCAACCGTCGTTGTCGAAATCGCCCCAAGTCGCTGTCTGGGTTGGGTGGAAAGTGAGCAAGCCGGCTGCCTCGGTCGCATCGAAAAAGCGCCCATTTCCCCGATTGGCCAACAGTGAGTTGGGATAGCGTCCCTCGTCGAGCCAAGCGCCGCGCAGCACCAGTACATCTGCATAGCCGTTATTATCGTAGTCGGCTTGGCAGATATTTAAGCCGCCCACAATACCCGCCAAACCTGCCGCTTGTGTGTGATCGGCGAAGGTGCCGTCTCCTTGGTTGCGGAAGTAGCGGAGTGGGTCGCGCAGTCCCCAAGATGAAGCCACGATATCGAGATAGCCATCGCCGTCAAAGTCTTCCATAATAGCCCCTCCCGAAAGTCCCACCACATCCAGCCCCAATTGGGGAGCGACATCGCGAAAACCCCCAATGTCGTAATCAGAGGTGAAAATTTCGGGTGGAATCAGCAAGTTCGGCGGCACCTCTTCTGGGTATTGACCTAGCGTCATATAGGCGATATTGAGTAGCCAACGAGCCGACAAATCGTTTGGATTTCTGCTCAGAACCCCCAAGAACTCCTCGACAGCGGCGCTTGATCCGCGCTTTATTTCGTGCACTCCAGTGCCGCGAATCGGCATTAGACAGGAGTCGATATTGTGTTGCACAATACAGTTTTCTTGTTCGCCCAAACGAAGATAGGCCAAGCCCACTAGCAGTTGGAGAGAATGCCGAAGCCGAGGATGGTGGACCATAGTCTGCAGTTGCCGGTACTCCTGTACTGCTCGATCGGATTGGCCCGCTTGCAGCAGTTCGTTGGCAAGAGAAAGGCGGGCTTGCAGGATTTGTTCTCGCGTCCGATGATTGGTGGCCGCACTGGATTGGCGTAGGTGGTCCAACCGAGCGCGGAAATATGCAACTCGGTCCAGATTCACATACGGATGCGTAGCGGGATCGACATTGACGGCTATGTCTTCTAGGAGTTCAGCCATGCGCTGAGTGCTAGCCGCCTGCTCTCGCTCGGTACAGGCTACCAAGACAAGAAACCATCCTACAATAATTGGGAACCGCATAGAGCGATCTGCCTTGTTATTGTCATTATTGCTCTCTGCCAGCTACCCTTGCAACCGTCGGTGAACCAGAGCCGCCCGATGATAAAGGAATAGCAAAGCCCAACGAATGGAACGGCCATCACAAAAAGTGGTGCCGCAACCGAGCGCCTTGCAGTCTATTTGAAGAACCCGTCGGGATATGGATCGGGATTGAGCAGAGGAGCCGTCCAGTCGCCGATTTCGTCCAGCCCCACTGGGGCACCGCCGCACTCCACGTGCGATTTGAAGCCGGCGAGAAACATCTGCACCTTCTCGTAGATGGCCTCGTAGGGCTCGGGCATTTTTCGGGTTTCGAACATCTCCTGCATCTCCAGCAGCAGGGGAACCCAAAAGTGGATGCCGCTGTGCACGAACTGCTCGAAGGTGCGCTCCCCGAACACCCGGATCCAGCCCCACGTCCCCGATATTTCCTGCAGCGATCCGTAAAAGGTCTTCCCGTCTTCGCCTCTGGGTTCGTATTCAAAGGTGAGGTGACCATTGGGGACATGCCAGTCGGGCGTCTGGTAGGCCACGCTCTTAATGCCGCCGCCGATACACGCGTAGATCATGTACAGGCCGTGAATGCCGTGGGTGGCGTAGTCGGACATGGAGTTGGCCGCGGCAAAGCCCCTGACCGGTTCAATGGCCGCCACTTCGCGTTTGATGTGCTCAATTTCCGGTGCCGAGCCGAAGGATGAACCCGACATGATGGGAGTGTCGTGCTTTTTGGACAAATCGATTATTTCCTGCGCGTCTTGGAGGTTGAGGGCAAAAGGGCGGTTGATGAAGATGGGGACGCCGGCCTCCAAATAGGGTCTGGCCAATTCTTTGAAATGCAGGGTCGAATCAAAATCGGAGAGGATGACGCCGTCCACCTTGCCGACCATATCCCAATAGTTTTCCACTGCTTCGACCCCTTTGTAGGTATCGCAGAAGTCCTTGACGCCTTCTTGGTCCATATCCCAGACGTGGGTCATGACCATGCCCGTCATACGCGTCGTGCAGCCCATGAATTGGCGCGGGCAGGTGGGATCGATGATCGGTCCCCATATACCTGAGATGTGCACGTACCGGGCGCAGGTTAGAACGCCCACTCTAACGAGAGATACATTCGACATGGTCTTTCTCCTTTTTCTATTGAGCGGGAGATCTGTTGCGGTAAAGTGATTCTAAGAATACGGACGCGGTATTGGGTCAACAAGATGAATGTTGGAATAGATAGCCCGTCAGCACTGGGGCCGCGACCGCTGCCGTTGCATCAGTGCGTGATTGCGTACATAGTTCCTGTAGGTAAATCAAACGAGTAAGGAGGTGTCAATGCCCGTTATCGACGCTCATGTTCACGTGTTGCCCAACTTTCCTCCTATGGCTCCTTGGGAAGATCTAGGGCGGGTAGATCGGCTCCTCCACCACATGGACGAATGCGACGTCGACAAAGCCGTCGTGCTGCCAGTGGTGGCGGAGTTCTCGCCAGGCAATAACCAAGAATGCGCCCAGTGGAGACGAGAGCACCCCGATCGGTTGGCCGTATTGACGGATGTGCCCATGCACCAGCAAGACGCCGCCGAGCGGGTCTTGCGCGCGGGCGAGGAATTCGGGGCCGTGGGGACCAGTTACTACCCACCCAAGCTCGATGAGAAAATGCAGTGGATGTTGGAAGATGCTTGCGATGCGCTCTGGCAGGCGTACAAAGACACCGGCTTAGTCTGCAATCTGCAAATCGGGCCGTCTAATTACGGGACCTTGCTAGAGTTGGCGCAGAGACATCCGGAGATCCGCTTTGTCGCCAATCACTTAGCCCTGCCCGCGTTGGCCGGCGGTCCCGATGCCCAAGACGAGACGTACGGGGGACTGCTGCAGGTAGCGGCCTGTCCCAATTTGTCAATCAAAGCGTCGGGGTTCTACGCGGCCGCGGCGACTCCTTGGGATTTCCGTTGCCCCCAAGCGCTGGGATTTTTCAGCCGTCTGCTCAAGGGCTTGGGTGCCGACTGCCTGCTGTGGGGCTCGGACTGGCCGCCGGTCAGCCGCCATATCACGTACCGGCAGAGTTTGGAAATAATCCGCACTTTTGCCACGGACCTGGACGAGGGGGATCGGGCCAAAGTGCTAGGGGAGAATGCCGCCCGGGTTTACGGGATTTGAGAGACGCCTAATTGAAAGGGACTTATCGTGCTGAATACCGACGTCGAGCGCTTTGACTCAGAAGGCTATTGCTTTTTCCCTGATGTTTTCGGACCGGATGAAGTCGATGCTATGCAGTATTCACTGGACGTGGGCGTGCGCGCGGGTTTTCTCGACCGGGATCAATACTACGGCGAGCCGCACACCAAGGAAGTGTTCTGGCTGGAGGTCTGCCGCTATCCGTACCTGCTCGATGCGGTGGAGGCCGTCTTGGGTCCCAACCTGATCTTGGTCTATTCGAGCATGTTCATCAAGCTGCCGGGCGATGGAACCAGCGTGGGTTGGCACCAGGACAACAACTATTGGCCGAGTGTGCACGGCACTGATGTGGCCACCGTGTGGCTGGCGCTCGACGACGTGGACGCTGAAAACGCCGCCATGCGCATCATACCCGGTTCACACCGGGACTACCGGGAGATGGAAACCGTGCCTGCGGGAGAGACCGAGATGCTGAGAAAGAAGGTGCAGGTCGCCCCCGAAATGGAGGCCCAGGCCGTGCTAATGGAGATGAATGCCGGTAGTCTATCCATTCACGATTCCTATATTCTGCACGGCAGCCTAGCGAATGAAAGTGGCCGCCGCCGCGCTGGCTATACGATTCGCTACTGTAGCACAGATACCGCTTGGGTAGATATGGACCAACATCCGATTCCGGTGTTTCTAGTGCGCGGGGACGGGGGGGCGCGGGGGGAGCGGTACACGGATTTGCGACCTGAATAACTCGCTGCTTGTACACTTAGGAGGAACCCCAATGGCCTACGCATCTATCACCGCTAAGACTCGCAAAACCCCGCCCCATTGGGCCGTGCGCCAACGCGACTTGATCGCCTTGATGGACCGCGCCGCCCACCCCTTTGTCGAACACAGCACCCGTCCAGACGGCACCCTGATCCAGCGCACGGAGTGGACCAGTATGGACGGCACGGACAATGGCTACGAGGCTTTCTTATCGTTCCCCCTGTTTTATCTGCTAGGCGGTGGCGAGCACATCTACCAGATCGCCTGCAAAGAGTGGGACGCCATCACCTGGCAGTACGCCAACTACGGCACGGTCGAGCGCGAGTTTGTCACTGGTTTCGACTGGTTCCACCACTCTGAGAGTTATACCTACATCTACTATTTAGCCTTAGCCGATCCCGCCCATCTCATCAACCGCACCCGCGCCCTGCGCTACGCCGCCATGTACACCGGTGCCGACCCGCTAGCACCCAATTGGGACGCTCAGCGCAAAATGATCCGCTCGCCGCTCAACGGCAGCAAGGGTCCGCGCTTTGTCACTACTCAAGTTGATTGGGATTATCACCGACCCATCTTAGCTGACTATCTGGCACCCTTTGAGGATATTCCAGGTACCGACAGTTCCGACCCGCTCTTTAAGGTCGATTGGACGGACGACGAGATGTTCGCCCGGATTCTCGACTTGATCAACCGGCGCATGACCCGCTGCGATGTGCCTCTCAATCTGAGTGTCGCCAGTTTGATCACCAACGCCTATCTCCACACTGGCGACGACCAGTACAAAACTTGGGTGCTCGATTATTTACAGGCGTGGGAGGAGCGCTGCAAGGCCAACGGCGGTATCATGCCCGACAATATTGGACCCGAGGGAACCATTGGCGAGTTGATGGACGGCAAGTGGTGGGGTGGGTACTACGGCTGGCGCTGGCCGCACGGCGCGCGCAATATCGTCGAGCCGGCCCTAGTGGCCGGCAGTTGTGCCCTGCTGATGACCGGCGATGATTCCCATTTGGACTTGGCCCGCTCGCAGCTCGACATGCTGTGGGAACTGCGGCGCGAGGAGGACGGTCGCGTCAAGGTGCCAGCCCGCCACGGCGACCAGGGCTGGTTTGATTTTCGACCGCCCGACCCCTACTTGTACATTCATTTATATTACTTGAGCCAGAGCGAACGGGATTTGGCTCGCCTCGATGCAGCCTTTCCCGACCGCGCCGCTTTTGTTGGTCTGCCCCCTGACTGGGGCGCTGCCAAAGCCGGCATCTGCCCGCCGACGGCTTGGTTTGCCTTTGTCGAAGGCAAGAACTTAGGCTACGTCGATCAGGTGATCGACTCGACTTACTCCAGCATCTGCCACAGCTTGGATCGCTTGGAAAACGACGACAGCGATCCAGAGACGCGCGAGTGCTACCACTTCCAGCGGCTCAATCCCGTGCTGCCCGAAGCCCTGATCCAGATGGCCTTGGGCACGCCAGCGGCGATTTACAACGGGGGAATGCTTCAGACCCATGTGCATTATTTCGACCCGCAGCGCCGTCGCCCCGGTCTGCCCGAGTACGTCGCGGCTTTAGTGGATCGGGTCAGCACCGACGGAGTTAGCCTGACGCTGGTGAATACGGATCCGGTGGAAGGCCGCAACGTCCTGTTGCAGGCTGGTTCCTTTGGCGAGCACCAATTCACGGGTGCTCAACTAGAGAATGAAGACGGCCAAGATCAGTCTGTTGAGGTAGAGGATCAGTACCTCCAGGTGCATTTGGGACCGGCGGCTCAGGCTCGCTTGCACCTTGGGCTGAAGCGCTTTGCCCACTCGCCTTCCTACAGTTCTCCTCTTCGCTAGGCAAATACGAGCGGCTGATAAGAATCGGGCTGGTGAAAGCTGGGGTTGGGTGTACCCACGGGTGCCCACGAACCCCAGTGGGGGTGGGAGGTGCGATCGCCGCATTTGTAGAAGTTGCCCTGCCACTGAGTGCCCGACACGGGCGTCTGGGCACCGAAGTACTGGGCGAAGAGGGCGAAGGGGACGCGGTACTCGACCGCCCAAGTTGTGGGGGTGATGATCTCTGGTTCGACGATCTTGGGGAGGGTTGTGGCGATGCGGATGGTGGCACCGTCGGCGTCGCTGACGTTTTCAGTTGCTCGGCCTTGGGTGCGCTCGGCGGCTGACGGGCAGCGGTGCAGGAGCATGGTGCCGCCGCAGTTGACCTCGAAATTGAAGTAGGCCTGCGAATCGGGCAGGGGCGCGACGAAGAATTCGACGCAAGAATCGGTGCAGACTGAATCTTGGAAGTGCTCGGCCACGGCGCGGACGTAGCGATCCTCGACGCGGAAGATAATGGCTAGTGCCCGCTCGTCGTAGAGCAGGCGCGCCTGAGTGCAGGGGCGGTGGCCGGAATCTTCCCAAGAAAAGTGGGAGATCTCTAGAGTCTCGGCCGCCTGCCATTGGGGACGCTGCCAATCGGCGTCGGGCAGGTCGAGGGCGTCGGTGCGATGAATGGTGTAGTGCATAGAGGTATAATAATTAACGGTGAAGCTGCGTGAAAGTGGCTCCGTGCTGTTTGACGAGGAGTATGGTCTCCAGTATTTTCCTACACAACTTGTGGAGCGACTGGCAATTGGCTGCTGGTCGCCTTTTTGCGAAAGGGATGCACGTTGCGCCGAGCGATTTTTTCCGCCATTGCCGCGCTGTTCCTCGTCGGAGCGGCCCAGGCCCAGATAAAAACCATCGTCACCGATCACTTCCGGGTCCATTACACGCTTGGAGCCGAGGGCACTGCGCGCCGAGTAGCCGAAACCTGCGAGGAGGTCTTTCCTACCCTCGCGGCGGCCTACGACTACTACGATGACTTCCGCACCATCCACGTCCTCGTCTTCGACAACTCCGACCAGCTAGGCAACGGTTGGGCCAACTACTACAGCAATACCATGGCCATTTGGGCCACTAGCCTCGACTTTGAGCTGCGCGGCAGTCACGATTGGATCAAAAACGTGGTTACGCATGAGTTGACGCACATCATTACGCTCAACAAGGCGCGCAAGAAATGGCCCTTCCAGTTCGCGCTGCTGTCGGTCTCGCGCTTCGACTCCAATCCAGACATCACGTTTCAATTCCCGCTGTACCATCTCAATACCCCGCGCGGCTGGACCGAGGGCATCGCCCAGTACGGAGCGCAAAAATTCGGCTACGATTCTTGGGATTCGCACCGCGATATGTTGCTGCGGATGGCAGTGCTCGAAGACGATCTGCTCTCGTGGGAGGAAATGGGGACGGTCTGGGATCGCATGGGCAAGTTCTACGGCGAGTTCGTGTACAATCAGGGCTACGCGATGATGGTGTACATCCATCAGCAGTACGGTGCCGAGAAGGTCGATGAACTGACGCATCAGGTCGGCTCGATGAGCTTCGATCCGGCCATTCGCCGGGTGTTGGGCGTTTCCGCGGATCAGTTTTACGCGGATTGGGTCGCCTTTTTGGCCGAAAACTACAGCCGCCTCGAATCCGAGATTCGCGCACAGGGCTTCTTTCAGGGTGAGCCGCTGGACGAGGTCAACGAGGGCGTACTTGAATACCATCCCGCGCTGTCGCCGGATGGCAAAAAACTGGCGTATCTCACCAGCGAGAAGCAGGATTACGCGCTCACGGTACTCAAGATCTACGATTTCGAGACGCACAAAAAGACCGAACTCAAAGGCTGGATCGATACGCGGATTGGCTGGTCGCCCGACGGGAAGGAGATCGTCTTCGTCCGCAACAAGGGCGGCTTTAACGACCTCTATATTTACAATTTGGCCGAGGACAAGGAGCGCCGCATCAGCGCTAGGCTGCGCGCCAAAGACCCCTCGTTTTCCCCCGATGGCCAGCGCATCGCCTTCGTACACAATGAGGATGGGACCAACAACCTCGGCCTCATAGATCGCGACGGCACGGACGTGGTCTATTTGACCAACAACAACGACGCCACCCAATACATGGCACCGCGCTTCTCGCCCGACGGCGAGTGGTTGCTCTTCAGTTTGTTCCGCGGCGAGGACCGCGACATTGCGATGATCCGCGCCGACAGCCCGCCGCGGCCCAAGGTCTTTGAGAAGGCCAAGAAGAAAAAGAAGAGCGAAGACGAAGAAGGCGAAGAAGGCGAAGAAGGCGAGGAGGAAACCATAGAAGTCTTTCCCGATACCGTTGCCTTCGCCCATCCCGACTCGTCGGGGTTCCGCGCGGTCGTGGCCTCGTCGGCCGACGAGCGCGATCCGCACTGGCTGCCCGATGGCTCGGGTTTTGTGTTTTCGTCGGACCAGAGCGGCATTTTCAACATCTACCGCTATCGTTTGGAAAACCGCGAAGTCGAACAGCTAACCAACGTCATTGGCGGGGCTTTTGTGCCGACCGTAGCCGCCGACGAGCGCGTGGTGTACAGTGGCTACCACTCCAACGACTATAGCCTCTATAGCTTTGAGTTGGGCGAATTCGAGCGCGATGCGCACTTTGAGCCGGTGGTGATGCGCGACTATCGCTCCATCTTCGACGGCCCCAAGCTCGCCGATCAATTCCAGACCGCGACGTACAGAGGGCGCAACGTCTTGCGCTACATCCCGATTCTACAGGTTGGCCCCACGTATGTCGGCAACACTTTTGGCCTCAATCAAGCCAGCGGCGGCTTGCAGTTTTCCACTGGCGACATGCTTGGTGGGCAGGAGCTGACAGCTTGGGGCATTGTCGGCAAGAACATGCGCAATGCCACAGACCTCAATACGGATGTCGGCTTCTTCTACGAGCGCCGGCTCCGGCCACAAGTGGGCAACAACCGGACCTTCAACCCCTCGTTTTACATAGCGGGCCGCCGCCGCGAAATCGACAACTTGATCAAGGGTAGCCAGATCGCGGCCGATACACTTGATGTGGGCAATATCTATCCGGTGCCAGTCGATTCGGTCACCAGCCTGCTCGTCCCAGACGTCCGTCAATACATCTATCAAGGCACGAGCCGCGAAGATCTGTTCAAGACATCCTTGGGGCAGCTAGCCGTGGGCGTTGATTTGCCGCTGACTCGGCGAACCGAGTTGAACGCCCTCTACATATGGCGCGACTACGCCGAGGGCTGGACCTTGCGCCGCTTCCGCAGCCAGAACCGGATCTATTTGGAACAAGACGGCGTCGATATATCGGCCGCCTTAGATCCGTCGCTTTTGGCACAAGATACCCTGTTGGTGAACAACGAGGATCCGCTGGAATTCTACGGCGACCTCAGCTTTTTTCGCACGCATATGTTGAGTGCGTCTTGGCGCTACCAGAAGCTCAACCCTACGGCTGACCGCTTGATCAGTCCATCGGGCCGCGCCATGGCTTTGGTCTATCGCTATTTGATGCCGACGGTAGCCGATTCGCTGACCGAGCAAGTACCCCCTGATGGAGTCCCCCGCGACCAGTTCGTCGGCGTCGAGCGCCGCATGCGGGTCAACGAATACGTGGCCGCGTACAATGAGCGAATCCAGTTGCCGTTCGACAATTCGCTCAACATCGAGCTGATTGGCGCGTACAAAAACATCCGCCTCAAGCCCCGCTTTATCGAAGACGGTGGGTTTTTGGAGGGCCGCTACTACTGGCCGCTGCGCTACTATATGGGTGGGCGCAACTTCCTCAGCGGCTACCCCTATTTCACCGACTGGGGGACCAAATTGCTCTACGCCCGCGTCGGCTACGGGTTTCCGGTTCTCAAGCGCATCAGCAGCCGCTTTATCAACTTCAACTTTTCTAAGCTCTACGCCGAGCTATTTGCCGAAGCCGGGGTGGTGGGCAATTTCTCGCGCTTTGAGGACATCGACTTTTGGAAGGGAGACCGTTGGAAATCTCAGCCCAACATGGACCAATTCCTGACCGACGTGGGCGGCGAGTTGCGGCTCCAGCTTTTTACTTTCTACCGCATCCCGATGTTCGCCTATTTCCAAGTGGCGCGTCCGCTCCCATCGGCGCGGGTGAAGCGACTCTGGATCACCAGATTGCCCAATGGCAGCTTAGAGGAATGCCCCTCGACCACGCAGGACTGCTTCCGCAGCCTGACCGTGAGGGACTCCGAAGGCAACTTGGACGAGATTGACGACTGGCGCTTCTACTTTGGGTTCGGGCTATGAAACGCGCGGAGCGTCAGGTGGGCAAAGTCGATCTACACAAGCTGGCCTTGCGGCTCAAAGTGATAGAAATGATCGGTATATACGCCCACCGCCGCCGCCTCGGCGAGGCCTATTTGCGTTGGTATCGCTTGATCCAGCCCAACTGATTTTCAAGTTCGGTCTCGTTGCAAGAGCTTAAGCGCGAGTTGCGCGTAGCTCAAGCTGGAGACGACGACCAAGGCCGCCGCCGCTAGGCTTAGCCCGGTGCGCAAGCTGGACGGGGCCTCGACGACGTAGCTGAGGGCCGTAAGCACCATGCAGACGGTTGTGTATTTGCCCCAGCGGTTGGCGGCAATGACCAGCCCTTGTGAACGCAAGAACAATCCCCCTACCAATACGATTGCCACATCGCGGGCAAAGAGCATCCCCAAAAGCCACAGCGGCAAATCGCGCCAGAGGACTAGCCCGCCGAGCAGACAGGCGAGGAAAATTTTATCGGCCAGCGGGTCAAGTATCTTGCCGAGGCAGGATACTTGGTTGTAGCGCCGTGCCACCCAGCCGTCGCCGATGTCTGTGATACCGGCGAGCAGCAGCAGGAGTACGGCTTGGAGTTGGGCTCCCGGTCCTTGGGCGATGAAGTAGAGCAGGAAGGGGATAAGCAGAACCCGCAGGACGCTGAAGAAATTGGCCAACATTGCGGGGTTATTGCAGCATTTCACGGGCGTGTTGGCGCGCTGTATCCGAAATGGTCTCGCCGGCCAACAGATAGGCAATTTCCTCGGCGCGAGCCGTTGCGTCGAGCAGCACGACCTCGGTGGTGGTCCGCTGTTGCTGCTGCTGCTTACGAACTGAAAAGTGCTGGTCGGCGAGGCTGGCAATCTGCGGTAGGTGAGTGATGACGATGGTTTGGTGTGCCGCAGCGAGGGTCTGTAGCTTGCGGCCAACGGCCGCGGCGATGCGCCCTGAAATTCCGGAGTCGATTTCGTCGAAGACCAAAGTCGAAACGAGGTCGCGCCCGGCGACCGCTTCCTTGAGAGCCAGCATCACGCGCGAAATTTCCCCGCCCGAGGCAATGCGCACTAGGGGTCGTGGGGGTTGGCCGGCATTGGCGGAAATGTGGAAGGCGATGTGTTCCATGCCGTGCTCGCCCGCCGCGTAGCGGCGTCCATCGCGCTGAACTATCCCCTCTGGGTCTTCGGCGGTTGCCAACTCAATGTAGAACTGAGCCTTGGCCATGCCCAACTCCCCGAGAGCGGCGACTAGCGCCCGCGACAAGGTGGCGCTGGCCTGCTGGCGCGCCGCAGAAAGGGCGAGGCAACAGGCGGCAAACTCGGAGAGTGCTTGATCGCGGTGTTCAGCCGCTTGGGCCAGCTCGTCGCGGAGGCGGTCAGCGCGGTCTTCGCGCGCTGCAAGCTCGCGGGCGCGTTCCAAGACGGAGTCGAGAGTGCCGCCGTATTTCTTTTTGAGGGCGCGCAGGCCGTCGCGGCGCTCGCGCAGTTCGTCGGCCCGTCCGGGGCGCACCTCGATTCTGCGGGCGTAGTCGCGGAGTTGACCGGCTAGGTCTTCGACCTCGTAGATCAATTCCTCTAAGGCTGTGGCTTGGGGGCCGAGTGCAGGGTCGATTTCGCGCAGTCGGTCGAGCTGACGACGAACTTGGCCGAGTGCCTCGTAAACCGCACCTTCGCGCTGATAGAGCAAGTCGTAGAGATCGAGGCCGCCTTGGGATAGAGTCTCGGCGTTGTCGAGTACTTGCAACTCGCGTTCTAGTTCGGCCTCTTCGCCCGGTTGGGGTGCGAGGCGGCGAATCTCTTCTAACTGGAAGGCGCACCACTCGTCTTCGGCTGCGAGCGCGTCGCGCTCTGCGCGCAGCCGGTCGAAGTGGACCACGCTATCGCGGTAAGCGCGCCAGTGCTGTCCCACGAGGCGGCGCTGGTCGTCGAGCCCGGCAAATGCGTCGAGAAAGCGGGCGTGGAGCTTGGGGTCGAGTAGCGATTGGTGTTCGTGTTGGCCGTGCAAGTCAACCAAGATCGCGCCGATTTGCTTTAGCTGCTTGATTGGCTGACCTTGGCCATTGACAAAGGCGCGCGAGCGGCCTTGGCTGCGGACCTCGCGGCGAAGGATGAGTTGGCCATCCTCCAAGAGAACGCCCAGATCGGCTAAGCGCGCGATTTGATCTTGGTCGTCTAGTTCAAAAAAGCCCTCCACCACGCACCGGCTGGTCCCTTCCCGCACTAGTTCGGCGCTGACGGGACCACCGAGGATGGAGTTGAGGGCACCGATGAGAATGGATTTGCCGGCCCCGGTCTCGCCGGTGATGACGTTGAGGCCGGGGCCAAATTCGATCACCGCTTCTTCGATAAGGGCAAAGTCCTTGATGTAGAGGCGAGTCAACATCGGGCCGAGGCCGAGGGGTTAGCGGTCGTCTTCGTCGTCCAGAAAAGAGAGGCGGAACTGGCCCTCGGCCTCGGCGGTGAGGACTTGGACGCGCTCTCGGGTCTGGTCGAGCCACTGGCCGCAGGCGCGCGAGGCGGCAACGCCTTTTTCAAATACTTCGAGGGCCTCTTCGAGCTTGAGGTCGCCTGCTTCGAGGCGCTGAACGCTCTCTTCGAGTACGGCTAGGGCTTCTTCAAAAGATTCACTCATTGAGTTTCTCCTCCACACGGCAGATAGCGCTTCCGCGGTGAAAGCGCAGTCGCAGTTTATCGCCCGGCTGAAGCTCGTTGCCGTCGCGGACGAGGCGTTTATTGGCGACGCGTTCCACTAGGGCAAAACCGCGCGCTAGGCTCGTGAGCGGGCTGAGGTCGTCGAGGCGGGTGGTAGCGGTGGCTAGGGCCTCGACTCGAGTGCGCAAAAACCAATCGAACGCGGTAGAAAGGGCTTGGCACCGCTCGTCGAGGTATAGGCTTTGCTGCTGCAAGTGGTCGTCTAGGCGTGCATGCAGGCGGCTTGGGTCGCAGTGGCGCAACCGCTCCTCTAAGGAGCTGAGATAGCGCTCCATTTCCGCTAGCAAGCGGCCTTGTTGCTCGGCGACGCGCTCGCGCAGGGCGCTGCGTTCGCGGGCGACTATTTCGGCTGCGGCCGAGGGGGTTGGGGCGCGGCAATCGGCCACGTAGTCGGCGATGGTATAGTCGATCTCGTGGCCGACGGCAGAGATGACGGGCTGCGGCGACTGGTAGATGGCGCGGGCGACGGATTCGTCGTTGAAGGGCAAGAGATCTTCGGGCGCACCACCGCCGCGGCCGACGATCAATACGTCGATGTCGTCTAGCTGATTTAAACTGGCGATGGCGGCGGCGACCTCAGCGGCGGCCCCCTCGCCTTGAACCCGAGCGGGGCAGAGGACGATCTCGATGTCCGGGGCGCGGCGGTCGAGGATTTGGAGGATGTCGCGGATAGCCGCGCCGGTCGGCGAGGTCACTACGCCGATTTTGCGGGGATACGGGGGCAGGGGTCGCTTGCGGCTTTCGTCGAAAAGCCCTTCGGCCTCTAGGCGGTTTTTGAGCTGCTCAAAGGCGATGGCCAACTCGCCGACGCCAGCGGGTTTGATCTGCTCGGCATAAAGTTGGTACTTCCCGGCGCGCTCGAAGACGGAGATATATCCATACACCTGCACCTGCATGCCCTGTTGGGGGCTGAAGGAGAGCGAGCTGGCCTGCCACTTGAACATCACCGCGCTTAGCTGGCTCGCGTTGTCTTTGAGCGTGAAATAGCGGTGGCCGGAGCTGTGGTGGGTGTACTGAGATATCTCGCCCTCGACCCAGCACTTGGGCAGGCTCTCTTCGAGCAGCCCCTTGACTTGGCTGGTGATTTCGGAGACCGAGTAAGGCCGGTGAGTTGCATCTTCGGCGTCGGTCCAAAAGAGCGGCTCTTGAAAGGACATAGATGCTCCTAATCAATTAGGAATTAGGAATTAGGAATTAGGCGCAACAAGGACACTAATTCGCAATTCGTAATTCCTAATTCTTAATTCCTACGAGGTCAAGGCTCGGCTAGCTGCAACCGCTCAATTCGAGTGGCCCGGCCGCTTGCCTCGTCGGCTTTGACAAGTGCGCCGCAGAGGACCGCCTTGCCGTCGGCGGGCTTGAAGCGGGTGGGCACTTGGGTGAGGAAGCGTTGGATGGCTATTTCGGGACGCACGCCAATCACGGATTCGCGGATGCCGGTCATGCCGGCGTCGGTTAGGTACGCCGTGCCTTTGGACAAGATGCGCTCATCCGCGGTTTGCACATGGGTGTGGGTGCCGATGACTGCGGTGGCTAAGCCGTCGAGGTGGAAGCCCATAGCCATTTTCTCGGCCGTGGCTTCGGCGTGGAAATCTACAAAGACTAAAGGTGTCTCTGCGCGTAGGCGCTCGACCTCGGCGCGGCCCGTGCGGAAGGGGCAGTCGATGGTGGGCATTCCGGTGCGCCCTTGGAGGCAGAGCACGGCCACTGGGGGACCACTGCGTGCGGCGACGACGGTCGCACCAATGCCGGGAGCTTCTTTGGGGTAGTTGAAAGGGCGCAGGACGCGGTCGGATTGGTCTAGGTACGGGATGAACTCGCGGCGGTCCCAGACGTGGTTGCCGCTGGTGATGACGTCGGTGCCATAGCTGTGTAGCTTGCGCACGATGCGGTCGGTGAGGCCAAACCCTCCGGCGGCATTTTCGCCGTTGGCGATTACCAGAGAGACTTCGCGCTGTTTTACTAACTCGGGAATTACGGCTGCGGCGACCCGGCGGCCCGGCCGGGCAAAGATATCGGCGACGAAGAGAATGTTCACCGCGCGTGGGACTCGGCACGCATCTCGCGGATGATGCAGACGCGCAATTGCCCAGGGTATTCGAGTTGTTGTTCGAGCTTGGTGGTGATGTCGTCGGCGAGTTGTTCGGCATACGTGTCATCTACCACTCCGCTGTCGACCAAGACCCGAACCTCCTTGCCGTTTTGCAGGGCAAAAGCCTGTTTCACACCTACATAGTCGGCTGCGAGTTCCTCAATGTGGTGCAAGCGGCGAATGAACTCCTCGACTTTTTCTTTGCGGGCCCCCGGGCGGTGGGTGGAGATTTCATTGGCGGCTTCGACTAGTACGGCGATGGCTGAGCGCGAGGGCGTGTGATTGCTATGGGTTTCGATAATCTGCACAACTTCAGGGCTTTCGCCGCCCTTGCGGGCTAGCACGGCACCGCTTTGCGCTGGGTCGTTGCCCAACTCAAAGTCCTGTGCCTTGCCGATGTCGTGCAATAGACCAGCGCGGCGTGCTAGCACTATATCAAGGTTGAGCATCTCGGCCATCATGCCGGCCAAAAGCCCGACTTCCTTGCTGTGGACCAACAAGTTTTGTCCGTAGCTGGTGCGGAAGCGGAGCTTGCCCAGTGTTTCCAATAGCGACTCGGGTAAGTCGTGAATACCGAGGTCAAAGGCGGCTTTGGAACCAGACTCGCGGATCATCTCCTCGACGGTGCTGCGGGCCTTGTCATACACTTCCTCAATGCGCCCGGGGTGGATGCGCCCGTCGCGGATGAGCGTTTCGAGAGTGTGTCTGGCCACTTCGCGGCGCAGTGGATCAAAGCCCGAGAGCATGACCATGCCAGGGGTATCATCGACGATGACTTCGACGCCGGTGATCATTTCAAAGGAGCGGATATTGCGCCCGTCGCGACCGATGATGCGCCCCTTCATGTCGTCAAAGGGGATGGACACGACCGAAAGCGTACTCTCGACGGTCAGTTCTCCGGCGAAGCGCTGGATGGCGCGGGTGATGATTTCCTTGGCCTCTAGGTTAGCCGTGGCAACCGCAGTGTCCTTGATCTCGCGGACCTTGCGAGCGGCCACTCGGCGCGCGCCTCCCTCTAGCTGATCAAAGAGTATGCGCCGGGCTTCTTGCTGGCTGATGCCAGCTAATTCTTCTAGTCGCCGACTCTGCTCTCGGACGAGGTCTTGGGCTTGGACCTCGTCCGCAGCTATGGCTGCCTCGCGGCGGTCGAGGTCCTGCTCGGTCTTGAGTTGTTCGCGCTCTTTGCTCGTGAGCAGGTCTATTTTGCGCTCTAGTTGCTGTTCGCGCTCTAGCAGCTTGGCCGCCAGATCGCGCAACGAGCGCCGCTGTGTCTCTTGCTCCTTTTCCAGCGGTGCCCGCTCGCGGTGCCATTCATCCCTTGCTTCGAGCAAGGCATTTTTTTTCACGACCTCGGCTTCTTGGCGGGCGCGGGCGACGGTCTGCTCGGCGGTGGCTTGGGTACTGTGCAGTTTGTTGTTGCGCAGCCGCTCACTCCCTAGCCATCCGAGGAGACCGCCGGCAAAAAAGGCGACGGCAGAACAGATTAGGACTATGTAGTCAAACCCATTAAACAAGGGTATCTCTTTCTTATCCTCATCGGTCCCGACGCCTTCGGGCATCGGGCCAGAGCACGGGATGGAACCCGGCTCGGGATACTTCAGCTATCGGAACGGGGGACTTCTACTTCGGCGAAAAGGTGCCCAAGCGAGGTGGCGAGCTGAGAAGTCCGCTGGGCTATATCGGCTTCAGCGGAAGCGTAGTCCTCTCGCAGGGAGAGGAGTTCCTCCACTAAGCTCAGACTGGCCAAGATGGCCACTTGGAGTGGATTGCCGCTCTGGAGCTCGTGCTTGACTTCGTGCATGCGCTCGTTCACCATCTCGGCGAGCTTTTGCACGTGTTCGGCAGAGTGATCTTCGTCAACTCCTAGGGTATAGTGCTTGTCGAATATTTTGACCACTACTTGGGACGACATACTAGACCCCTTTCTCAGATGTCTTTGTCTTATTTAGCCTCTGTGTGGGCTACTTCGGTCTGCTCAAGGTGTTCGTTTTTGCTGCTGAAGGCACCATCCAAGCGGCTGAGGAGCTGTTCGATGCGTCCCTTTACCGCTTCTTTGTCCTTTTTGATCTGTTCGTTTTCACTGCTGACGACACTGATTTTTGCCTCAAGGCTCTGGATGTCTGCCTCCAAGGTGTCGTTTTTTTCTTTGAGGCTCTGGAGCTGTCCATTCAGTTCGTCGTTTTCCTTGCGCAGCGTTTCAAGTGTTCCTGTCAGGCGGTTAATGTACTGCTCAAGTCGCTCAAAATTTTCGTTTACATCCATTGGGGTGCCTGTACTCCTGATTGAGGTTGGAATTAGCGCAAGCGAGCGCCGAACCGCGCTTTGAGACGCTTGAGCATCGCGGAGATCGCCGCGTCGGCCTGAGCGTCCTGCAACGTCTGTTCGCGGTCGCGAAGACGGAGGGCGAACGCCACGCTCTTGTGGCCTGTTGCTATTTGATCCCCTTGATAGAGGTCAAAAACCTCGATGGATTCGACGAGGTGGGGCACACTATCTCGCATGGTGGCGATAAGTTCGGCCGTTGCAGTGTCTGCGCGTACGACTATGGCCAAGTCGCGCTCGATCGGCGGAAACTTGGGAAGCGCGGTAAACGAGCGCTCCCGACCATGCCAATGGCGTACTAGCGCGGTAAACGATATTTCAAAAATATGTACTTGGCGCTCTAAATCAAATGCCGCGCATAAGTCGGTCGAAGCTTGGCCCAGCCAGCCGAGCGGCTGGCCATCGACGGAAACGTAGGCCGCGTGTCCCGACCGGCATTCGGGACGGTCGGCGGAGGTGAACCGCAAGTCCCCCTCGCCCACTAGCGCTTCGAGCAAGCCCTTGAGGTCAAAAAAGTCGGCCTCGCGGGCGTCGGCTTGGTAGGGAGAAGCTGATACGCGGCCCGACCACAGGGCTGCAAGGTGCCAGTTTTCCTCGGGCCTTGCGCCCTTTTCGGCCGCGGCGACAAAGCACTTGCCCAACTCGAAAATGGCCACTCCTGCGGCCCGCTGGTTGAAATTGCGACGCGCGACGTCTAATAGGCTTGGCACCAAGGTGGAGCGCAAGGCGTCTTGGGTTTCGGTCGGCGGATTGGCCAAGCGGGTGGCTTGGCCTGCGGCTTCGACTAATTCGAGCCAGCGGGATTCGACGATCGTATTGCTGACGACTTCGTCTAAACCTAGGCCCAAGAGCCGCTGCCGAGCGACCTGCCTAAAGGTGAGTTCGGGGTCGCGCCGGGTGATCCAAGGTCCAGATGCCTCTTGGCGACCCTCGATGCGGTCGAAGCCGTAGATGCGGCCGACTTCCTCGATGAGGTCGGCCGGGCGCGTTAGATCGGGCCGGAAGCTCGGGGCCGTTACCACGAGGGAGCGGCCCGATTCGACCCGGCAGCCGAGGCGTTCGAGAGTCTGGACGATGGCAGCGGAGTCTAACTCCGTAGCCAAGAGTTGGTTGGTGCGGTCAACGCAGAGTGGGATCTGGCGGCACTGGCCGGGGCGAGGGTACACGTCTAGAGGATCCGGGGCGACCGCGCCGCCGGTCAGTTTGGCGATTAGGTGGGCGACGCGGTCAATGGCTCGCACTGGGGCATCCCAATCGGCACCGCGCTCAAAGCGCGTGGACGCCTCGGTGAAAAGCCCCAGACGAGACCGGGCTAGCCGCACCCGCGACGGTGCGAAATACGCGCTTTCGAGCAGGATGTCCGTGGTGTCCGTCGATACCTCGGAATGGGCTCCACCCATGACCCCGGCTAGTGCTTGGGGCCGCGTTCCATCGGCGATGACCAGCATCTCTTCGTCGAGCTGGCACTGGGTGCCGTCGAGGGTTTCCAAGGTCTCACCGGACCGCGCCCGGCGGACGATGATGCGCCGCTGGTCCAGTGCATGTAGGTCGAAGGCGTGCAGGGGATGCCCCAATTCCAGCAGCACGTAGTTGGTTATATCGACGATGTTGTTGATCGGGCGCTGCCCTACGGCTTGAAGTCGGCGCTGAAGCCACTCGGGCGAGGGGCCAACCTCGACGCCGCGCACGACGCGACCGACGTAGCGCGGGCAATCGTCTGGTGCCTCGATGTCGATCTGCACATCTTCTGCGGTGGCCGGTCCGCTTTCGGGCACTTGTATGTTGGGAAAACGGAGGGGATTGCCGGTGAGTGCGTGGACCTCGCGGGCAATGCCTAAGAGACTCAGGCAGTCCGGGCGATTGGGCGTAACTTCGAAGTCGATGACCACGTCGTCGAGTTCAGTGGCTGCGGCAAAAGGGGTGCCGACCGGGAGGGCTTCGTCGAGCACCACAATGCCGTCGTGGTTATCACCTAGCCCGAGTTCGTCTTCGGCACAGAGCATACCCTCGGATGCGACGCCGCGGATTTTGGCTTTTTTGATTTGCATGCCGCCGGGCAGCGTGGTGCCGGGCAGGGCGACGGCGACGGTTTGCCCAGCCGCAACATTGGGTGCTCCGCAGACGATGGTGTTGACTCCGGTCCCTACATCGACTTGGCAGACGGTCAGGCGGTCGGCGTTTTCGTGTGGGCAGCAGGTGTTGACGCGACCGATGACGACGCCCTCATAGCGCGCGCCGAGATCCTCGACGCCCTCGAACTCCAAGCCCGCCATGGTCAGGCGGTCGACTAGCTCGGGCCAATCCCAAGCGAAGTCCACGTATTCCTTGAGCCAGTTATAAGTGATTTTCATAAGGCGTTGCCGGAAACCTCAGAACTGGCGGATGAATCGCAAGTCGTTTTCGAGAAAGCGTCGCACGTCGTCAATGCCGTGCCGGATCATGGCGATCCGCTCCAACCCCATGCCGAAGGCGAAGCCCGTGTATTCGTCTGGGTCATAGCCCACCGCGGCAAAGACGGCCGGATCGACCATGCCAGCGCCGGCGATTTCGATCCAACCCGTTCCCTTGCAAATAGAGCAATTCGCGAGTTGCCCCTTGCAGATGCAGGTAAAATCGTATTCCACGCTTGGCTCCGTGAAAGGAAAGAAGTGAGGTCGAAAGCGCACTTGAGTCTCCGCGCCCATAAGCTGGCGTCCCATAGCCTCAATAGTGCCCTTCAAGTCGGCGAAAGAGACCCCGCGATCGACGTATAGGCCCTCGATCTGGTGGAAGGCGAAGTGGTGCGTTGCATCGACTGTCTCCTTGCGGTAGCAGCGACCCAAGGAGATGATCCGCACTGGCGGTGGCGTTTGCTCCATAACGCGGATCTGCACCGTGGAGGTGTGAGTGCGCATGAGGCCGCCGCCCGCTAGATAAAAAGTGTCGTGCAGGTCACGTGCGGGGTGGTCAGCCGGGGTGTTGAGGGCGTCGAAGTTGTGGTACTCGTCTTCGGCTTCTGGCCCATCGGCCACGTCAAACCCCATGCCTTGGAAGATGCTGATTAATTCGTCGGTTAGCTGAGACAGGGGGTGGGCACACCCCAACAGAGGCCGTCGGCCCGGGAGTGTTACGTCGAGGGTAGAAGCGACTTCAGCCGACTGCCGAAGGGCTAGAGCCTTGTCGTCTAGCGCCTGCTGAATAGCCTGTTGAGCGCGACCGGTGGCCTCCCCTAGCGCTGGTCTTTCGGCAGCAGGCAGGTGGCCGATCTGCCGCGCGATTTGGCGCAAGCGGCTCTTGCGTCCGAGGTGGTGAACTCGCAGTGCCTCCAGCGCCTTATCGTCTTGGGCGGCCTCGATTTCTGCTACAGCCACCGACGCCAATTGTCGCACTTCTTCTAACATATAGACCTAACAGAACAAAAAGGGCCCAGCGCGGATCGCCGGCCCCTTTTTGTCAGATGAGTGTAAGTTTAGACGTGGGGCCGGGCTTGTTCGACTACTGCGGTAAAGGCGGCCGGATCGCGCACGGCTAGATCAGCCAAGACCTTGCGGTTGATTGCAACACCGGCTTGACTCAACCCGTGGACGAGCTGGCTATAAGACATGCCATTGCGGCGAGCGGCGGCATTGATGCGGACAATCCAGAGGCGGCGGAAATCCCGCTTGCGCTGCCGCCGGTCGCGGTAGGCGTAGACTTGAGCGCGGTCAACGGCTTCCCTAGCGGTGCGGAAGAGGCGGCTGCGCGCGCCCCAATAACCCTTGGATTGTTTGAGGACCTTCTTTTTGCGCTTTTTAGTGGCTACGGCGTGATTTACCCGTGGCATGAATTATTCTCCGTTAAAATCGCTTACTTGAGGTTCAGGGCACGGCGCACATTGGCTGAGTCTGCGGACGAAACCGAACTATTTTTGCGGAAAGCCCGTTTGCGCTTGGTCGAACGGCCACCCAAAAGGTGCGTGGCATAGGCATTGCGCCGCTTCAGGCTGCCCGATCCGCGCTGCTTGATGCGCTTGGCCGAGGATTTATGCGTTTTGATTTTGGGCATGGTAGTCCCTTTGTCTTAAAGGCAGAAAAAGACAAAAATAGACCATGACATAGGGGCTGTCAAGGAAGCGCAATCCGCCTTTCAGGCGGTGAATTTCGGCGGAAAAATTCGCGGTCCCGTCTAAACGCTAGAGCGCGGTCAGTGGGAGTGTCGGCGATTAGGCGGCGGCCTGCGATCTACACTTTTCGATCCGTTCCCGTACTTGGGGACGGATAAAGACCGCATCGAGAGGAAGCCGCGCAAGAGCACGGCATAACACATGCACCCGGGCTTCAGTATCGAGTTCGCGATTGACGATCAAGTAGGATCTACCGCCATAGCGGCAAAGCCCACCTTGGCCTTCAAAGTCGTCGTAGCGCACCTCAATGTCCAGCTCTGCGGCGAGGGTTTCAAGTTCCTGTAGGAGAATGGTGGCATCCATTAAAAAATAATAGAACCGCAGGCCGCCGCTAGGCAAGGAATTATTGGGAGCCGAGTGGCGGATTGTTATTATATCCCCATCTCAGAGCGCGTCCATAGCGAAGGAAAACCAACTGTGACCGCTGCAAAACCCAAAGTATTGGTGACAAACGACGACGGTGCTGATTCGCCTCTTTTAGTGCCTTTGCTGCGGGAGCTATCCGAGTTGGCCGAGCTATGCGTGGTCGTGCCGGCTGCGGAATGCAGTTGGACCAGCAAGAGTATGAGCCGCTTTGAGCCGTTGGTGCTGGCCGAGATTGAATGCGGCGGCTTTCCCATCCAGACGCTGACCGGCAAGCCGGCCGACTGCGCCCATATCGGCATCCACAATCTCTGTCCTGCAAAGCCGGCTCTAGTCATTTCCGGCATCAATATGGGCGTCAACTCCGGTCTCGCCTTCACGCTGAGTTCCGGCACCATAGGGGCGGCTGTAGAAGGCTTTCTCGCCGGGGTGCCATCCGCAGCCTTTTCGCTGGAGTTGCCCGAATCGGCTTTCGCGCTCTGGCGGCGATGTCGGCAGCTCGATCCCGCGCTCGATGCGCTGGTCGCGGCGGCGGCGGCCGTCACTGCGGACATCGCCGCCGAGATCTTGCGCGGGGGGTTGCCGGCTGGTGCCGACATGATCGCAGTAAACATGCCCGCTAGTACCAAGCGAGAATCTCCGAGGTGCCTGACGGGTTTGGCGAAGACGAGCTATGGTCCGCTATTCGCTCGGCGTGAAGACGAGCCGCACTTCGCATACCATAGCTGTCAGTTGCAGTTGATTGGCGATGGAGCTAACAGCGATGTGGGAGCCTTGGCGCGCGGCGCAGTCGCGATTACGCCGCTGCGCTATTCGCTTGATGCTCCGATAAGCTCGCTTGATCGCCAGCGCTTTGAGTGCGGTGGAGATGGTCGTGGTTAAGCGGCTTCTCAACTATAGCTGCATCGGCGTCCTATTGTTCGCAAAGAGCGCATGGGGCGAAGGCGAAGGCCGCGTCGATTCCACTCAAAGCCAGCCTTCGTCCCCGCTGCTGACCAAAGTCTCGCAGGTGGCGACCCAGCAGACCGTAGAAGCCGTGCGCTGGATGGCAAAGCGACGCCAGTTTACCCTGCGGGGCATTCCCTATGGCGTCACCGGCCTGCCGCTCGCTTATCTCAGCCCTAACACGGGCTGGAATTGGGGTGCGCGCGTCCACTGGGCTGACTACCGGCGGCAGCCCTATCTCTACAAGCTGACGTTGCACGTCCAGCAGTCTTCTGAGGGCAAACTAAAACATCGCGTACGACTGAGGGTGCCCCGGATTTCGGGGACGGGTTTCGGTCTGAGACTGGAGTTTTTCCGCGAGCGCAATCTGCGTACGCGCTACTATGGGTTGGGCAACAAGAGCGCATTCAATCGCGACTTCATCAAGCCTAAGAGTGCTGATTTCAAGGATGAGAACTACTACTATTACATTCTAGAAAGAAACCCGCGGATTTTGGTGAGCCTTTTTCGCCAGTTGTACGGTCCAGTATCCATGTCGGTCGGTTTTGGGCTGGAGCGCGTCGATGTGGACCAGCGGGGGACGCAGGCGTTCTATTTGGAGCGAGGCACCCCAGATGGAGTGATAGATGGGTTTTCGGGGTTTATCAGTGCGACTCTCCAGTGGGATACCCGTGACGACGAAGTGGTGCCGCGGCGCGGCTTCTTTCAGGAGTGGTCGTACGAGTCGGCGCGCAACTCCCTGCTAGCGCTGTTTTTTGAGCCTATTGACTTTAGCCGCGTAACCCTGACCAACGCTTACTACATCCCGCTGTCGCCTCGGGTGAATTTCTCTCATCGTCTCGTGCTAGAGGTACTCAGTGGTGAAGTACCGCTCTATGCCTATGGCGAAATAGGAGGCAGTCGCCGGGTCAAGGGGCTGGGCGGCAGCGATTCGCTGCGCGGTTTCGATACCCAGCGGTTTACAGACGATGTGCGCTTTTTGTCCAATGTCGAATTGCGCTACCAACTGTACGACATCTGGTTTTACGGACAGTACATAGAGTGGCAGGGGGTAACTTTTTTTGATGCGGGCCGAGTCTGGCCCGACTTGGATAAAATTGGGTGGTCGGGCATGCACATCAGCGGCGGCGCAGGAGTGCGCATGGTCTGGGACGCCGATCTGGTGATCCGCCTGGGTATGGGCATCGCCGACGAGCAAGTGGATATCTGGCTGAGCCTAGGACACAACTTCTAGGCGTGGCTGGCAGTCTGCGGGACCAACAGAGATATCAAGCGTGCTAGTTCCGCTGCCATGCGGTCGCGCGGGACGATGCGGTCGATAAAGCCGTGTTCGAGGACGGTCTCGGCTAGTTGGAAGCCTTCGGGCAGGGGAGCGTCTGTGCCGAGGAATTGCTGGATGACGGTTTGGCCTGCAAAGCCGATGCGCGCACCGGGTTCGGCCAAGGCGATATCGCCGAGCATGGCAAAGCTGGCGGTGACGCCGCCATACGTTGGGTCGGTAAGAATAGCAATATAGAGCAAGCCGTTTTGCGAGAGCTGGTTGAGCTTGGCGCTAATCCGCGCCATCTGCATCAGCGAATAGGCGCTTTCCTGCATCCTAGCACCACCCGACTGGCAGACGATGACTAGCGTGCGTCGTTCAGCTATGGCGCGGTCGATGAGCCGGCAGAGCTTCTCGCCGGTCGCGCCGCCCAACGTGCCCGTGAGATAACGCGAGTCCATGATCGCCAAGGCGACGGAATGGCCGTCGATTTGGCCGATGCCGGTGTACACCGATTCTTTTAGGCCGCTCTGGCGGCGACTGGTCTTGATTTTGTCTCGGTAGCCTTTGAACTTGAGCGGATCGACAGGTGCCACGTTGGCGTTAATTTCGGTGAATGTACCGTCGTCGATGAGCAGGTCGATGTACTGCTGATGGCCAATGGGATAGTGCCAAGTGCACTCCGGACAGATCCAGTGCCGGCGTCGCAGGGCCATCTCGTAGTTGGAATGGCCGCACTTTTTACACTTGATCCAGATGCCTTGAGGGATATCGCGTTTTATTAGGGACTTGATCCCAGATTTCATTTTTTCAAACCAGTTCACGGCTTCTTCTCTCAGATTAGCTCCGCCGCTCGATTGCGGCGAAGTGAATGTGGCGGTAGCGCGGATAAACGCGCTCGTCGCTATACTGCTATAAAGCGGATAAAGTGCATTAAAAATAAATACTTGTCAATCTAAAGATGTGAGGAGAACCGCGAAAATGTAACGCAGTTGCTATAAAGATGTAATGAGGGGGTATTATATTTAACATTTAGGTAGTCTTTGAAGTTGCATCCCAAACAGTAAATCCATATCTTGACAACTTTACGAAGCCTGCATTAAGCAATGACAATAAACCCGCAAATTGTCGCGGATCGGAGACCGTAGCCATATTGAGGGCCATATTGAGGATTGTTTACCGTGAAATGTAATCTGATGCGTACACTATGGCTAGTGATCTGCGCTTTAGTTTTGGGTGCCGACGCCAGAGCCAACGAGAATGAGGTTGCAATAGCCGATTCAATCCGTAAGTACAAATACTACGCCAAGACAGCTCGCACAAACAAAGAGTACGATAGGGCCATAGGCTATTACACGACTGTTTTGCAATATAGTCCCCAAGAGTTGACGGCCGCCTACTTCTTGGGGCAGCTCTATTACGAAAAAAAGGATTCCACCGGCGCACGTATCGCACTGCCCCAGGCACGCGTCGCACTGCGCCAGGCGATCAGCGTCGACTCGCTGCATCTGAATTCCAACCTGCTTCTCTATACGATACATAAAGCCATGGACTTGCCCGATTCGGCTGCTTGGAGTTTGGAGCGCGTACTGCTCAAAAAGCCGGACGCAGCTAAGTACCGCCGCGAGTTGGCCGACCTCTACCGCCGCGGGGGCCACAACGGGCGGGCCGTCGCTCACTATGAACAGTTGGTCGAGGATGGGGCAAAGGATGCCGACCTATTTGAAATACTTGCGTTGTTGCATCAGGAATTGGGACAGGTGGATCAGGCTCTTGAGTGGCGTAAACGCCAAATCGAGGGTGGGACAGGTGGTGCCGACCAATTGGAGAGCATCGTCGAGTTGAAGCTAGAGGTCGGCGATGTCGAAGGGGCTTACGACACGCTATTGGAACTGGCAAAGGTGGATTCACAGAACGCCTATTCCTATTACAACCGAATCGCATCAATCGCTTCTGAAGAGGGCGATGACACTTGGCGTTTCAAGGGCCTCAAGGGCATGGTCGAGGCCGACCCCAAGGATTCGAAGAGCATCGCTGAGCTAGTGGAGTGGCACCAAGGCCGCGGCGAGTTCGCCTCGGCAAAAGCGTGGCTGGGGCGGGGGCTGAAGGTAAATCCCAAGGATGCACACCTACTGCTACTCAAAGGCGACAATCTGGTGAAGGAAGGCGACGAGGAAGGAGCTATCGCCGCCTTTGAAAAAGCTAAGGCCGATCCGGCTTGGGAAAAGGTGGCCCAGCAGCGCATCTGGCAGCTCCGGCCACCCGAGACCGAGGAAGAAAAGCTCAAGCGGCAGTTCTTCGGTGGTGAAGATGCACAAGAGGAGCAGAACTAAACACCGCTCCGGTCTGTTAGATCGGGGCTAACTTTACAATCGCGAGGAGAAAAAATGGTAGAGCTTTTTCAAGACGGTGGATGGGCCATGTATCCTCTGCTCATTCTACTCATCGTTGGCGTTGCCGTAGCGATTGAGCGCTTGTACAATCTGTCGCGGTCGTCGATTGACGCGGCGAATTTCTTTGCGAACCTCGAAGAGGCACTCGAAAGCGGTGGCCCCGACGCAGCGGCTGAGCTTTGCTCAAATACGCGCGGTCCGGTTGCCTCGGTCATCCACGCAGGGCTCCTGCGCCTAGAGCGCGGCCTCAACCACGTCGAGAAAGCCATTGACAATTCTGGCGCAGTGGAGATGGCCTTTCTCGAGCGCGGTATGGTCTGGCTCTCGACAGTGGCCAACTTGGCACCGATGATAGGCTTTTTAGGCACGGTCAGCGGTATGATCAACGCCTTTCAGGCGATCAAGGAAGCCGGCGACGTGGAACCTTCCATGGTCGCGGGTGGTATTTCCGAGGCTCTAATCACCACAGCCTCGGGTTTGATCGTGGGCATCCTAATTCAGTTTTGCTACAACTTCTGCGCCAATCGCATCGATAAGATCATCGCCGATATGACCGAGCAGACGGCCAACTTCATCGACTTGTTGGCCGCACGCGAGCACCAAGGAGCCTAGACGTGATCGGAAGGCGCCAGAGCCGGGTTGCCCCGGAAATCCCCACGGCTTCGATGGCGGATATCGCCTTTCTGTTGATCGTGTTCTTCCTCGTCACGACCACGATGAACCAAGACAAGGGCCTCTCGTTGCACTTGCCGCCGGTGGGCGAGACCAAGGAAATACGAGAAAAGAATATTCTCAACGTGTGGATCAATGCCCGCGACCAAGTCGCCTTTTTTGAGAATGATCAGCTAACACCAGTGCCGTTTGCTGAACTCAAGGGACGCATTGAAGGGCGTTTGCAAGAAAACGAGAATCTGATCGTTTCGCTCAAGACCGAGCGCGGGGCTACCTATCGGACCTTCGTCGATGTACTAGACGAGCTCAAACTGGCCGGGGCCACCAAAATCTCGATTGCCAACCCGGAAGAATAACCGATGAAATTCGCACGCAAAGCCAAAGTAGTTAGCGTTATTCCCACCGCCTCTATGGCCGATATATCCTTCTTGCTCCTTGTATTCTTTATGGTCTCGACGGTTTTCGTGCGCTATAGGGGTGTGCCGGTGGAGTTGCCACAGGCCGAAAAAATTGAGAAGCTCCAAAGCCGCCGCAACGTATTGCAGGTTTGGGTCAGTAGCGAGGGAGTCGTCAATATCGAGGATCGGAACATACCGCTTTCCGAAGTGGGCAAGCTGGTACATAAGTACCTGACGGCCAATCCTCGGCTGATCATCTCATTGCGGGGCGATAAGGACTCCGAGTTTGGGGTGATTTCCGATGTCATGGAGGAATTGCGCAAGGTCGAAGCCTTGCGGGTCAATTTCTCCACCAAGCGGGAGCTGGACGAATGATTCGTGGCAAACAGCCTGAAGCCAACCTGCGGTTGACGTACCGGAAGACGATATGGGCCTGCACGGGTCTTTCTACCCTCTTGCACGCGGCTCTCTTTGGCCTATTTCCCAGCTTTGAGCCTGACGCCTACGCCAAATCCGAAGAGCCGATTATCATTCAACTCGAAGAAATCCCCGAGACTAAACAGGAGCGCCGGCCCCCGCCACCGGCCCGACCGGTCGTGCCCGTGCCCACCGACAACCCGGATGTCCCTGATGACGTGACCATTGAGGACACCGATCTCGATCTCGATCTCGACGATCTGGCACCGCCGCCGCCATTAGAGGAGGTGGTGGTTGAGGAAGTTGAGTTGGAAGAGGAAGAGGAGATCGTCGAGTTGTGGCGGGTCGAGAAAAAGCCTGTGATTATTAAAAAAGTAACGCCGAAGTATCCGGCTACCGCCCAGAAGGCCAATATCACTGGCAAGGTGTTTGTCACCGCGCTAGTCGGCAAAGACGGAAAGGTCGAGCAGATCGGCAAGATCACGGGTCCCAAGGTATTCCACGAGGTCGCCAAAGACGCCGCGCTCCAGTCGGAGTTTACGCCGGCGATGCAAAACGATAGGCCCGTCAAGGTTTGGGTCAGCCTACCCTTCACCTTCAGGCTTAACTGACGGTTGCTAATATCTTCCTATTTTTATTATATTTAGTATTACTTTTCTTCCCCTTCTTCCCCACCCAAACGCCGTCCACCGTACGCTAGGAGGATTAGTCTATGCGGTGTCCTTATTGCAATTGTGAAGAAGATCGGGTGGTGGATTCGCGGTCGTGCCGCGAAGGTATGGCGATTCGCCGTCGCCGCGAGTGCATAAGCTGCACCAAGCGCTTCACAACCTATGAATACATCGAAAACGTACCCCTATCCGTCATTAAGGCCGACGGTCGGCGCGAGCCTTTTGATCGCAGCAAGCTGCTCGACAAGATACAGGTAGCCTGTTACAAGACGACCGTTTCGGCCGAGGAGATCGAGCAACTCGTCGATCAGATCGAGGCCGAAGTGGGCAATCTCAACGTGAAGGAAATTCCCTCCAAACAGCTCGGCGAGCGCGTTATAGAGCATCTGCGCCAGCTCAACGACGTGGCGTACGTGCGCTTTGCCTCGGTTTATCGCCAGTTCAAAGACAAGAGCGATTTCATGCGCGAATTGGAGCAATTGGCCAATAATTAAAGGCCAGAACTGTTTTTTTAGCGCATCGTAACCGGATTGAAAAGAAATTGCTCTGGACCTTGTTTTTGACTTGACAAATACGCACGCCGTTTCTACTTTAGGCCCCAACACACTACATATAGTGTCAAATGAGTGTAATGCCCTGAGATAATGTGTCTCGGGGCTGCACTTTTGTTCTCTCCCCTAATCCTAACAGCAGTTAACTTAAGTTCTCATTTTTGGCGATGTTTTCACGTCGCTCATGGACTTTTTCGTTCAATGGGAGGGTATGAATGGAATCCGAACGCGCAGTCGCACACCGCTTTGAAGATCTGCTGGCGCAACTTGAAGGCCATGGGCTCAAGCGCAACGGCCACGACGCTCTCTTGGCCCGCGCCGCCAATGCTGAGACCTATTACGGCGACAACGACCTCGCCATCGACGTTTTGCACAACAAGTACTTGGCACCCGGCGAAACCGGCCCGCTGCACATCTGGGATCGCATCGCCCGGGCCATGGCCTCGGTGGAGGAGGATCCCCAACTCTGGTACGACCGCTTCTTCTCGCTATTGATGGACTTCAAGTTCATCCCCGGAGGTCGCGTCATGCACGGCGCGGGCCGCGACGAGGCTAGGCGCAAGCCGACGCTGTCCAACTGCTACGTCATCCCCATTGAAGAAGATAGCTTAGAAGGTATCTATCGCTGCTTGAGCGAGTCGGCGATGGTGTACCGCACGGGCGGTGGGGTCGGCACGGATTTGTCGATCCTCAGGCCACAAGGGGCTCCGGTCAACGCTACGGTGGATGCCTCGCCGGGTTGCACCGCCTTTATGAACCTGCTCTCCGAGAGCACCAATGCCGTCTCCCAAGCCGGCCGTCGCGGTGCTCTGATGCTGACATTGCGGGTCGATCATCCCGATATCGAAGACTTCATCACCATCAAAAACGACGCCAATCGCACCAAAGTGCAGTACGCCAATATCAGCGTGCTGATTACCCACGAGTTCATGCAGGCTGTGTTGGCCGACTCGGACTTTGACTTGCGCTGGAGTGGCAAGGTGTTCCGCACAGTCAAGGCGCGCCAGTTGTGGGACAAGATCATTGCCAACGCCCACGCCAGCGCCGAGCCGGGGATTATTTTTTGGGACACGATGCGCGAGCATCACAATGTCGAATACGCCAACCCACTCACTAGCACCAATCCCTGCGGCGAACAGCCACTGGCCTCGTACACAGCCTGCAACTTAGGCAATCTCAATTTGGTGAACTTCGTCCGGGCCGATGGCGAACTCGACTACGAGGAGTTGGGGCAGGCCACCCGCGTGGCGACCCGCTTTTTAGATAATGTCATTGACTACAACGTGGACAACCATGCCTTGCCCAAAATTCGCGAAGCCGTAGCCTCTGACCGCCGAGTGGGTTTGGGCATCACCGGCATGGCCGATGCGCTGGTCTTGATGCAGAGCAAGTACGATTCGGACGAGGCCCTGACGATCATTGACCGCATTATGGCCACCATCTGCCACAACGCCTATGAAATGTCCGTCGAACTGGCTCAGGAGAAGGGAGCCTTTCCGCTTTTTGACTGGGAGGGCGTCAAGCAGAGCAAGTTCATCCAGAGCCTGCCTCAAGCACTGCAAGAGAAAATTGCCGAGCACGGTCTGCGCAATTGCACCTTGATCACCATGCCGCCGGTGGGCACGGGTTCGATTGTGGCACAGACGAGTTCGGGGATTGAGCCGATCTTCTGCACTAGCTACACCCGCCGAGTAAAGCAGGACGATGGCGAGAGTTTCCGCGAATACAAGGTCTATCATCCGCTGATACAGCGCGTCTTCGGCGACGACGAGGACTTGCCCGATTACGTGGTGACGGCCCACGAAATCGACCCTTACTTCCGCGTCAAGATGCAGGGCGTGCTCCAGAAGTACACCGATAGCAGCATTTCTTCGACGATCAACCTGCCCGAAGACATCGCGCTAGAGACGGTCGCCGACATCTACATCACCGCGTACAAGGAAGGCCTCAAGGGCGTGACGGTGTACCGCGAGGGCAGCCGCGAGGGCATCCTGCAGACCGAGGGCCAAGCCGACAAGAAGGAAGCTGAAACTTCGGCTGTGGAGGCCCCTAACTACCTGGGGCCGGATGGCTTCCTCCACCGTCGCCGTCGCCCGGCCGTCACCACGGGCATTACCGAGCGGATCAACACCGGCGAGGGCAAGATCTACGTAACGATCAACGAAGACGAATACGGGCTCTGCGAGGTCTTTAGCACCATCGGCAAGGCGGGGGGCAATGCGGCCGCCCAGTCGGAGGCTATATGTCGGCTAATTTCGCTCGCGTTGCGCTCGGGAGTTGACCCGCGGGAAGTCATCAGTAAGTTGAAGGGCATTTCGGGGCCAAGTCCGGTGTGGGAAGGCGGCGAGCTCGTGCTGTCAACGCCGGACGCCATTGGCAAGGCGATGGAGCGCTATTTGCAGCGGAAGGCAGGCAAACAGCCCGATGTTAATGTTCCCGAGGGCGTACCGCCTAGTTCCGTCGAGCGCAGCGAGCCGAAGACGCTGACGACCTGTCCAGAGTGCGGGGCGACGGTGTCGTATGAGAGTAGCTGTCTGATGTGCAAGCACTGCGGGTGGTCCAAGTGTTGAAACTAAAGCCAGACAGGGCTTTTTGATTGAGGCGAGGATGTCGTCGGGAAACCGGCGGCATCCTTGTTTTTATTTTACTGCTAACTCTAGCACCAATCCGTCGTAGGCGAGTTCCACACTTGGGGGGAGTTCGGCATTGGTCTGATGGTGGTCGAGGTCATGGGCTATATGCGTGAAGTACGTGCGAGCGGGCTGGAGCTCGGCGACAATGGCCAACGCCTGCTCGACGTTGAAATGGGTGGGATGTTCTTTGTAGCGCAGTGCGTCGAGGACCAAGACCTCTAGGCCGCGCAGCCGCGCCATGGCCGCTTCTGGAATGTAATTGGTGTCCGTGGCGTAGGCGAAGTTGCCGATGCGGAAGGCGAGGACCGGGGAGCGGCCGTGATAGATGGTGAGCGGCTCGATCGCGAGTCCACAAGCTGTGAACGGTCCGGCAATCGGACGCAGGGTTAGCTGCGGCGTCGCGCTTGGAGCGTCTTTGTCAAAGGCGTAGTCGAAGACTCGTTCGATGCGTGCAATGGTGTGCGGATCCGCATAGCAGGGCAGCGGCTGATCGCGGTCAAAGCAATAGGAGCGCACGTCGTCGAGACCGTGCAGATGATCGGCGTGGCCGTGAGTCAACAGCACGCAATCGACGCGGTCGATCCGATAGCGCAGGGCTTGAGTTCTGAGATCTGGGCCGGCATCTACGAGGATTGACCGGCCTTGATGTGCTAAGTGTAAGGCACAGCGCAAGCGCTTGTTCTTCGGGTCGTCCGAGGCGCACACCGGGCAATAGCAGCCGATGCGCGGCACCCCGATAGAGGTGCCAGTGCCAAGAAAGGTGACCTTCATGCTGGCACAGCGGACAGGGTCAGAATCCGCGGCCCGTCCTCAGTAATGGCGACGGTATGTTCGGCGTGAGCAGCGAGCGAGCGGTCGGAGGTGAGGGTGGTCCAGTCGTCGAGATGGTCGATTTGAGGGTTCCCTAGGCAGAGAATCGGTTCGATGCAGAATACGTGCCCAGGCTTGAGCAGCGGGCCTTTGCCGGGCGAGCCATAGTTTTCGATGTAGGGCGACTCGTGCAGTTCGCGGCCAATGCCGTGACCTCCGTACTCGCGCACTACGGATAGTCCTTGGCTTTCGGCGTGGCGCTGGATGGCGTGCGAAATGTCGGAGAGCCGCCCGCCGGGCCGCGCTCGGTCAATGCCCCGCGCGAGGCAGTCGAGGGTGCCATTGATGAGGTGCTGTGCCTGCGTGCTGATTGCGCCAACCGCAACGGTAAAGGCTCCGTCGCCATAGTAATTATCGAGACAGGCACCCACGTCAATGCTGACGATGTCGCCCTCTTGCAGTGGAGTTTCGTCGGGGAACCCATGCACGATTGCGGCGTTTACTGAGGCGCAAATCGAGTAGGGGAAGCCGTGGTATCCCTTGAAGGCGGGCACCGCTCCTAAGGCGCGGATTTCGGCCTCGGCGACTTGATCTAGCTCGAGGGTGCTGACGCCCGGCGCGATGAGCGCTTCGAGCTTCTGCTGGACGGCGAAGACGATTTCGCAGCTCGCGGCAATGTGCTCTATTTCGCTTGATTTTTTGCGGTGAATCAAGGTGCAAATCCCAGAGAATGTAGCGCACAATACTGAACGCGTTACAAAAAGACGGTGGCTCTGGTTTGTCAAGAGCGCGTCTTGCAAATGTCTTAGGGCGTCCATATATTCAGCAAATTACGTAACTTACGTAACATACAGCTTTCAGTAATATCAACTGAGGGAGCAGATGGGCAAGTCATTGGTGGTTGTCGAGTCGCCAGCCAAGGCCAAGACAATCAATAAAATTTTAGGCAAAAATTTTGTAGTCAAACCCTGTATGGGGCACGTGCGGGATCTGCCGCCCAAAGAGCTAGGCATCGACGTTGAAGACGGCTTCAAGCCGCGCTACGTGACCATTCGGGGCAAGGGCAAGATCCTCAGCGGCCTCCGCAAAGCAGCCCAAGCCGCCGATACCACCTACTTGGCTACCGACCCCGACCGCGAGGGCGAAGCCATTGCTTGGCACGTGGCGCAAGCCATCTCCCCCAAGAACGACAACGTTAAGCGAATTCTCTTCAACGAGATTACGCCCAAAGCGGTACACGAGTCGCTAGAGCACTCGGGCGTGCTGGATCTCCACAAGGTCGATGCCCAACAGGCGCGGCGCGTACTCGACCGCTTAGTCGGCTACGAGATCAGTCCGCTGTTGTGGAAGGTCATACACTCCGGGCTCTCAGCCGGCCGCGTGCAGTCCGTAGCCGTACGGTTAATCTGCGACCGCGACCGCGAGATCAAGGCCTTTGAACCTCAAGAGTACTGGTCGATTGAGGCCCTTTTGGGCCGCGAGAGCCAAGGTTCGTTCTGGGCGCGCCTGTTGGCCAAAGACGGCGATAAGCTCGATATCGGCAATCAGGAGGAGGCTAATCGCATCGCCGCCGAGTTGGCCGCGCAAGATATAAGGGTCAAAGAAGTCAAGGAACGCGACCAAATGCGCCGCCCGGCACCGCCTTTCACGACCAGCACCTTACAGCAGGAATGTGCTCGGCGGATGCGCTTTTCGGTCAAGCGCACCATGGCTGTGGCTCAGCAGCTATACGAAGGCATTGAGGTCGAGGGCGAAACCCGCGGCTTGATTACCTATATGCGCACGGATTCGGTGCGCGTTGCAGCCAATGCCATCGCCGAAGTACGCGAGCAGATTGACGCCCTCTACGGCCGCGAGTACGTGCCCGAGACGCCCAATCACTACCGGACCAAAAACAGCGCTCAAGACGCTCACGAGGCCATACGCCCCACCTCCGTAGCCCTGCATCCAGACGAGATTAAGCACTTGCTCAAGCCGGATCAGGCGCGGGTGTACTCCTTGATCTGGAAGCGATTCGTGACCTCGCAGATGAAGCCGCAGGTGCTCAACATCACCACGGCCAATGTCGAGGCGGGGCCCTACTTGCTTCGCGCTTCGGGGAGCGTCGTCAAGTTTCCGGGCTTTACTCTGCTCTACAGCGAGAGCAAGGAGGAAGAGGATAAGTCGGAGGCCGCGTCTAATGGCATGGCCGAGGGGGAAGACGCGTCGCGGACCATGCCCGCTGACATTGCCGAGGGCGAGATGCTAAAGTTAGAGCAGATTGCTCCTGAACAGCACTTTACTAAGCCTCCGCCGCGCTTTACGGAGGCTTCGCTCGTCAAGCAACTGGAATCCGAGGGCATTGGCCGTCCCTCGACCTACGCGCAAATCATTACTACCATCCTCGATCGCAAGTACGTCGAAAAGGTCGATAACCGCTACTTCGTGGCCACTGAGCGCGGCCAGACCGTCAACAAACTACTCGTCGATACCTTTCCGCACCTCTTCAACGTAGCTTTCACGGCCAACATGGAGGACAAGCTCGATCAGGTCGAAGATGGGGGCACCAACTGGGTGGAGATCGTGCAGCAGTTCTACGACTCGTGGAAGGGCGACTTAGACTCGGCCAACAACCGCCGCAAAGAGCTAAAGCGCGCGCTGCAAGAAGTGTCGGACGAAGACTGCAAGGAATGCGGGGCCGACATGGTCGTCAAGTGGGGTCGCAATGGTCGCTTCCTCGCTTGCTCCGGTTATCCCAAGTGCAAAAACACCAAACCCCTCGAAGAGCAAAGTGAGGAGGAGACCGACGAGACTTGCGATCAATGCAGTGCGCCTATGCTTGTCAAGATGGGTCGCTATGGCCGCTTCTTGGCTTGTAGTAGCTATCCAGATTGCAAAAACGTCAAGCCCTATGTCCTCGGAATTCAATGCCCAGAGGACGGTTGCGAGGGGCAGATTGTGGAGAAGCGGTCGCGCAAGGGCAAGGTCTTCTTTGGTTGCGGTACCTATCCCCAGTGCAAATTCGCTAGCTGGGACCGCCCCATAGACCGCAAGTGTACCCATTGCGACGCCGCCTTACTTTACGAAAAGGGTCGCCGCTCGGGTCCCCCTACTATGTACTGCCGGGTCTGCGGCACCGAATACGAAAGCGAAGAGGGCGAAAAAGACAAAAGCGCCCAAGCTGCCTGAGTAATCCTTTCCTCCTTGGCTCATTACTGCCATGGCCGATGCACTGCAGAGCGCTCTACACGCCGGATCCAGCCTCGAAGAGGGCATTGTCCGCTTCTTGGAATACTTGGACAAAGAGCGCAACTGCGCCGAGTACACCCTCAGTTCATATCGTTGCGACTTGCAGCAATTCGCCCGCTTTCTCTACCCGCGAGTCGATAATTTGCAACTACCGCTGCGAGTGGTGCAGCGCGAGCAAGTGCAGGCCTTTGTCGCCGACCTAGAGGAAAAGGGCCTTAAGGCCAGCACGGTCGCCCGCAAATTGGCGGCCCTGCGCTCGCTTTTCCGCTATCTCTGTCGCGAGGGAGCACTGGTTGCCAATCCGGCCGGTGCAGTGGCATCGCCCTTGGTCGAGCGCGCATTGCCGCGGCACTTGCCCGTAGAGCAAGTCGCCGAGGCCATGGAGGCTCCTGAGCTCGAGCGGTTTAGCGGCGTGCGGGATCGGGCCATTCTAGAAGTGTTCTACGGGGGGGGCATTCGCCTCGGGGAGTTGGTGGCGCTCAATCTTTCGTCGCTGGATCTAGCCGAAGGCACCATCAAGGTAATGGGCAAGGGCCGCAAGGAGCGCATCGCCCCCATTGGCGCAAAAGCGCAAGAGGCACTCAAAGCGTACCTGCAACGCCGCGCCGAGGTCCTGCTCGAATGCGATATGTCCCAAGTAGAAGCCGGTGCCCTCTTCCTCAACGGGCGCGGCAAGCGATTGAGTCGCCGCACCGTGCAGCGCATCGTCGAGCGCCATCTGCGCGCTGTCTCAGAAGACGATTCGCTCAGCCCGCATCGTCTGCGCCACTCCTTTGCTGCCCATCTCCTCGACGCTGGTGCCGATTTGGTCGCCGTCAAGGAGCTCCTCGGCCATGCGACCTTGGCCGCAACTCAGAGTTATACCGAAGTGAGCTTGGAGCACCTACAAGCCATCTACGCCGAGGCCCATCCGCACGGTGCTGATTAGCATCTTGGTCGCGCTGTTGTTGGGTTGCGCCAAAGTCGGGCCGCCCACCGGAGGGCCGGTGGACAAAGAGCCGCCCCGCATTCTGTCTCACTACCCGGAGAGCGACGCCTTGGAAGTGACGCGGGATACCGAAGTAGAAATCGTCTTCAGCGAACCCATGAATCGCGAGCAGACTGAAGCCGCTCTTTTCACATCGCCGGCCGGACCGCTGCAACTGTCGTGGCGTGGCCCACGGCTGCGCATTGCCATGCCTTTGGCTGAGGAGCGAACTTATGTGCTGACGGTGGGTACCGGGGCGCGGGATCTACGGGGCAATGCCTTGACAAAATCCTTTACTTTAGCTTTTGCCACCGGCTCGCAACTCGACCAGGGTTTGGTACAGGGCCGGGTGTACCAAGATCATCAACCCGTGGCCGGTGCCCATGTTTGGGCCTATGATTTGGGAACCTTTAGCGGGGAGGTAGGATCGGACGAACCATCCTATCAGACGCAGAGTGGGGCCGATGGGAGCTACGAGTTTGTCCGTCTCGCTCCGGGGCACTATCGAGTGCTGGCCTTTAGGGATGCGAATCGCAACGCTCTGCCAGACGCCGACGAGTGGTTGGCCCTGCCGTCGGCGTCTGTGGCAGTGGGGGAGGAAGAGGTGCTGGCTGGCGATTTAGCGCTCGCGCGCCAGCAGATGCCCGCGCCCGTGCTCAAGCGGGTCCAGGCCATACACGCCGAGCGGCTGATGTTGCTTTTTGCCGAGGCTGTGGAGCCACAGGATTTAGAGTTGGAAGTCTTCGGGTTGGCGGTGGAGTCGCTGTATGCGGCCCCAGATGCGGAGGAGAAAATCTACGTCGAGACGGCAGCGCAAGAGCCAGACCGGCGCTATACTATACAGCTTGCGTTCGCTGGTGCTTCCGTGCAGTGGGACGCGTCTGTTCGCAGCAGCGCGCGGTCCGACCGCAAGCCACCCTCTTTTGTCGGACTGACGCGGAATCGACTGGCCCCAAGCGACTCGCTGGACTTACTTTTTTCCGAAGCCATGCAGCCGGCCGCGTTGGCAGGGTTTTGGATGGCGAGCGATTCGACGCAAGCATTAGCGGGGGATTGGCTGTGGCCGGCACCCAATCGCGCCCGCTTCGCGCCTGCCGAACCGCTGGCACCGGGTGCGTATCGGCTCGCAGGATCGACTGCCCAGCTCGTGGACCGGGCCGGCAATAGCCTCGCCGACAGCCTGCTGACGCTTTCTTTTAGCGTCGGCGCGGAGACTGCGGCGATTCGGGGGCAGGTGCAGGCCGGGGAAGAAGGTCGCGTCCGAATCGCGGCCATCAACGAGGACGGGCGGACGTACGCTGAGTGGGCGGACGAAGCGGGGCGATTTGATCTAAATGGTCTGCTGGCCGGGACCTATTTGCTGTGGGCGTTTGTAGATCGCGATGGCGACGGCGAGTACAGCAGCGGCTTGCTCAGCCCCTTTCGCTATTCCGAGCCTTATGGACGCTATGGCGAGCCGATTGACTTAGATGAGGACCAAGTCGTCGAAGAGGTAGATATCCCATGCCGCTGAGAGTGATCGAGTTGACGTTTTTGGTGCTGGTGCTCATAGGCTTAGGGGTTGTGCATTTTTCTCACTTGACCCCACATGAGCGGGCCCTGATCCAAATGGAGGCGTGCTTGGAGCAGCTCTACCTGTTAGAAAAAGCCTATTTTGCCAAACATGGTCGCTACTTCGACCCGAATGACAAGGGAATTCGGCGCGCTTGGTGGCAGATAGAGGGTTATACTTGGGAGTTCTGGCCTATGAACACAGGATTCTGGTTGGTGGTGCGGGCCGATTTGGACGGGGACGGTCAGCTTGGGGCTTGGACCATAGATGCTACACATCCGCAGGTGAAGATCTTAAATCAAGACTGAGCAAAGTTGTATCCGCGACCGCTACACCGTGCCCAACCGGCAGGATAAGGTCGGTACAACAGACCCGTCAGACGGCGATTTCCAGGCGGATGGAGGGATGGGGATCGTAGTTGAGTAGTTTGAAGTCGTCGTAGCGGAAGTCGGAAATCGACTGGCCGCGATTTTTAATGGTCATCACCGGCAGTGACCGGGGGGGGCGGGCGAGTTGTTGGCGCAATGCGGCGATGTGGTTCTGATAGATGTGGACGTCGCCGCCAGTCCAGACGAATTCCCCGGGCTGCAAGCCGCAGACTTGGGCCATAATCATGGTCAACAGGCTGTAGCTGGCGATGTTGAACGGCACGCCAAGCCCCACGTCGCAAGAGCGTTGATAAAGCTGGCAGGAAAGCCGACCGCGCGCGACAAAAAACTGGAACAGGCAGTGGCAGGGCATGAGCGCCATTTGCTCCAACTCGCCGACGTTCCACGCGCTGACGAGGATGCGGCGCGAATCGGGATTGGTCTTAATCAGGTCAATGGCGCGTTGAATTTGGTCGATGGGGCCGTCTGGAGTTGACCACTCGCGCCACTGCTTGCCGTAGATCGGGCCGAGATCGCCATTTTCATCGGCCCATTCGTCCCAGATGCTGACCTTTTCCTTTTGCAAATAGGCCGTGTTGGTGTCGCCCTTGAGGAACCACAGGAGTTCGTGGATGATGGAGCGCAGATGCAGCTTCTTGGTGGTCAGGCAGGGGAACCCGTCCGCGAGATCAAAGCGCATCTGATGGCCGAAGATGGCGAGGGTGCCGACGCCCGTGCGGTCGGCTTTGGCCTCACCGTGGTCGAGGCAATGGCTTACTAGGTTGAGGTATTGTCGCATTGTGAAAGCTCTTTTTTAGTTTATAGGTTTTGTGCACCGTGTCAAAGGCGTTTTGTGTGGTCGTCTTTGGCCTCGCCGTGGCGGAACACATAGCGCAAACGGGCGGCGGGCTGGTTGACAGAAGCGTACCTGCCGCGTACCTTCAAATCCCTGTTTGAGGCGACGTGGCCAAGTGGTAAGGCAGGGGCCTGCAAAGCCCTTATCCCCGGTTCGATTCCGGGCGTCGCCTCCATTTTTTTGTTTGTGCGCCGGGGTGGCGGAATTGGTAGACGCGGTGGACTTAAAATCCACTGTCCGCTTAGGACGTGCCGGTTCGAGTCCGGCCCTCGGCACCACTAGCTCCTTAATCCAACAATTCTAACGCCTGCATTCCGGCGCGAATGTACCCTAGAGCGAAAGCCCGGCCCCGGTGTCCATACGGCTCGTCGCCGATTACGCGGGGTGTGTGGTCGGGCGTGATGACCCCGTCGTAGCCCGCGTCGCGATAGGCTTTGAGCGCGGCGATCATGTTGACATCGCCCTCGTCGATAAAGACCTCGTCGAACTTGGGGAAACCGCCGCGCACATTGCGAAAGTGCACGTAGAATATCTTGCCCTGAGCGGCGAAGCGGCGCACGGCTGCAATCGTCTCGTCCGGCCCCATTTCCGCCACTGTTCCCTGGCAAAATTCCAACCCATTGCTCGGACTGGGCACGAGGTTGATCAACCGCTGCATGGCGTCGTGATTGGTCAAGAGCCGCCCCGTGCCGAAGAGGGTTTCAGCCGGGGGGTCGTCTTGGTGGGCGGCGAGTTTGACCCCAGCGTTTTCGGCGACGGGCACTACCCGTTCGAGAAAATAGGCCAATCGGTCCCACATCTCGGAGACTGAGACCGGCTCATCGACGATCGGCGGTGCGTCCTTTACTAGGGCGTAATCAAAACTTTTAAGACCAGCACCACCGCGCCCGCCGCCGCTTTCGTACGCGCGCCAGTGGCCGGAGACGCCGGCCAAACTGAAGTAGTAGCCGAGGATCGGGATGCCGATTTTCCCCATGTTTTCAATGGACGTGCAGACTTTTGCCAACTGGGTGTCGCGCGCTGGCGTCGCGTGGGTGATGGGGTGCATGTGGTCGCCGGGCAAGTTCTCGATGGCGCATAGTTCCAAGCCGAACGAGTCGATGAATTTTTTCATCCGCAGCAACTCGAAATAATCGAGCACGCCCTCGTTGCCGAGGTGGGGACTGTGGACGACGATGTGCGTGACGCCCATCTGCTGGGCGAACTGCAGGTTTTCTTTGCTGAGTGTGTCGAGGCCGAACTTGAGACCGAGTTTCACGGTAGGTCTCCTTTCTAATGAGAATGGTGTCTGCACAGTACGCACAACGCCTGCGGCAGGCAAATCTCGCCGCGGCCAGCCCTTCCCTTGACGCGCCGTACTTTGGCCGCTACTATCCGCTGCATGAGAGCTTTTTACCTACACGGTGCCCGCGACCTGCGCGCCGCGGAAATCGAGCGTCCGCAGATCGCCGCGGACGAAGTCTTGGTGCGGGTTCGCGCCACCGGCATTTGCGGTTCGGATCTGCACTACTACGTCCACGGCAGAAACGGCGATTTCGTCCCAGAGCGCCCCTTTGTCCTCGGGCACGAGTCGGCCGGGGAAGTCGTCGATGCAGGCGCGTTCGCGGACGTACTGCCAGCGGGCAGCCGAGTGGCGATTGACCCATCCCATCCCTGTCGCATGTGCGCCCGTTGCCGCCAAGGCCGCTACAACCTCTGCCCGCAGATGCGCTACTTCGGCTCTGCTGCCTGTAGCCCGCCCCAAGACGGCTCGTTCCGCGAATACGTGCAAGTCCATGCGCACAACTGCCATCTGCTTCCCGCGGCGATGGACTACCGCCAAGCGGCCTTACTCGAACCGCTATCCATCGCCGTCCACGGCGTCGGCCAAGCAGGGGGCATCGCTGGCAAGCGCGTACTGGTGACGGGAGCCGGTCCCATTGGCCAACTCATTGGCTTGGTCGCTCGGCACTACGGAGCAGCCCATCTCGCCGTCAGCGATATTCGCCAAAGCGCGCTCGACTTGGCGGCGGCGCTGTGGGCCGATCAGCCCGTGCGCGCCGACGATTCGGTGGCCATGGCGCGGTCAGCGGGTGAGGGCTTCGACGTCGTCGTGGAAGCCTCTGGTGCCCCGGCTGCCCTGCAAGCCGCGTACGCGCACTGCAAGGCCGGTGGCACCATCGTGCAGTTGGGTGTCCAGGGCGGCCCGATTGAACTGCCGGTCAACTTGGTCATGCAAAAGGAATTGACCGTCCGCGGCTCCTTCCGCTTTGCCCACATATTTCCCCAGGCCTTGGACCTGTTGGCGCGGCAGCGACTTGATGTGACTCCCCTCATCTCGCAGTGCGTCCCCTTTCCCGACTTAGTCGCTGGTTTCGACGCAGCGCTCCAACCCCAAACCGTCAAGGTGGTGGTTGATTACTAGGTGCATCGCTGGTTGTTGACCGCGCTACACGAGGGCGCTTTCTTATGTCGCCGACGCCATAGGGAGCCTATATGCACGAAGCTGTAAAAGACTGGTTGGCACAGTGCCGCGACAAGCTCCGCACCGAGGCAATTACCGATGCGGACCTCGATCGTCTCGGCGACTTGCTCGCCGAACCCCGCCAGCAGATTCTCTACCTCTACGCCAAATCGACCAATATGCGCTCGCCGCTGGCTAGCTGGGCTTTGTACGATGCCACCCAGCCGCAAATGCCGACCCTGCCCAGCGCCGACCCGCCCTACGAATCGGTGCTGGCGGCCGTGGCCGATGGCTGGCGCGTGGTGCAGTTTCCCATCGCCAAGCTCTACGCGTACGAAGGCCAGGACAACGACTATCTCGGCTATGAGTTCGTACTCGAAAAATTCGTTTAGGAGGAACGGATGTCGCCAATTAAACCGACGCTAGACGACGATGGCGTCATGGACTTTGTCGCCTCCGGCTTGGTCGTCCTCGAAAGCGTCATCAACGAGAACTTCAACCGCTGCTGCGACGACCTCGCTCCCGGCAATTGCGACGCCTTTATCGCCGCGGACGACTTCACCGAGCAGGTGTTGCTGCATCCCCAAGTCGCCGGGGTCGCGCGCTCGCTGTTGGGCGAGGATTTCTTGGTGCCCCGAGGCGGCCACCACCACTTTTTCAAGGAGCCGCACCTCGGCCAGACTTGGCATTCGGACGGGCTTTCGGGCAGTGGCTACGATGTCGACGAGCTCCAGTGCTACTACTACCCGCACAGCGTCGCGCTCGCCGATGGGCCAACCATGGTTCTGCCCGGTTCGCATTGCCGCGCCGTCGATCGCGAGGCCATCGCCCACTACGGCGATATCCGCGGCCAAGTCTCGCTGACGGTGCCGGCTGGCACGGTGGTGCTAACTCGCTACGGCATCTGGCACAAGGCCGGTCCCAAAACCAACGACCGCGCCCGCAGCATGATCAAGTTTTCCTACCACCGCACGGCTGCACCACAACGAGATTGGCTCTGCGCTGCCGCGGAGATTCCCACCTATCGCGACCGTCCGCGCCTGCCGTATGTAACCGAAGTTGAATCCTACCGCGACCGGGTGCGGCGCATCCGCACTTGGAACTGGCTCTGCGGCATTGACCAAAAAGTCGCGCTGCGTTGGGAAAGGTCGCAGCCGGTTTCCGAACTGATAAAGGAAGGCACTCTATGACCGCCAATAGACCCTACGAACTGTGCGCCGTCCCCGGCTTGTACGCCAGCAAACCGGGAATCCAAGTCGCCGTTCAGACCTCGCACAAGGCCAGCGACGAGGATTTGCAATTCTTCCAACAGCTCGGCGTCGAATGGGTCATGCTCGGGATTGATGACCCGGCGTTGCACAGCGTCGAACACTACAAACAGTTCGCCGCGCGCTTTGCCCAATACGGCCTGCAGATCTATCGCATCGCCAATCACGCGGTCCACAACGTCCCGGAGATTACGCTCAACCTGCCCGGCCGCGACGAGAAAGTCGAAGAACTGATTCAGTTCATCCGCGACCTCGGCGCTGCTGGCATCCGCTACCACACGTACGCCCACATGGGCAACGGCATCTGGAGCACCGGCCGCACCACCCGCCGCGGCGGCATGAGCGCGCGAACTCTCGACATCAAAAACTCCACGGGTCGCTGGGGTAGCGAGACCTTTACCGGCGACTTGACCCACGGCCGCGCCTACGCAGAAGACGAGCTGTGGGAAAACTACGAATACATGATCCGCAAGGTCGCGCCGGTCGCCGAGGAAGCCGGAGTCTATATCGGCATCCATCCCGACGACCCGCCGGTCTACGCCCTAGGCGGAATACCGCGCTGCATCTTCGGCAACTTTGCCGGGTACAAGCGGGCGATGGACATCGCCGACAGCCCCAATATCGGCGTCTGTCTGTGCGTCGGCTGTTGGCTGGAGGGGGGCAAGCAGGGCATGGGGGCGTCGGTCGAAGAAGCGATACACTACTTTGGCGCGCGCAACAAGCTCTTCAAAATTCACTTCCGCAACGTCTCCAACCCCATGCCCGACCCGTGGACCGAAACCCTGATGGACGACGGCTATCAGGACATGCACCGCGTGATGCAGGCCCTGCGCGCTGTCGAGTTCGATGGAGCCATCATTCCCGATCATATTCCCGATATGCTCGGAGGAAGTCGCGTGGGCGTCGCGTACTCCATCGCCTATATGCGGGCGTTGGTGCAGGCGGTCAACAACGAAAGCGGCGGCCCGGCCTAGCCACGCTTTGAAAATTTCAGCCCCTGACAAAGGGACAAAACACCAAGAACTTTCAAACTGACGCACTGCCTAGCTGCGCGGCGCGTTGACTTTGCGCGCAATAGCCCCTAATATTTTTGAATGCTTCGCAGCCGCTTTGGCGATGTGCCCATAGCTCAGTTGGATAGAGCATCTGCCTTCTAAGCAGACGGTCGTAGGTTCGAGTCCTACTGGGCACGCCATGCAGTCCTCAAGATCTAGTGGTGGGTGTAGCTCAGTTGGTTAGAGCGCCAGGTTGTGGCCCTGGAGGGCGCGGGTTCAACTCCCGTCATCCACCCCATCTTTCGCCATGTAGTCGCCCTTGGCCGATCCCGCCAAAATCATTACGTGTGACCAATTGCTCGCCGTCCGTAGCCAATTGAAAAAAGCGCGACAGACCTTTGTCTTCACCAATGGATGCTTTGACTTACTGCATCGCGGTCACGTCGAGTACCTACGCGCAGCCCGCGCCTTGGGCGATTGTCTTGCGGTGGGATTAAACGATGACGATGGAGTCCGCGCCCTCAAGGGACAGGGCCGACCTTTGTGCCCGCAAGACGACCGCGCCGCGGTGCTGGCGGCCTTAGAGTGCGTTTCGCATGTGTGCATCTTTTCAGGTGAGAGCGTCGAGAGCCTCGTGGCTACGCTCGCGCCCGATGTCTTGGTCAAGGGTGGCGATTACACCCCGGCCGCTATCGTCGGTCGAGAACACGTCGAAGCGCGCGGCCAAGTTCGCGCCCTGCCGCTGTGGCCGTGCCTTTCCACCACCCAATTAATCGAGCGCATCAAGGCGCTACCCAGCGCGTAACGCCCCTTGTTCCCATTTGGTTTGGGAGGGGGATTATGCTATATTTTTCGTCAAAGATGGTTCATTTGTGTTTCCGATTAAAAGTGCGATGAAAAGCGCGAAAAGCGCATTGGCGTTGGTCTTGGTCCTTGGGGCTTGCGCTGCGCCGCCTGTGCCGCCGACCGAACAACCCCTCGTCCAGCGGGAAGAGGTCCAGCCAGAGGAAAGCGAAGCATTTCAGTCCCTCGAACGCGCTGTTGCGGTCGCATACGAGCGCGAGCAAGCCATGGCTGAGCGCGTGCGCCAGCTAGAGGCGTCCAACGCCCAGTTGCGGCAAGCACTCAGAGCCCTCCAAAGCCAAAGCCGCGTCCTAAGTGCGCGACTGGATTCTTTACCACGCCGCGCCGCCAGCACTAGCCGCCGCACTTCCCAAGTCGCGGCGACGTCCGGCAGCGGCAAAAGCGATGCGTTCAACATGTACCAAGGTGCGCTTTACTACTATCGCCACAAACAATACGACCGCGCCTTGGCCGAGTTTGATCGCTTGCTGCAGAAAGCACCCCTGAGTGAATGGTCCGATAACGCCCAGTATTGGAAAGGCGAGTGCTATTACGGGCTGCGCCAATACCAGCAGGCGCTCATCGAATTCACCAAGGTGTTTGCCTTCAGCAACACGGATAAAGCCGACGACTCCCAGCTAAAAATTGCCCGCTGTCACCTCGCTTTGGACGAGCGCGACCGGGCGCTTGTGGCCTTGCGCAAGCTAGTCGATGAATATCCAGACAGCGAATATGTGCCCACAGCCCGCGAACAGATAAAACACCTCGGTGGTTGATGAGAACGATCTTGTTGCGAATTTGTTATCGCCTTTTGGCCGCGCTGATGATCGGTGCCACCGCGTCGGCCGCCATTCCTTTTCCCACCAATATGGACTTGTTGGTCGAGACCGTGGCGAGTGCGGTCGATGAGAGTTTGGGGCGCATTGAAATGCCAGCGGATGCCGCGTCGGCTCCCTTGTTGATCGTGGCGCAGAGCAAGCACGATGCCAATTGGATGGTTGAACACCTGCTGGCCAACCGGCTGCTGACGCGCGGCTTTAGCGTGACCTTGGATTCGACCGCGGCCCAACCGGCGAGTATGCGCCTGTCCTACCGAGTGCTCGACTTGGGCGTCTCCGCGTATTCGGGACTGCGCGGCAGCAAAGTCAGCCGCCAGGGCCGGGTAACGCTCGCCCTGCGCTTGAGCGACGAGCGCGACGACGTGGTCCACTGGCAGGACGAAATCACTCGCACGCAGCGCGATCAGATCCCCAAAAAGCAGCTAGACCTACTCCAGCACGACCAGTTCAAATTCGCCCAGACCGAGTTAGAGGAACAAACGTGGAGCAAGTTCGTCGAACCTGTGATCGTCTCCACCGTGCTCGGTGGGCTTATCTATTTGTTCTTTTCTAACCGCTAGCTATGAAATATCTCGCTTTCCCGCTCGCCCTGTGCGTCGCCGCCTGCGCCAGCACGCCGTCTGAGAAACTTCAAGGCGCAGATTACTACTTTGAAGAAGGTCAAAAGGCCATGGAGAAAAACCGCTGCCTAGAGGCCTCCGAGCACTTCAAACGCCTAGTCAGCAACTTTCCCGGCTCGCGCCGGGTGGCCGAGGCGCAGTTTCTCCTCGCCGAAGCGCACTTTTGCAATCGCGATTGGGTCAATGCCGCCTTTGAGTATCAGCGCATCGTCGATATTTACCCGTCTAGCGAGTGGGCGGTTGAGGCGCAGTTCAAGGTAGGCGAGTCGTACTTCAAGCAATTGCGCCGCCCAGAGCTCGACCAGAAGGAGACCTTTGAGGCCCTGACGGCCTTCCGCAACTTTATTGAAGACAATCCCGACGCGCCCTTGGCGGAACAGGCGCGCGAGCGCATCGTCGAGTGCCGGAGCCGCCTAGCGCAAAAGCAGTACCTAAGTGGCCGCCTGTACCACAAGCAGGGCCATCTCGACGCAGCCAAAATGACCTACGAGGAAGTTTTGCGCGAGTACCCGGATGTCGGCGAGTGGTATTACACCACGCTTTTCCGCATGGGCGAAATCGCCCGCGAGCAAGGCGATGTGGATCTAGCGGTGCGCTATTGGAAGGAAGTACTGCAAGACAGCGGCGACCCGGAGCTGGTGGAGGGCGTGCAGAAGCACCTATCCGGGCTGAGCCAATCGCCGGGCTAAAGATGCGGCGCATCGGCGTCATCGGCGGCAGTTTTGACCCCATCCACCACGGCCATCTGCTCTTGGCCCGCTTCGCCTTAGAGCAAATCCCCCTCGACGAAGTGCTCTTCATTCCCGCAGCCGATCAGCCGCTCAAGCAGGGCGCGTACGCGTCGGCTGAGGAGCGCTGGACCATGGTTGAACTAGCCGTGGCTGACTGCGCTGATTTTGCGGCCTCGCGCTTGGAGCTAGACCGCCCGGGCAAGTCCTATACCGTTGAAACCCTGCGCCTGTTGCACCAGCTTCATCCTCATGCTGCGCTATTTTTTATTATCGGCGCGGACAACATCGGTCAGCTAGACGAGTGGCACGATCTCGAAGGCATTTTGGCCCAGTGTACGGTAGTAGTGGGGGCGCGTCCCGGCGAGGTAGCGGGCGACGACCCCAAGCTACTGGCGCTTCTGCATTTCATAGATACTCCGCTCATTGAGCTGTCCTCGACCGAGATTAGGTCGCGCCGGGCCGCTGGCCTGCCCATCCGCTACATGGTGCCCGAAGCGGTCGAGGCCCACATACTTGCGAAAGGATTGTACGCCGCTCCGTGTTCATTACGCATTTAGAGTGCTCTCGTACGGGCGCGCGCTACGACGCCGACGTGTTGCAGAACCTGTCGGAGGTCGGTGCGCCCCTCCTCGCCCGCTACGACTTGGACCGGGCCGGACGCGCGTTGACCCGCGACGCGCTTAGCACCCGCCCGCCAACAATGTGGCGCTATCGGGAAGTCATGCCCATCCGCACGCCCGAGGAGATCGTCTCTCTCGGCGAGGGTTTCACCCCGCTGCTGCGCCCGGAGCGCTTGGGGCGCTGGACGGGTTTTGCCCAGCTCTACATCAAGGACGAATCTCCCAATCCCACCGGCTCCTTCAAGGCGCGCGGCCTCTCGGCTGCCGTCACCTGCGCCCGCGCGCGCGGTGCGAAAAAGCTGGCCATCCCCACCGCGGGCAATGCTGGTGGTGCGATGGCGGCGTACGCGGCCGCCTGTGGCCTGCCGGCGATTGTCTTCATGCCCCGCGATACGCCGCAGGCTTTTGTCGTCGAGTGTCGGTCCTGCGGTGCTGAGGTCAAACTGGTTGACGGGCTAATCAGCGATTGCGGTCGCATCGTCGGCGAGCGCAAGGAATCCGAGGGGTGGTTTGAGGTATCGACCCTGAAGGAGCCGTACCGCATCGAGGGGAAGAAAACGCTAGGCTACGAGCTGGCCGAGCAGATGGATTGGTTGTTGCCCGACGTGGTGATTTATCCCACCGGCGGGGGCACGGGGTTGATCGGGATGTGGAAGGCATTCGCCGAGCTGGAGCAACTCGGCTGGATTGGCGAGCACCGGCCGCGGATGATCTCGGTGCAGGCCGAGGGCTGTGCGCCGATTGTGCGGGCCTTTGCTCGCGGCGATGAAGCTGCCGAGGCTTGGGAAGGCGCTCACACCGTGGCTTCGGGTCTGCGCGTCCCCAGTGCGGTCGGCGACTTTCTGATGTTGCAGGTTTTGCAGGAAAGCGGCGGCATGGCCATTGCCGTCAGCGACGAGGAATTGATCGCGCATTCGCACAGCATGGCGGCGCACGCGGGCATTTTTCCCGCGCCCGAAGGCGGGGCAACGCTAGCGGCCCTAATCAAGCTCAAGGAGCAGGGACTAGTGGCCCCGGACGAGCGCGTGGTGCTCTTCAATACGGGGTCGGGTTACAAGTATTTGGAGGCTTTGTCCGAGGGGTTCGCACCTTGACGAGTGTGGGGGCGGCGTCTATTTTATAACACTGCTTTGCACCCATAGCTCAATTGGATAGAGCACCTGACTACGGATCAGAAGGTTCGGGGTTCGAGTCCCTGTGGGTGCGCCATTAAAAACAACGGGTTACGTCAAAAGATGTAGCCCGTTTTGCTTTGGTGGGAAAGCGGCGTTTATGGCCCTACCAGAAGTCCTTGCTGTCGATAGTTTTCAAGATCGCATCCCGACCAACGACAGGCTTACTGCTGCACTAAATGCTCCGTTGACAACGCCTTTATCTCCCCCGTATGTTTTCTGATGTAAGCTAAGGCATAACCGCCCTCGCCGCCCGTCGGAGGCCCAAGATGTCGTCTGTAGATATAAAGATTGAATGCCCTGCCAACATCCTGAATGCGCTAAAAGAAACCCCTGATGAATTTGCACAGGAAGCACGAATACTTTTGGCAGCAAAGCTTTATGAAATTGGTCGCTTATCCTCAGGGCGAGCCGCAGAACTCGCTGGCCTAGGCAGAGTAGCTTTTTTCGATATTTTGAAGTCGTACAAGGTCCCTGTTGCGAATTTGACCCGCGAAGAGTTGAAAAAGGACTTCGAGAGTGCCAGAAAGATGCGTGGTTGATACATCTGCACTACAGTATCTTTTTCGCATCGGCCAATTGGATATTCTCCAGACACTCTTTGATGAAGTTATAGTTGCTGATGCTGTTGAACAAGAATTAAATCGGGGAAAATCAACAGGGTATTTGGTTCCAAACATAACGGACTATTCTTGGATCACCATTGAAAAACCTGATAGCCATTCCATTCCAATCGAGTTAAAATCCTTGGGCGATGGTGAGTGTGCATCAATTCTATTGGCAAGAGAAACATCGGCTGACCGAATAATTCTAGATGATCTAGATGCACGCTATGCCGCTGAAACACTAGGGTTACACGTCATAGGCACCATTGGCATCTTGATGCGTGCCAAAGAACAGAACCTAATTCCAAAGATCGCCCCCTTGCTTGAGCAACTCATTGACGCCGGTATGTGGATATCTATTGAAATTAAACAGTACGCACTTGAGCTATCTGGAGAGGGAAACTAAAGAACGTTCGATCAGCGCGTGCCTGTGCTGTCGGTGCTAGGCAACAAAAGGGCTGGGGTGATCGTCGGATTATTTTCAAGCTCTATTCCTTTTGGCTCAACTAGTGGGCTGGGCTGCGTTACCCGGCGCTCAGGATCTACATAAAAGGAGCTATCTATGGCGAATATACCTGTTGGATTAATTGGCTGCGGCGGTCGCGGTCGCGGCCACGTGCGCGCCCTGCATGAGCTGGAGGACGTCGAGTTGGTCGCCGTCTGCGATCCGGTTGCGGCAAGCCGCGAACAGGTGGGGGATGAGTGGGGGATTGAGCGCCGCTACGCGGACGTAGAGGCTATGCTCGATGCTGAGGAATTGGCTGCGGCGATCGTCGCTACTCCGGCTCATCTCAACGCCGAGGCGGCCCTGCCGTGCTTGGAGCGAGGGATCGACACTCTGCTGGAGAAGCCGCCGGGTATGAGTTTGGACCAGACCCGCGCGCTCAAAGAGGCTGCTGAGGCCAGTGGTGCCCGTGGCATGGTCGGTTGGAATCGCCGCTTTGATCCGCTGGTATTGCAAGTGCGCGAGGAGATTGAATCCCGCGGCCCGATCTACCAGCTAGTCGGCGAGTTCCACAAGAGCATGAGCGGTTTTATCGCCGGTGGCCGCTTTCCCGAAATCGTCATGGACAACATGCTGCTCGAAAGTCCGATCCACGCGATTGATCTGGTGCGCCACTTGGGTGGAGCGCCGGTCGCCGAAGTAAATAGCTTTGTCCGGCGCGCATCCGCCTACAAGGACATCCACGCCGCTTTGATCGTCTTTGAGAACGACTGCGTCGCCCAGATTTGCGCCAACTACACCACCGACGCCCGTCTAGAGCGATACGAAATCCACGGCCGCGACATCTCGGCCTATATAGAGGGGATTTCCACCTGCGAGTTGGCCTGCGACGGGGAGCGCAAGCACTTGCAAAAGGAGGGTGTGGACAGCACCCTGGCACAAGCCACCCACTTCTTCGACTGCATCAAGGCCGGTCGTCCCATCGACCCACCGGCTGCGGACTTGGACGAGGCCATCGCGACGATGGAGCTTGCGACGGCTATTTTGGCGGGCCTCCGAGACGGTGCTTAATCGCCCCCCAGGACACCTCCGCCACAGCCGTGGCCAACCGCACGGCCTCAACGGTGAAACTACAGGCGATGTCGTAGAAGAGTTGGTCGCCCTCGACGCGCACATTGGTCCACACGGCTGGCAATCCGATGATCCCGGCCTCGTCGGCCGCGGTTGGCCAGTGGACCACGCCCGATCCCGCCCGCGACCACAACCCGCGGTGCCCGACGCCGCCCAATTCTAGCTCATAGGTCCCATTGCCCCGGAAGACCACGTGTCGGGCCAGCGTTCCATCGGCAAAATTGACGATGCCCCACCGACCCAACAGCTCGTCGCCTAGTTCCTCTGCTCGCGCCAAGGCGATTGCGGGTTCGGCTCCCCAATACAGGGTATCGTCCTCTAGCTGGAAGGGCACCGTCTCGCTTTGTTCGGCCAGCACCCCGCTGACGTTGGCGGTATAGCGCAGGGTAACAATGCCGTTAGCGGCTTCGTACTGGCCTTGATCTTCTGTTACCGGCCGCTCGGAATCGTCTCGGAGCGCGACGCGGCGGAAGCGCCCATTGCTATTGAACTCGATATAGAAGTGCTCTACGAAGGAGCCAAACTCGCTTTGGCAGCCCTCCCAGGAACCTACTAGATTCGCTTGCGCCCCAGCGCTGCCGAACAGCAGGGCAACCGATAAGATGCTTGCGTACATCCTAATCATCAGACAATCTCCACGCCCCAAAAACCCAACATGGGCAAGAATCGCTCCATATCCGCTGGCACGGTCGCTGGGGCTTTGCCGTAGCCGCCGTGGACTTTAGCCGCTCCTTGCAGGGGGCGCTCCAAAACCAGCTCGACGCGATGATCTTGGGGATAGACCACTGCTGCGATTGGCACTTCGCCGGCTTCATCCTCGACTCGGAAGCTATTGGCCTCTAGGTCAATGCTGTCCATCCGGCTCTCGACGGCAGTAAACTCCAATTCGACGCGGTCTCCCCCCCGCCGGGCTGCTGCTAAATCCGGTGCTTGCCAAGCTACTGCTTGGCCATAGACCAGCCCCAAAGCTGCCTGCGCCAACCGCTCGCCCAAGAGCATGTTGCCGGCGGGGCTGGTGTGGATCAGATCCGCAAGCGGCAAGTCGAGGGCGGGCACCACGCCTATCCTCGGCACTTGCCGCGCCACCTGCCGCTGGGCCTCGCGCACTTGGCTCCAGTGCCGGTCGGCATCCGGGTCGGCGGGTTGGTACACGCGGTTTAGCTGCACGGTGAGTACCGGCAGCTCCGCATCGGCAAGGGCCTCCCGCCAAGCGGCGACTGCTTGCTGGAACCGCTGCGCGTAACTGGTGGCGTCTGCGTCGGTCCCCGCATCGCTTTCTCCTTGGTACCACACAATACCCCGGACCTTTCCACCTACCTTGTCCACGCATTGCACCATATTGTCGAACAAATCCGCCGCCCCAGGCTCGCCAGGGTTCCAACGAGTGAGCGGAGAGCCTCCCAATGCCGTCTGTACCAAGCCCACTGGGTGCGCGAGCACCCTTTTGAGCGTGCGGCCAAATTGCAGGTAGGGCGAGTGCCCTGGGTTGGCGGCTTCGCGGTTCACTGCGTGTTGGGTATCCGTCGATTCATTCATCGGGTGCGTCGCCAGTGCCCAGTGCTCGCTGTTCCTAAACAGGTGTACTCCCAGTTCCACTGGATCTTCGTAAGGCCCGCGCCCGTATCCGGCCGAATTGCTCTGCCCGGTAATCACCCACAAATCGCCTACCCCCAAAAAGTGCCGCATATCCCCGCGCGGCGACCATTCCCCAGCCGGGTTGTCCGCCGTCCGCAACCGCGTCTCCAGCCGGTAAAGCCCTCCTGCGGGTATGTGTTCCAAAGCACCTTTCCAAGTACCATCCTCCGCTGTCGGTACCGCCTGCCAGTCCAAACTGGCCGCAACCGCTACCCCCGTATCTTCCCACACCAAGCGCATTTCCACTTGTCCGGGAGTTTCAAACTTCCATCGCCCCCCTAACTCAATTCTTCCTTCCCCACGCTCGTCCTGCTGTACGATCTGCCAGTCCTCTGGCCCCTGTTCAATGATTGCACCGATTTGCTCTGCCATTCGACCTCTTTCTGTTAGGTAACGCGCATTCGCTAGCACCTAATTTGCCAAACGCTCCTCTTGTCATGCAAGTTTTCTCCAATTCTCTTGGCTCTTCGTGGATTGCCGACGATTGATGTCGTGTCCTAATTATTGGGAAAAGGAGATTTTTGATGTCGCTTGAAGGCAAGGTAGCTCTCATCACTGGTGGCGCGCGCGGCTTGGGTCGCGCTTACGTCCTCCATCTGGCCCGCTTGGGCGCGGACGTTATCATCGCCGACATAGACCTACAGGCCGCGCGCGAATACGGCGAAGAGCTCACGGCCGAGACCGTGGAAGCCGAAGTAGTAAAGCTCGGTCGCCGCGGCGTGGGCATTGCCGTGGATGTCACCGATCGCCAAGCAGTAGATGCCTTAGTCACCGAGGGACTCGATACTTTTGGCCGCATCGACATACTCGTCAACAACGCCGGCGGCAACTTGCGCTCGCACGAGGAACAAGCCGCCTCCTTGGCTGGAGAAGACCACTACCGCTACATCATGGACATCAACCTCACCGCCACTATCCACTGCTGTCAAGCGGTCAGCGCGGCGATGAAGGAAGCCCAGTCCGGCAAAATCATCAACGTGGCCTCGCAAGCGGGTCTGTGGAGCGGGCGCGATGGCGGCGGGATGCCCTACAAGGTGGCCAAGGCCGGCATCGTCCACTACACGCGGGTGCTCGCCGCCGAGCTAGGCCCTTATGGCATCCACGTCAACTGCATTGCTCCGGGCCTAATTTTGTCGTCTCGCGCCGTGGCCCAGGGCCGCAACAGCGAGGAATCGCGCCGGCACTTAGAGCCGCAAATTCTCCTACGACGCTTGGGTACGCCCGAGGACTGCGCTCGGGTGGTGGAGTTTTTGGCGTCCGATCTGTCGGATTACGTTACTGGGCAGTGCATTCCGGTTTGTGGGGGCTTTGTGGCGTTTTGAATTAGGACTGATGGAAAAGGGCAACCGCCCCTACTCGGGGTGCCTGATGCGGGCTACGAGCCTCATTAGGGCGAGTCGTTCAAAATCGCGTGGGTCGTCGGTGCGAATTAGAAAATCTCCTTCCACGCGGCGCGTTTCCCCGGCGTTGAGGACGACCGGCTGCCCAATGGGTATAAACGCGTCGATTAGGAATTCCTCTTGGTCGAAAAACCGCAAGTCGTAGCGCACCCACACGGTTTCTTCACCGACATTGCTAAACACAGCCGCAAAGGCCCCCTCGAATTCCGCTGTTGTCCCGAATCCCGGCTGTGGCAAGAACGGTAACCAAGTCAAGCTGTCGATCGACACGCTGCCCTCTAATCCCGCGTCCTCGACGAACTCCACCTCGCTGCGGAGGGCTTCTACTGCGCCGCTTGGTCCGTCCTCTGCGGCAAAGCATCCGCCTAGCAACAGCACTAGGGCGATCCACTTACTCATGGCTTGGTCCTAACTCCCGGTTTGCGTCTGTATTTCTTCGTGGTGTTCTTTAGAAACTGATTATGTACGGCTTCTTAGGTATGGGATGCTTCGCTCCGCTCAGCATGACAAGGAAAATGCGTAACGTCATAATAATGCTATGAAAAAACACAAGTTAATCCAGTGCCTATCGCTAATCCTGATCGCCGCCGTCGGTCGCGCCGACGATCCTGAACCCCGCTACCAAATGCCCCCCATCGAAATCACGGCGACACGCGCGCCCCGCGAGGGATTTGACCTGCCGCTGGCTACGACCGTGGTCGCGGAGGTCGGGCGCGCGCGGCCCGGACTCTCGCTGGCCGAGTCGCTGCGTCCGGTGCCTGGGCTGTTTATCGCCAACCGCCACAATCTCTCCCAAGGCGATCGGCTCAGCGTGCGCGGCTTAGGGGCGCGCGCGGCCTTTGGCGTTCGCGGGATCAAGGTCTTGCTCGACGGCATTCCCCTGACCATGCCCGACGGCCAGAGCCAGCTAAACAACCTCGATTTGGGGGCAACGGGCCGCGTTGAGATTTTGCGCGGGCCGAGCTCGTCGCTGTACGGCAATGCGGGCGGCGGCGTACTCGCGGCTCACACCCAAGCTCCGGCCGAGGCGGCTTGGCGCGTGGAGCCGCGCTTGATCGCTGGTAGCAACGGCCTGTTCCGCGCGCAGACGAGCCTTGCAGGACGAGCTGATAATACTCACGCGTTCGCCAGCTTGTACGAGCTACGCAGCGAGGGCTACCGCGACCACGCCGACGCCCGCGCTCGCGGCCTCAACGCTCTTGTCGGCCATGCCCTCACCTCCCATACGGAGTTGACGCTCCTGCTGCATTTGTACGATGCCCCGTACTTGTTCAATCCGAGTTCACTCGACGCGGAAGTTGCCCGAGATGCTCCACGCAGTGCGCGTGGGTTTGTGGTAGGGCAGGGGGCATCCAAGCAGGTGCGCCAAGGCCAAGGCGGCATTCGCCTCGAATATCGCCCGCCGCCCGCTGCGCACCACCGCGCGTCGAGCTTCGTGCTATACGGTGTTGGTCGCGCGCTCAAAAACCCCATTCCGGGCCGTATTGTCGAACTTGACCGCCGCGCCGGCGGCTTGCGCACTGAGCACCAATTTGCTTGGGCTGGTACGCGCCTTGTGACCGGCCTCGACTTGGACTTCCAGCGCGACGACCGCCGCGAGTTTGCCAACGAGGGCTTGCCCGAGGGCGTGCGCGTAGAAGACGAGCGCGTATTTGAACTCGTGAAGTACGGCGCGGAGCAGGTGGATCAAGAGGAACAGGTGCGGAGTTTTGGCCCCTTTGTCTCCTTGGAGCGAGATTTGGGTGATGCGTTGACTGCGACCGTAGGAGGCCGCTACGACCGCTACCGATTTGCCGTGGACGACCAGTCGCGCGACATGGATCAGTTCAGTCCGATGGTGGGTGTGGTGTACCGCCTCGATCCCTTCTCGCGTTGGTACGCCCATGTTGCCACGGCCTTCCAGACGCCTACCACCTCTGAGTTGGGCAATCGGCCCAGCGGCGAGGGCGGCTTCAACCCGGATTTAGGCCCTGAGCGCGTCCTCGGATTGGAGACAGGACTGCGCCGCCACGTGCGCCGGGGGCGCTTGGATCTGGAAGTGGCCCTGTACCAACTCCAGATCGCCGACGCGCTGATTCCCTTTCAGGTCGAGAGCGAAGAGAGCGAGGAGATTTACTTCCGCAACGCTGGCCAAGCGCGCAATCGGGGGTTGGAACTGTCACTGTCGGCGGTGCCTCATCCTGGGCTGCGGACCACGCTCGCGTACACTTTTGGCGACTATGTTTTTGAGGACTACGAGGTCGAGGACGGGGACGAACTTGTTCAGCTCGCTGGCAACGAGGTACCGGGCGTGCCGCGCCACCGGCTTTTCGCCGCGCTGAGCTACGACAGTCCGCAGGGCTTGTTTGCCGAGATCGAATTAGAGCGAGTCGGCCGCTACTGGGCCAACGATTTCAACGGCCCGCCGCCTGGAAGCGACGCTGCGTCCGACGAGTTTTTCAACCGCGCGTACTTGCGAGTTGATCTGCGCCTGGGGATTGATTATCGCGCAGCGAGGCCCTTTGTCGCGGTCGATAACCTGTTTGATGCCCGGTACAACGGCTCGGTGGTTCCCAACGCCTTTGGCGGGCGCTTCTTTGAACCCGCTCCAGGTCGTACTTGGCGATTGGGGCTTAGTGCTGAGGTTGGTCCTTAACCGTACTCGCCGTCTTCCGCAATCGGCACACGAAAAACCCCTCCATTCCCCCCAGCGGCAAAATCCGCTTGGCCTGTTGCACCTGATCGTCAAACGCCTTCCCCCGCCACTGGCTCAAGCCCGGTGCCGCATTGGCAAAAGGCAGTGCGATATCCTCGACGGTTAGGGCATCGGCGAACTGCCGCAGCACTCGGTTGATGATGGCCTCGTTTTCTTCGGGTGCGAAGGTGCAGGTCGAATAGACCAACACCCCGCCCGGCTTGAGGCATTGTACGGCTGAGTAGCAGAGCCGCCGCTGTTTGCGGCTGGCCTCGGCGATTTTCTTCTGGCTCCAATAGGCATAGGTCTTGGGTGCATCGGCGCGGAACCGCCCTTCGGACGAGCACGGCGCGTCGAGGAGTACGCGGTCGAAGCGCTCCGGGTGGCGACGCCAGATGCGGGTTCCGTCGGCGAGATGGGTTTGCACGTTTTCGGCTCCGTGCCGCGCTAGGTTGTCCCGCAGGCGAAAGAAGCGGCCGCGCACGGATTCTACGGCCCAGATGCTTCCTTGATTGCTCATTAGTTCGGCGAGCTGTAAGGTCTTGCTGCCCGGAGCGGCCCCGAGATCGAGAATGCACTCCTCGTTTTGTGGCGCTAGGAGGACTGGCGGTACCATGCTGGAGGGGTTTTGGATGTAGAGCCGGCCTTCGCGGTAGGCCGCGCATTCGGTGAGGGCGCGGCGTTGGGTAGCCGGGATGACAAAGGCGTCGGCCTTCCAAGTGAGCGGCGTCAGCGCAAAGCCCGCAGCCGTTAGCTCGGCCACGAGCGCGTCAGGCGTGCCCTTGAGTGCGTTGGCGCGGAAGGCCGTGGGCTGCTCGGCGGCCAAGCTCTGCCAGCAGGCGGCAAAGTGCTCGGCTGGGAGGATGGCCTGCAAGCGGGCGCGAAAGGCTTCCGGTAGAGGCACGGTAGCTACCTCGGGGGCATCTTGTCGACGGTCGGCACGGGGTGGTTGATCCAGTAGCCGCTCGGGTCGGTGCCGCGGCAAATATAGCCGTGGGCGCGCTTTTCTTCGCGGGTGCGCACCTCGGGCGGCATGTAGCGCAACGTCAGGCCGCAGCGGCGGCGGGTGGAGCGGTTGGGGGCCGAGCCGTGCAACAGCAGGTCGGTGTGCAGGGACATCTGACCGGCGCGCATGGTAAAAGCCACTGGCTCGCCGCCCCATTGGAGCGGATCGTGTACGCTCTGTCCCAAGACGTTTTGCTCTTCGGCAGTACTGTGCTCAAAGGGAATTTGGCCGTGTACATGCGAGCCGGGGACGACGGTCATTGGCCCGTTTTCCTCATCTACATCGTCGATGGCCAACCAAGCGGTCACTACCTTGCTCGGGGTCAGCGGCCAGTACGAAGCATCTTGGTGCCAAACGACTTGTTTTTGGTCGCCCGGCTCCTTGCAAAAGTAGTGGGTCATAACGCTGACGAGGTTAGGGCCGAGGAGGTCTTCGACGCAATCGAGAATGCGCGGCTCGTGCAACAGGTCGTAGATGCCCCGGCAGTGGCGATGCCAGCCGTTGATCGAATAGCTGTTGTGCCCGTTGGCTTGGGCCTCGGCCATGAGCGCGTCGAAATAGCGGCGATTGGCCGCAGCTTCCTCGGGCGTGAACACGTCCAAGGGGCAGATGTAGCCTTGGACGTTGAACTGGCGGATCTGGGCGCGGGTCAGCTTTTGCGGGTTGTCGTTGGTCGCGCTGAAAAATTTGAGTTCGCGCTCCATGTCGGGGAGGGCGTCGGTGATGGACATGGCGTTCTCCTGTTGGGTTTTGGCGAGGCGGTGAAAGCTCTATTTTACAACGCGCAAATTTTACGCAAACAAACAGGGAGCACAAAATGACTCAGTACAAAGTCGGTGTGATCGGCTGCGGCAATCGCGGTCGCCGCCACGCCGAGGGCTACCAAGCCTCCGCCCAAGTTGCAATTGTCGCCTGTGCCGATCCAGTGGCAGCGTCCCGCGCGTCCTTTGCCGAGGACTTTGCCGTGGCGTCTTCGTACGAAGATTACCGCGCCATGTTAGAAAGCGAATCCCTCGATGTGGTGAGCATCTGTACGTGGACCGGCCTGCACCGCGAGATGGTCGAGGCCGCGGCTGCGGCTGGCGTCAAAGCCATCCACTGCGAAAAGCCCATGGCCAGCACATGGGGGGATGCCAAGGCGCTGGCGCGGGCCTGCGCCGATCGCGGCGTGGTCCTCACCTTCTGCCATCAACGCCGCTTTGGTGCTGTGTTTGTCAAGGCCAAACAGTTGCTCGACGAAGGGGCCATAGGTGCGCTCCAGCGGCTCGAAGGCGCGTGCTCCAACCTGTTTGATTGGGGCACGCATTGGTTTGACATGTTCTTCTTTTACAACGACGAAGTGCCGGCCGAATGGGTCATGGGCCAGATTGCCGTCGAATCCGAGAGCTCGGTGTTTGGCGTGCCCCTAGATACCAGCGGCCTGTCGTGGATCCGCTGGCAAAATGGCGTTGAGGGCCTGTTGGGCACGGGAGCCGCGCACGTGCAAGGCCCGCGCAACCGGCTCATCGGCAGCGAGGGCATTATCGAAGTCGGCGGCGCGGAGCGGGCACCGCTGCGGCTGTTGTGCGCGGGTGCAGCGTGGCAGGACTTTGCGGATGAAGAGATCGCCGATGTCGTGCCGCCGGGTGACGACACTGTGCTGTCGGTGCTTGACCTGATTGACTGTATCGAAAGCGGTGCGGAGCCGCGCTTGTCGGCGCGTAGGGCCCTGCAAGCGACCGAACTGATTTTCGCCACCTATGAGTCGAGCCGCCGCCGCAGCCGGGTGTTGCTCCCTCTTGACGTGGAGGACTCGGCCCTGATTACCATGCTAGAAGAGGGACAGATCGGGCCGGGCTAGTCGGTCCCGTGCCGAATGGCCGAGGCTGCAAAGCGGATCTGAAAGCGAAAGACGCGCTTTTGCCGGCAGATGATTTCGTGCGTTTGGGGGTCGATGCGGTGGGGGACCTCGATGTGGTTGACATCGACGAGAGCCTGATAGCCGCGCTCGGAAAAGATGTCGATCAACATGGCCAAGGCCAAAGGATTTTCAAAGAGTTCGTCCTCGGAGTTGACCAGCGTCATGCCGGTAATGGCATAGCGGGTGACAATGGGCATGAACTTGAAGTTGACTTTGTCGATGACCCGCTGGAACAGCTCGGCATGATCCTCGTTGTAGATCTCCAGCCGCTTGACCAGCTCTTGGCGGGCGTAGAGTACGAGGCGGCTGGCCGGCGTGATGGTGCGGACGCGGTCGAAGGTCTTGTGCGAAAGCTCTAGCGAACTCTGGTAGGAAAACTCCTCCTCAATCTCCTGTTGCACTTTGGCGAGCGACTGGCTGGCGTCGATGAAACGAAAGTGGAAGATGGCGCGCAGCGAGCGCAATGCCTCGAAGGTGGTCTCCTTGAAAACTTGGTAGCGCTTGCGCGCGGCTGCTGGGTCGAGGTCGGTGGCGCGGATCTCGGCGAGCTGGCCGACGCCTGACTCGGTGGCTTTGCGGTTGCTCTCTTGGGCTTCTCGGCCGCGATGGAGCTGGCGCTCGACGCTGACCTCTTCATCGACGAAGAGCAACACGGTGCGGAAGAGGGGGCGCGGGAAGTCGTGATTGCGGGATTCCTCGCGCAATTCGGTCATCTTGTCGTAGAACAGCTTGAGGCACTCGACCTGCACTTGGGTGCGCGGGAAGCCATCGACGATCACGCCGCGCTCGTAGATTGGGTCGAGCAGCTTGTGCAAGAGTAGATACGTGACTTCCTCGTCGCCGACCAAGCCGCCGGCATCCTTGATCTGTTGGGCGCGGGGACTGTCGAGCAAGTCGCTGATTACTATGGCTGCGGTCGTAATGCCCCGCGCTTCGAGGATGAAGGGGGTATTGGTGCCCTTGCCCGCGCCGGGTGCGCCGCCGAGCCAGATGATTTCCCCAGGGAAGCAGAGCTTGGCGCGACCGAATTCCTGCTCTAGGTCGCTCCAGACGCGGTCGAAGATCAGGCTGGCGTCCTTGATCTCGAGGTCGATGTGTTTGGATTTGAATTTTGCCATGCGCTTTTATGGCCGGCTGCTATAGGCTGCGGAACGGTTCCTTATTGACCAACTCTTCTACGACTTGTCCGCCGATTAAGTGCTCTTGGATGATGCGCTCTAGCTTTTCGACGGTCATGGAGTGGTACCAGACGCCCTCGGGATACACCACGACGGTCGGCCCGGACTCGCAGACGCGCAGGCAGTCGGCCTTGGTGCGGTGGATGCCACCTTTGCCCGGATGGCCGTAGCCCAATTCGGACAATCGCTTTTTTAGGTACTCCCAGCAGTCGGCCCCGGTGCTGTCGCTGTGGCACTTGGGCTTGGTGGGGGTGGCGCAGAGAAAGATGTGGCGCTCTACCGGAGTGTAGGTCGGATCCGTGGTGTGTTCGCTCATGTTAGGCCTGCCAGTGCTGGTCGAGGGGGCGATGGGTGAAGGGGCGCTGCTGCTGGCCGTCGTACATATCGACGATGTGGCCGTCCCCTTGGAGAATGTACTTGTAGATGACGAGGCCCTCTAGGCCCACCGGGCCGCGGCTGTGCAGACGGTTGGTGCTGATGCCGACCTCGGCCCCTAGCCCGTATTTGAAGCCATCGGCAAAGCGCGTCGAGGCATTGTGGATCACCGAAGCTGAATCCACCTCGCGCAAAAAGGTGCGTGCAGCCTCCGAGTCCTCGGTTACGATCGCGTCGGTGTGGTGGCTGCCGTACGCGTTGATGTGCTCGATGGCCTCGGCCGTGCTATCGACGACTTTTACCGCTAGCATCAAGTCTAGGTATTCGGTGGACCAGTCGGCTTCGGTGGCTGGTTTGACTTGCCCGTTGGCATTGGCGAGGGCGAGGGCGCGCTCGTCGCCGCGCAACTCCACGTTCCTTGCGAGCAGTGCCGGTACGGCCCGCTGCAAAAAGGCCGGGGCAATGGCACTGTGGACGAGCAGGGTCTCGGCTGCGTTGCACACGGCCACGTATTGGGTCTTGGCATCGACGGCGATTTGCACGGCTTTGTCGAGGTTCGCGCTGGCATCGACGTACACGTGGCAGATCCCGTCGGCGTGGCCCATGACCGGGATCTTGGTGTTGTGCATGATGTATTGCACAAACTCGTTGCTGCCGCGCGGGATGATGAGGTCGATCAGGTCTTCCTCGCCGAGCAGGGCGCGGACTTCCTCGCGGCCGGGCAGGAGCGTCATCCATCCCTCTGGTAGGATGTCTTGCGTGGCTTGGCACATTATCTCGGCGAGGGTCTGATTGGTTACGGTGGCCTCGCGCCCTCCCTTGAGCAGGGCGGCATTGCCGGACTTGAGGCATAGGGAGGCGATCTGCACCAAGGCGTCGGGCCGGGATTCAAAGATCACGCCGATCACGCCGATGGGCACGGTCACTCGATAGAGGTGGAGCTGGTCGTCTAGCTCGGTCGCGCTCTGGGTCTGGCCGAGGGGATCGGGTTGGGCGCAGACCTCACGCACCATCTCCACCGTACTGGCGAACTTGTGTCCGCTTAGGTCGAGCCGCTTGAGCAAGGGCGAGGCTAGCCCATCTTGCTCGCCGGCTTTTAGGTCCTCGGCGTTGGCCGCCAAGATGCGCTCGCGATTGGCTTCGAGATCTGTGGCAATGGCTTCGAGGGCTTGGTTGCGCACCTCTGCGGAAGTCGCGGCGAGGACGTGCGATGCGGCGCGGGCCGCTAGGGCTTGTTGGCGCACTTGATCGGACATGTCTAACTCTCCTCGGCGGCGCGCGCGGTGGCCGCGCCCATGATGGACTGCAAGCTCTGGCTCAGCCGCTGTGGGTCTTCGACCGTGCCCTCGCCCAGCAAAACGAAATCAACTAGAAAATGCGCCCAATTCTCCAATTGTGCGGAGTCGCGCTCGCGCTTGAGCACCGCGGCCATGTTGCGGATGATTTCGTGCTTGGGGTTGATCTCCAGAAGCCGCAGATGGCCCTTGAACTCGCGGTCGGTTAGCTTCATCAGCCGCTCCATGTTCTGGCTCAGGCCGCCCTGCGGCGCGACCAAGACGCAAGGGCTGTCGGTCAGTCGCTTGGACTCGACCACGTCTGCGACCCGGCCTTCGAGTTGCTTTTTGAGGAAGCTAATCAACTCGATGGCCTCGGCTTTTTGTTCCTCATCAACGCCTGCGAGTTGGACCTCGTCCGCATCAGCACCTAAGTCGAGGTCTGCCGCGTCAACGGCTTGGAACTCCTTGTCGGCGAATTTCTGTAGGCCGTGAACCACCCACTCATCGACCGGCTCGTCCATGTAGAGCACTTCCAAGCTGCGCTTGCGGAAGGTCTCTAACAGCGGACTCTGGGCGATGGATTCCTTGCTCTCGCCGGCTAGGTAGTAAATTTTTTCTTGCTCGCTCTGCATCCGGTCGATATAGGTCTGCAATGAGACGTAGGTGTTGACGTCATCTTCCAGCGAGGAGTGGAAGCGCAGGAGCTTGGCGAGCGCTCCCTTGTGCTCGACATCCATGGCCACACCTTCCTTGAGCACTGCGCCATAAGCGCGCCAGAACGTCAGGTACTGCTCTTCGTCCTTTTTGGCCATGCCCTCGATCATGCCGATGATCCGCCGCACCAAGGTGGCGCGGATTTTGGCGATAATCGGGTTTTGTTGCAGGGTCTCGCGCGAGACATTGAGCGGCAGGTCGTCGCAGTCAACCACCCCGCGCACAAAGCGCAGCCACAGCGGCAGCAGGTCCTTGCAGTCGTCTTGGATGAAGACCCGCTTGACGTGCAGATTGAGCGAGATTTTCGGCTCTGAATTGACCAGCCACGGCGTCGGCGAGTGCTTGGGAAGGTAGAGTACGGCGTAAAACTGAATCGGCACATCGACGATTACGTGCTCGTGCGCCAACGGCTCGTCCGGCTCGCCGGTCAGGTGCGTATAAAACTCGTTGTACTGCTCGGCAGTAATTTCGTTGCGCGGCCGGGTCCACAGCGCGGCGGTGTCGTTGACCTGCTTGCTGGCGACCTTGATCGGATAGGACACGAAGTCGGAGTGCTTGCGGATAATCGCTTCTAAGCGGTGGGCGTCGAGGAATTCCTCGCAGTCCGAGCGGATGTAGATTTTGATTTCCGTGCCTCGGTCTGCTTTGTCGGCATGGGCCAACGTGTACGTGCCATCGCCGGTGGATTCCCACAGCACGGCCTCGGCCTCTGGGTTGGCCGAGCGCGTGGTGAGCACCACTCGATCGGCGACCATGAAGACCGAATAGAAGCCCACCCCGAATTGGCCGATCAGTTTGAGCTTTTCTTCCTCATCGTCGGCATCGGCTAGTTGCTTGGCAAATTCGGCCGAGCCGGAGCGAGCGATGGTGCCGATGTTATTTTCGACCTCGTCGCGGGTCATGCCGATCCCCCGGTCGCGGATCGTCAGGGTCTTATTGCTGCTCGACACCTCGAGCTCAATGTCCAGTTCGGCGTCTGGGTCGAGGATATTGCGGTCGGTCAGCGAGCGGTGATGGATTTTGTCTAGGGCGTCCGAGGCGTTGGAAATCAGCTCGCGCAAGAAAATTTCTTTTTGGGTGTACAGCGAGTGAACCAACAGGTGAAGTAGCTGTTGGACCTCGGTTTGGAAAGCCCGTTTTTCAACCTGTGGATCTTCGGTTTGAGCGTCTTCGGACATCTTGTTGCAGCTCCTTTGGCACTTGTGTTGACGAAACCAAAAAGGTAAGGAAGATCACCTACAAAGCAAGTTTGACCCGCGCCCTTGTAGCGAGGGCTGGACGAGCTATTTTCTGGCCACGTGCAAACTTACGACCTCATCATCGTCGGTGGCGGTCCGGCTGGTGCCACGGCCGCACTGTATGCACAGCGCCACGGGTTGGCGGCTCTGCTGCTGGACAAGCAGTGCTTCCCCCGCGACAAGGTCTGCGGCGACGCCCTCTCCGGCAAGACGGTGGCCATCCTCCACGAGCTGGGGCTGTTTGAGGAGGTGTGCGACCTGCCTGGGGCGGCTGTTACCCGCATTGTCTTCGGCAGCCCAGATGCGACCGCCGCGTCCATTGACCTGAGTCGCTACGATCTGCACAATGCCCTGACCGGTCGGGTGCTGCCGATGGAGGGCTTTGTCATCCGCCGCGAGGTTTTCGACGATTTTCTTTTTACTAAAGCGCGGGCTGTGGCCGCCCAGACCTTAGAGGGTTTTACCGTGCGTGAGCTTCTGAGAGAAGGCAAACAGGTCTGCGGGGTGCGGGGACGGACAGCCGATGGCACGCGCTTGGAATTTCGCGCGCCCTTGGTGTTGGGGTGCGATGGCTTCAATTCGATCGTCGCCCGCAAGAGCGGGTTGTACCGCCACGAGGGCCGCGATTGGATGGTGGCTCTGCGGCAGTACTTCGAGGGCGTGACGGGCCTGAGCGATCAGATCGAATTGCACTTTATAGATGAGGTACGGCCTGGGTATTTTTGGATCTTTCCCTTAGAAGGCGACCGTGCCAATGTCGGCATCGGCATGGATCACCGAGACATCAAGGCACGCGGCATTGATCTCAAGGACGCGCTCGCAGCCGCGGTGGCGAGCACGACCTTTGGTGCACGCTTTAGCGACGCCCGTCCCCTTGAAGACCCGGTCGGCTGGAATTTGCCGGTTGGCTCGCGGCGGCGACCGGCGCACGGGAATGGCTTTTTGCTCTTGGGCGACGCGGCCGGCCTGATCGATCCGTTCACGGGCGAGGGCATTGGCAATGCGCTGTACTCGGCCCGCTTTGCCGTGGAGACTGCGGCTCAAGCGCGGGAGGCCGGGGATTATTCGGCCGGTTTTTTGCGGCGCTATGAGGATCGGCTGTGGGATGCGCTGGGCAGCGAGCTGAAGCTGAGCACCAAGCTGCACAATTTGGGCCGCTGGCCCTACGTGATGAACTTGGTCATTCGCAAGGCCGCCAAAAATGCCGAGGTCAGCGACATGATCTGCGGCATGATGGCCGACGCCGTGCCGCGCAAGATGCTGACGAATCCGCTGTTTTACCTCCGGTTGCTGTGGAAGTAGGCGCGGTGACTTCAATACCGTTGCCTTGCTCTATGACGAAGTGAGGCCCGGACCCTGATGATCTTGTCAGGGATGTCTTGGACCTTTGCGGAATGGATAGAGGCGAAACAGTACATCAAACTCATTGGCACCTATTCTGACCACATCGCGCTGCCCGAACTCAATCGCATGCACCTATTTGATGGTATCGCCGACCTAATAAACAAGAACTACGGAGGATCGATCACCAAGCACTACGAAACTGCTTTGGCATTTCGCAGGAAGAAAGCATGATTAAAGGAACACGAAACCATAAAGCACAGATGCTTATTCGGAACGGAAACAGTCATAAGGAAGGGCGGCAACGGGGTATTTATAGATACATAGTTTCAATAATATCTATTTTGTGCTTCACCAGCGGCGTTATGTCCGATGCTCCCAAGATTGGCTTTTGGGAAAAGCAGCGTAAGGGAGCTAATCAGCAGAACGAGCTACATCGTCCTGAGTGGTACAAGGCGGCAGGTGAACTGGGACTGGATTATGTTCGGATTTTACCCGATGCATGGCCTGCCGATGATAGAGACTTCCTAATCGGCAACGCCGATAATTTTGAAGCAATCAATGAGATCGATCTAGCCCTGTTGATAGAAGCACTCAATGAAGCCGAGAGCAATGGTATCAAAGTTGTCCTTGCGATGGCCAGCTTGCCCGGTGCACGCTGGAAGCAGTTGAATGAGAACCAAGATGATGGTCGGCTCTGGCGTGACGAAAGCTACCATGAGCAAGCCTTCAATTTCTGGCGTCAGTTAGCAATGCGTTTGGAAAAGCATCCTGCAATCGTAGCTTACAACCCGCTCAATGAACCACATCCAGAGAAGGTATTCGGTTTTGAAGAACGAGACGAGAATTTCAGCCAATGGTTTCAGAGTATCCAGGATACGCCAGCGGACCTCAACCGATTTAACCAGCGGATGGTCGAATCCATCCGTTCAGTAGATGCAGATACGCCCATCATGCTCGATGGCTGGTTCTATGCCGCTCCTCAAGCGTTCGGCTTCAATCGCCCTGTAGATGATGACAAAGTGTTATACGCTTTTCACAATCCTGGGCCGTGGCAGATGGTGACTTATCGAGTCAATAAGGACCGGTACGCCTATCCAGACCGAGTTCCGAAGTGGTGGGATGGTCCTGTGGAGTCGTGGACCTAAGTACACGACAGTAACATGGGTTGATATTGTCGGGCGCGTTTAGGTTGGTCTCGTGTTTGGTGTATGATCTGTGTGAGTTGGTCTAATCCTTTTCGAAAGAGGCTTATGGCTTTTCGTCCATGTTTTTTTATGGG
>JAJDVZ010000081.1:0-4383 GCA_022825835.1 Candidatus Latescibacterota bacterium
AACAACGCTGCGCTCTGCGTATTCGACGGTAGCAAAGACTGCTGCTAGGAGGACAATCCTTCGTTAAGTAGCCCCTTGCCTAGCGAGTGGATCGTGGGTTCCATTGACCACGATCCACTCGGCCGGCCTGCAAGCACTGAACAGTGGATAGGTATCCCCAAGTTTGAACCATCTCTTTTTACCAACTGATTTCTATAAACAATACTTAGGCATTTTATCGTAAAACCCCTCACTATCAATTGACCTAGCCTTTGATCATTGGGCGACTAGTCGGTTCCATCGACCACGATCCACTCGGCCGGTCATTAAACTCCAAACTCCTTCTTCTCCTCTGGGGACGCGAAGTCCCTGAATAACTCGACCAGAAGCCCCTTTGCGCCTTCTACGGCCCTAATCGCCACCGGCAGGGGGCAACCTTGAAAAGCCACAAGGTCATCAACTACGGGTTTGTCGAACCACTGTCCCATCGGCGGTCTCCCTTAGCGCACTGCGGTGTCTTTGACGCATTTGATCTAAGCAACTGTAAAAAAGTGAGTTATAAATCAAATAGAGCGTCAAGTGCGTCGAAAGGGTGCAGTTGGTGCGCGATGCGGCGTCTTGAAAAAATACTCCGACTTATTGTAACTCTTTGTATAACAATAAATTACGATTTTTGGGATCAGTTTGGCACGGAAGTTGCTTTTTAGTGACCAAGCCCCGTAGGGGACTAATTACTCACCACTCACAATGGGAGGTCAATCATGACCCTGCATCCTTTAGTCCAGATCAGGTACATCTTCGGCCCGAAGAATAGCTCCGACTCCCACAGGCGTAGCCTCTCTCACCGCCGAGAACAGACCTAGCCGTGCCTCAACACAAAACCCAAGCGAGGTGAACGATGAAAAACATGGCGCGTAACATCTCCCTGCTGGTCAATGCGTTCCTGTTGATACTCATTGCGACCGGCGCTCTGTGGGGACTGAAGGAGCTACACCGGCAAGACCCGACCGAGGCTGAGCGGCTGGTGAAGGAGAAGACCTACTTCAAGGACTACCTCAACAGCAGCGTCCAAGCCTCGACCAAGCTGGGCCTGAAATTACCCGTCATTGAGACAACGGATATCAAAGGCCGGCCTTTGAGCACGGATTTCTCCAAGACCAAAAAGGGAGGCATCGTCGTCGTACTTAGCGAACTGGCGTGTCAGCCCTGCCTAAAGCCGCAGATGCAAATTCTACAGCACATCTACGAGCGTCTCGCCGAGCCGGAGGAAATGCCCATCTACTGCATCGCACGGATGAGCGAGCGGAAATTTTCGGACTATGTGCGGACTTTCCAGATCACGTTTCCAGTTGTGTCGGACACGACCGGGTATTTCAGCGAGACGCCCTTTGGCGAACCGACCCCAGCGGTATTTGTAGTTGATAAGAACAACACGGTCGTCAACGTCCATATCCCCGTGCAGGAGAAGCCGCACCTTTCGGTCATTTTCTACAATGAGTTGAAGCCTTGGTTCGATTTAGCCGAGCCGCTCGCTTTCAAGTTCAAAGGCGTGAAGTACTACGACGTCATCACCAACAAGGCCGACTTGAGTTCGGTCAAGCACTTGCTCTACTGATCGGTCTCTGACGAGGGGAGGATAAAGAGATGGTATTCAAGGAATTTGTAACGCGCTTCGCCCGGTACATCAAACCGTACTGGTGGCAAAATTCAATCGTATTCGCCTTCATGGTCTTGGCGATAGCCAGCTCACTCGCCTTCCCCTATATCCTGATGATTCTCATTGACGAGGCACTGCCCGACGAGGACTACTATCTGCTGGGCATCCTGCTGGCCACCCTAGTTGGCATGATGGTCCTGAACATAATCAGTGCTTTCGTTGCCAATTATCTATACCACTGGGTCGGCAACCGCGTCGTATTCGAGATGCGGAGCGAGTTGTTCAGCCACCTGTTGCGCCTGCCGCTAAGTTTCTTCAAACGCAACAAGACCGGGGATATTGCCCACCGGCTCAACAACGATGTGCAGATCGTCCAGAAAACGCTTACCTCCGGCGTGCTGAAGCTGGTCAATAGTGTGCTGACGTTGGTCAGCTTGGGGGCGGTGCTAATATGGCTGGACGCTCCCCTCTTCCTCGGCCTGAGCTTGCTAGTGCCCTGCTTCATAGTGAATCTCAAGTATTTCCAGCCGAAAATAGGCACGGTAGCCGAGGCGACCCAGCACAAGACTTCGGATATACTGGGGTTTTTTATCGAGCGTTTCGACAATATCAAACTCGTCCAGTCGTACAACACATACAGGCACGAAAGCGACAAGTTGGGCAGACGACAGGGAGAATTGTTCGACCTAGAGCTGCGCAGCACCGCGTTAAATCTTTCTGCTGGTTCTATCTCGTCCTTTATCATGTCCTTGGCCCCTGTTGTCATCCTCGGTTGGGGAGGACATCAAGTCATGCAGGGATCGCTCGGTTTGGGGGCACTAATCGCCTTTTTCCAGTATTTCATGCGCATTTTCGGCCCCTTGGAAAACCTGAACCAACTGTATCTAGATTGCGTCCGGGCGTCGGTTTCCCTGCGGCGGATTGTGGAATTTATGGACGTACCGGCGGAGATTGAGTCAGAGCAGGCCGAACCCTTCTCGTTTAAGAAGAAAATAGCGTTCAAAGATGTGGAGTTTGCTTACAACGGACACCCCGTACTCAGCCATTTTGATTTGGAGATTGAAAAGGGCAAGACGTACGCGCTCGTCGGGGCGAGCGGTTGTGGCAAGAGCACGGTTGTCGATTTGTTGTGCCGTTTTTATCAGCCGCAAAAAGGCGAGATTGCCATAGACGACGCACCTTGCCGGGCCTTTGGTCTGGGCAAATATCGGGACCGCATCGGCTTGGTGTCTCAGGAAGCGCAGCTCTTCCGCGATTCAGTGCTCGAAAACATACGCTATGGCCGGTTGGACAGTTCCAAAGAAGAAATCGAACGCGCTGCCGAGGAACTCGAAATTGACGGCGCGAACATCCACGCGCCCGAAGACTCTTTGGCGACGGTATGCGATTCCAAAGCCAATCTGTCGGGTGGGCAGAAACAGCGGATAGCGCTAGCGAGGGCCGTGCTGAAAAACCCCGAGATCATCGTGCTGGATGAGGCGACTTCAGCGCTGGACTCGGAGAGCGAGGAGAAGATGTTGCGCCGGCTCAAGAGCCATGCCGACGACAAAACGCTCATCATCGTCAGCCATCGGCTCAGTGCCGTCCGGGAGGTCGATGAGATTGTCTGTATGGACGAAGGAAAAATTGTCGAGAAAGGCACCCATGCCGAACTGATGCAGAAAAAAGGCCACTACTGGGAGCTGTTCAAAACCCAGATTGCAAATAATTAAAAAGGGGAGACCAAGATGAATACTAATGAGAAATCGCAGACACTCGATTTTACCCGTTTGACCGGGCGCGGAGTCAAAGTCGCGGTAGTCGATAGCGGTATTGAACCCAATCATCCCAAGATCGGCCCTATTGCCGGTGGAGTCGGGTTATGTGCGGTTGCCGGTGGCGGTATCCAACGCGATGACGATTTCTCTGACCGGGCCGGTCACGGTACGGCCTGTGCGGGCATTATCCGCAAATTGGCCCCGGAAGCCGAACTCTACGGGATACGCGTTTTCGACGAGTCGCTGACTACGGATGGTCAATCGCTGGTTGAAGCCATCGCTTGGGCCATAGAAGAAGGCATGGACGTGGTAAATCTCAGTCTAGGGACGATTGACCCCGCGTACAAGAGGCCCTTGGCGGAGATATGCAGCAAGGCCGTTGAAGCCAATCTGATCTTGGTGGGTTCTCAGCACAACGAGGGTATGGAAAGCTATCCGGCCGAGTTGTCCGACGTAATCGGCGTCACTTGGGGAAAAATCTATGACCGCTACGGGTACCACTACCGGCCCGGACAGGCCATTGAGTGCGTGGCCCGGGGCGATCAGCAGCGTCTGTGCTGGCTAGACGGAGGGGAGACGATCACCGGAGGAACTAGTTTTGCCGCGCCCCACATATCGGCGATTGTCGCCTTGATCCGCCAGCGCTTTCCCGGAGCGGGGTTGCCCAAGGTGCGAGAGATCTTGGCGACAAACGCCTTAGAGTTGGAGGCGTCCGAGGCGGTCGCTGTCACGTCGGGTACCACTGTCGAGCGGCCGGGTTTTCCCAGCTACGAGTGGATTGGTCGGGCCGCCCTATATCCGTACAACAAGGAAATGCACGCACTGGTGCGCCACGCGAAACATTTGCATTTCACCTAAGTACACGACAGTAATCTAAGTTGTGGTACGGCCCTGCTTTAGGTTTTATTTGTAATCGCCGAAGATTGCATCTAAATCCTAAATACAGGAGCCGCACCATGCTTATTCATATGCTAAAGAAAGCCCTCATGC
>JAJDVZ010000090.1:0-13792 GCA_022825835.1 Candidatus Latescibacterota bacterium
ACGGGTCGCGGGTAGAGGCGAACTTTCTCGGTCGAGACCAGCACTTGAACACGGCGCTTGTTGAGACGCAGAGCGCTGCCCTCGATGCTGAGCACGGCTGAGCCGCAGTAGAGGTCGGATTTGTCCCAAGTGCGAACCTCGACAAAACTGCGTCCATTGTCGGTCGAGCGAAAGATGGACAGAGCGCGGCCTCGGGTGCCAGCGGTCAGCCCGGTGCGGCTGTCGCCGGCGTCGCGGTAGCGGCCGATGAGATAGAGGCTACCATCGCGGGGATCGCGGACCGAATTGCCGCCGCCAAACCAGAAGCCGTCGCGGTCTTTGGTTGGCTCGACGAGGCGTCGGCCGCGCTTTTGATCGATGAGACGAGTGCCGAGGCGGATGAGCTTGCGTTCGAGCGCAGGGGGTAGCTTGTCCATAGCAGAGCCGCGCTAAGTATGACAAAAAAGTAACAGAAGTGTCAAGCAAATGACACATACCCGTCAGGCATCCCAACCGGCTAGTTCTTGGCGGGCGATGGCTGTCATGGCGTCGAGCCAAGCCGGGTGGTCGTTGAGGCAGGGCACTAAGTGGAACTGTTGGCCGCCTCCGTGGGAAAATTGCTCGGCTCCTTCGCGGCCAATCTCGTCGAGCGTTTCGAGGCAGTCGGCGGTGAATCCAGGGCAGATGGCGACTAAGCGGCGCACGCCCTGCCCCCCGAGGCGCTCCAGGACTTCTTCGGTATAAGGCTCTAGCCAAGGCTCTTTGCCGAAGCGCGACTGGAAGCCGCTGACCCACTCGTCGTCTGCGAGGCCCAGCGCTGCGGCTAGCTGGCGCGCGGTTTCCTCGCAGTGGCGTCGGTAGGGGTCGCCTTCATCGACATAGCGCTGGGGAATGCCGTGGAAGGTGATTAGGTAGCGGTCGGGTGTCCAACTGAGGCGGGCGACCGCTTCGGCTACTGACTGCTTGAGCGCGTTGATGTACGCGGGGTGGTCTGCGTAGGGCGGGACGAAGCGCAGCACTGGCATCTGGCGTTTGCGGGCGAAAAACCAAGGGCAGCGCCGACCCAAGGCCGCGCGGTTGACCGCGTCGTAGATCGAGCCGGTGGTGGCGCAGGAAAACTGCGGGAACATGGGAAAGACGAGGATGCGCTCGATGCCTTCACTTTCTAAGGACTGTATGGCGTGCTCGATGCTCGGCTCGCCGTAGCGCATGCCGAGCACGACTCGATATGCCTCACCCAACCGCTCTTGCAAGCCTCGGGTCTGCGCTTGGGAGTGGACCATGAGAGGTGAGCCTTCGTCGGTCCAGATATTGGCGTACAGGGCGGCCGAGCGCGTGGGGCGGCGGGTGAGGACAAACAGATAAAGAATGGGATACCACCTGAGCGGGTGGAGGTCGATGACGCGCGGGTCGGAGAGAAATTGGCGCAGATAGGGCCGCAGGGCGCGGGCGGTGGGTGCTTGCGGCGTGCCGAGCTGGGCGACGAGGACGCCGATTTTGGAAGAGCTAGCGGGCATAAGCGGGCGTTTGCTGGAGGGTGTGCGGCGACTTACTTTTGAGAATATATCCGAGAACGCCGTCTTGAAAAGCCCAAAGGAGAGCAGATATGCGCAGCATTTTTGCAGGTATTGAATACGCAGGGAAAAGCACACTGGCCACTATGCTTGGGGAATACTACCGGCACCGCCGCGTTCCCATCCACGGCGACGATCACTTCACCCTCCCCGACGCCTCGCTCAGCCCGGAGTCGCGCAAGATCTTGGTCGGCCTGCCCAACGACATAAAGGAGCGCGGACAGCGGATGCAGATCCACTACCACGTGGACATCATCAAAAAGTACGCCTGTCCGCTGATCGTCGGCTGGCATTTAGAGGAAGCCGTGTACACCAGCTTTTACGGCGACGACCCGAATAGCTTTTACTACCCGAACTTCCACTACGGCTTTCAGCGGCTCTACGAATCGCTGGTGTTAGAGGCCCATCTGCCCGATGTGGTGCTATTCCACGTAACGGCCTCGGACGAGGAGATCGCGCGGCGGATGCAGGACAGCCCGCACGAATATCCGGTCGTGCGCCAAGAACACATTGCCGAGGTCAAAGCGCGCTTTGAGGAAGAAATCGCCGCGTCGCTGTTTAGCCACCAGAACCGCACCATCGTCTTAGACACTACCGGCAAGACGCCCGAGGAGTCGTTCGACGAGCTGCTCTTGAAGTCTGAGCCGATGGTGACGATGGGCGAATTAGCCGTGCGGAATATGGATGTACCGGAGGGCGAGTACGAAGTGGTGTACGAGCGCGGCGTGCGCAAGATGGTACCCAAGTAGGGGCGGTTCGCGAACCGCCCCTACTCTGTGCTGGTGAAACTTTTTCGTGTCGTCGGTCGTCGATATGCGTACTTTTGGCTGTAGCCGAGCGATTGATTGCTAATGAAAAACTTTCGACCCTTAACTACGTCTTTAGTCCTGCTACTAACTTTCGCCTGTAGCGGCTTGCAGGTTCTCTGTGCTCCTTTCGCAGAGGCCGCTCCCATGCCCTGTCACGTCGCCAATGTCTGTGGCGACGAGAGCCTGCAAGCGGGTTGTTGCTGTCTGCGCACCGAATCCAACAGCGCGTCTCCTCCGTTTGTCCCCCCAGCCGAGCAGCCGTCCGTTTCAACGCCCGTGGTCGGAATAGTGGCGACCACGCCCCAGCCGCCTCGTTCGGCTGCGCTGCAGTCGCGGACCAACCGCATTCCTCAACCACATCCCCCGCTTTTCCAACTCTACTGTTCCTTCCTGATCTGATTCTCGCCGCACTGAGTTTGTCCTAAGAAGCTGTCCGAGCTTAGGGCATACCCGGAAACTTCCAGACGCTTCTAAGTTTCACACTCCACTCAATTTGCGGGGGTCTGTACGCGAATCCCAACCTCCGCGCGGCGAGGAGTATTTGCATGGACAAAAATAGAACGGCCCTGCTGCTAGCCGGTCTGCTGGCAGGCCCGGTTTGGTCGCAGGAAGAAGCAGCGCTCGACCCCCGCGCCGAACTCGCGGAGTACGCGCGCTACGCCGAACAGCACAACCCCAAGCTCAAGCAGGCTTTGACACGCTACCAAGCCGCCCTCGCAAAGGTGCCCGCGGCGAGCGCTTGGGTCGATCCCCGCCTGACCTACGGCTATTTCGCGCGCCCGGTGGAGACGCGCACCGGCCCGCAGGAAATGCGCTTTAGCGCGGCGCAAACCTTTCCGTGGAAGGGCAAATTGGATCTCAAGGGGCGAATCGCCCAGCAAGAGGCCAAAGTCGCAGGTCAGCACTATGAGGCCACGCGGCGGTCGCTGATTTTTGAGGTCAAGGCCGCGTACTACGACTGCTACTTTTTGGAGCGAGCCATTGCCGTCACCGAGGGCAACTTGCGGCTGTTGGCCCACTTAGAAGAAGTAGGCCGCACTCGCTATCGCGGCGGCACCGGAGAGCACGCTCCGGTTCTCAAGGCGCAGGTGGAATTGGGGCGCTTAGAGGATCAACTGCGCAGCTTGCGTCAACAGCGGCGTCCAGTTGCGGCCCGATTAAATGCGGCGCTCGGTCGCGCGGCGACGGCTCCGATAGCTGTGCCCGATTCGCTGCCTATGGCTGCGTTGGACTTAGACGAAGAAGTGCTAAAGGCGCGCTTGCAGGCCGCGAACCCGACGTTGCAAATGCGACAGGTGCAAGCGCAGGCGCAGTCCCTAGGCGTCAAATTGGCCGGCAAGCAGTTCTACCCGGACCTGACCGTGAGCCTCGATTACATCCACATCGGCGACCGGGGCGCGAATCCGCTGATGGCTATGGCCACGCTCAACCTGCCCTTGTGGCGCTCGTCCTACGAGGCCGGGCAACGAGCGGCCAAGCTGAGCCATCAGGCTGCCTTGCAGGGCGTTGCGGATGAGAAGAATAGGCTCGTTGCCGAGCTTGAACTGGCCTTGTACAGGCAGCGCGACGCCCAAAGCCGCAGTGCCCTCTACCGGGATAGCTTGCTGCCCAAGGCCGAACAGGCGCTCAACGTAACGCAGCGCGCCTTTGCCGCTGACCGCAGCGATTTTCTCGCGGTCATCGACGCCCAACGCACTCTGCTGGAGTTCCAGCTAGCGTACGAACGGGCGCAGACCGACCAAGCCCTGCATTGGGCCGAGATTGAAAAGCTGGTCGGCGAACCCACGGAGGAAATCCAACCATGAAAGCAACGAAACAAATAATAGCTACTGGTATTGTGGCGGGGATCGTCGGCTTGGCCGTGGGCTGGGGTTTGGGTGGTTCGGATACATCCAGCGGACATGCACCCGCCGCAGTTGCCGAGCAGGATGAAACGTGGACCTGTTCAATGCACCCGCAAATTCGCCAGCCTAAGCCGGGTCAGTGTCCAATATGCGGAATGGACCTAATTCCGGTGGCCGCGCCCGAGGCTGGCGACATTTTGGCCCCGCGCCAGTTGCGTCTCTCGCCGGCCGCGCAGGAGCTTGCCAGCATCCAGACTGCGCCGGTCGAGCGCCGCTTCGCGCCGGTCGAGACGCGGATGGTCGGCAAAATTGCGGTAGATGAGACGCAAGTCCGCTCCATCACCGCTTGGGTAGCGGGCCGGATTGATCGGCTATACGTGGACTACACGGGCGTGCGAGTCGAAAAGGGCGACCACATAGTCTATCTCTATAGCCCTGAACTGTTGACCGCTCAAGAGGAGCTGATCCAGGCTCTGCGCGCTTGCGAGCGATTGGTTGACAGCGGCACGTCGGTTGGGCAGACGGCGCAGGCGACGGTCGAGGCCGCGCGCGAAAAGCTGCGCCTGCTTGGGCTGAAGGAGGAGCAAATCGAGCGCGTCGAGCGCGAGCGCCAAGCCTCCGACCACCTGACGATTTACGCGCCAACCGGCGGCGTGGTGATAGAAAAGCACCTCAGCGAGGGCGCGTACGTGCAGACCGGGACGCCGATTTACACCATTGCGGACTTGTCGCGGCTGTGGTTGGAACTGCAAGCCTACGAATCGGATATGTCTTGGATCCACTACGGTCAGGCCGTTGAATTCTCGGCTGAAGCCTATCCGGGCGAGGTGTTCAGTGGCCAGATATCCTTTGTCGATCCAGTGTTGGACGAGCGTACGCGCACGGTGCGCGTGCGAGTCAACGTGGCCAACGAGCAAGGTCGGCTGAAGCCGGGGATGCTGGTGTGGGCCGTGGCTCAAGCCGAGGTGGGAGCTCACGGGCGCGCCATGTCGCCCGAACTTGCGGGCAAGTGGATCAGCCCGATGCACCCAGAGATCGTCCGCGACGCGCCCGGTGCCTGCGACATTTGCGGCATGGCCCTAGTGCGCGCCGAAGAGCTTTATGACACTGGCGACGAGGCGGAGCGCGAGATGCCGCTAGTGGTACCCGCTTCGGCACCGCTGCTGACGGGTAAACGCGCCGTGGTGTACGTCGCGCTCGGCGAGGGCCTGTACGAGGGGCGCGAGGTCGTGCTCGGGCCGCGGGCAGGGGATTACTACTTGGTCCACGAGGGCCTGCGCGAGGGAGAGGAAGTGGTGGTCAATGGCGCGTTCAAAATTGACAGTGCCCTCCAAATCCGCGCTCAGCCGAGCATGATGAACGCGCCAGCGCGGGCCGACCACCGAGACGACGAGCCAAACGGCCACGCGCACAGCCCGCCGTCCGCGGTCTGGACGGCCTATTTCGCTATGCAGCAGGCGTTGAGCGAGGACGATTTGCCGGAGGCGCAGGCCGCCGCTGCCGCGCTAGCGGCCGACCCGGCGTCGCAGGAGGTCGGGGACGCGATTAGCAAAGCCGTCGATCTCGCCGCGGCTCGCCAAGCCTTTGCCGAGCTCTCGATGGTACTCATTCGGGTGGCGCGGCAGGGGGGCGTCCATGCCGGGCCAGTGCATCTTTTTCACTGTCCAATGGCCTTTGACAACGAGGGGGCGGCTTGGCTGCAACAGGCGATGCAGACCCAAAATCCCTACTTCGGCGGCCAGATGTACCGTTGCGGCAGCCTGCGCGAGACCTTCGCCGGCCACGAGTAGGAGGCTACAATGGACCGCTTAATCCGCTTTTTCCTAGTCCACAAACTCGTCGTCGTGCTGATGCTCGTCGTCACCGTTGGTTGGGGCCTCAGCGTCGCCCCTTTTGCGTGGAAACTCGATTGGCTACCGCGCGACCCGGTGCCGGTGGATGCGATCCCGGACATAGGCGAAAACCAGCAAATCGTCTTTAGCGAATGGGCCGGACGCTCGCCGCAGGACGTGGAAGATCAGGTGACGTATCCGCTGACAGTAGCGCTGTTGGGCGTACCGGGCGTCGAGACGATCCGCAGCTCTTCGATGTTCGGCTTTTCGAGCATCTATGTGATTTTTGCCGAAGAAGTCGATTTCTATTGGTCGCGGTCGCGGATTTTGGAAAAGCTCAATAGTCTGCCAGCCGGCTTGCTGCCCGAAGGCGTACAGCCAGCCTTGGGGCCGGACGCAACGGCCTTGGGGCAGGTATTCTGGTACACGCTGGAAGGCCGCGACGAACAGGGTTCACCCACCGGCGGCTGGGACCTGCACGAGTTGCGTGGCATCCAGGACTGGCAGGTGCGCTATGCCCTGCTGGCGGCCGACGGCGTCAGCGAGGTGGCCTCTGTGGGCGGCTTTGTGCAAGAATACCAAATCGACGTCAACCCGGACGCGATGCGCGCCTATGGGGTGCGGCTCGACGAGGTCTTCCACGCGGTGCACATGTCCAACCGGGACGTGGGGGCGCGCACCGTAGAGCTGAATCGAGCCGAGTACGTCATCCGCGGCATTGGCTTTGTCAAAGGCTTGGCCGACCTCGAAAATGCCGTGATTAAGGCGCGGGATAACGTCCCGATCTACGTCAAAAACGTCGCGCGGGTCGCGCTAGGGCCAGCGCTGCGGCGCGGTGCGTTGGACAAGGAAGGTGCGGAGGTGGTCGGCGGCGTGGTGGTGGCGCGCTATGGTGCCAATCCTTTGGCAGCTATCGAAAGCGTCAAGACCAAGATCGCGGAGATTGCCCCGAGTCTGCCGAAGAAAACCCTCTCCGACGGGCGGGTCAGTCAGGTGCAGGTGATCCCTTTTTACGACCGATCCGGCTTGATTGAGGAGACGCTGGGGACGCTGGAGCGCGCCTTGAGCGAGGAGGTGCTGGTAACGGTGATCGTGGTGCTGGCGCTGGTGATGAATCTGCGCGGGGCCATGCTGGTCTCTGGACTGTTGCCGCTGGCCGTGCTCGCCTGTTTCGCCGCGATGAAGGTCTTTGGCATTGACGCCAACATAGTCGCCCTCTCCGGTATTGCCATTGCCATCGGTACCATGGTCGATATGGGCATTGTCATCAGTGAGAACATCCTCAAGCACTTAGAGGATGCCGACGCGGAGGAAGACCGCTTAGAAGTGGTCTTCCGCGCCACGCGCGAGGTTGGCGGTGCCGTGCTGACGGCCGTGCTCACCACAGTGGTGGGCTTTTTGCCGGTCTTTGCCATGCAAGGGGCTGAGGGCAAGCTCTTTGCGCCGCTGGCCTTTACCAAGACCTTCGCGCTGTTGGCTGCGGTGTGGCTGTCGTTGACGGCCTTACCGGCCTTGGCACACTGTGTGTTTGGCACGCGATTGGGGCGTTGGGCTCCCGGTCTTTGGGCGATCTGTGGTCTCGGGGTGGCCCTTGTGCTGTCGTGGTGGGTTGGTCTGCTGCTGATAGCTATTGGAGCGTATCACTTGCTTGCCGCTCGCGTACCGGAGCGGGTGCGCTTGTGGGTGGCGCGGGGTATGGTGGCCGCTGCGGCTATCGGAATCGTCGTCGTGCTAGCGGAACACTGGTTGCCCCTTGGCCCGGAAAAGGGCGGCTGGCGCAATTTTTTCTTTGTCGCTGGATTGATCGGAGGCCTGTTGGCGCTTTTTCGCGCCTTGCAACATGTATTCCCCCGCGTGCTCCGGTGGTGTCTGGATCATAAGGGTTTGGCCCTGATTTTTCCCTTGTTGCTGCTACTGGCGGGCGCGTCCGCGTGGCTGGGTTTTGCTCGCGTCTTCGGCTTTGTGCCGTCCTCCCTGCGCCATTCAGCGCCCTTTGCGGCCCTTGCCGAGGCCCTGCCTGGGTTGGGTAAAGAGTTTATGCCGCCCCTCGACGAAGGTTCGTTCCTGTGGATGCCGACGACCATGCCGCACGCCTCCATCGGCGAGGTGCTCGACGTCCTGCAGAAGCAAAACACGGCGATTTCGCAGATCCCGGAAGTGGAGTCTGCGGTGGGGAAGCTGGGACGAGCAGAGTCGCCGCTGGATCCCGCGCCGATTTCCATGATTGAGACGGTGATCAATTATCGCGCGGAATACCTGACCGACGAGGATGGTCGTCGTCTATTGTTCGCTTTTGACGAGCATGCCACGGACCTGTTCCGCGCGTCCGATGGTACGCCCGCGTTCGCTCCTGATGGCTCGCCTTACAAGGTACAGGGTCGCTATCTGCGCGACGATGCCGGTCGCCTCGTGCCCGACGCCAATGGCCGTCCTTTTCGCTTGTGGCGTCCGCCCTTGGATCCCGCGCTCAATCCGGGGCGCGCCGCTTGGCCGGGGATACAGGGACCCGACGATATATGGGCGGAGATCGCCCAAGCTGGCCAGATCCCCGGCTCTACCTCGGCACCGAAGTTGCAGCCGATTGCCGCGCGGCTCGTCATGTTGCAGAGCGGGATGCGCGCCCCCATGGGCGTTGAGATCAAAGGCCCGAGTTTGGAAGCCATCGAACGCGCTGGCTTGGAGATAGAGCGCTTGCTCAAGGAAGTGCCCTCGGTCGAGGCGGCGACTGTCAACGCCGACCGCATCGTCGGCAAGCCCTACTTGGAGATCCACATCGACCGCGAGGCCATTGCCCGCCACGGCATCGCCCTGCAGAAGGTGCAGGACGTAATTGAGATCGCCATCGGGGGCAAGCTGGTCACGACTACGGTGGAAGGCCGCGAGCGCTATCCCGTGCGGGTGCGCTACATGCGCGAATTGCGCGACAGCGTCGAGGAACTGGTGCGCATTCTGGTGCCAGCGCCGGACGGGGCGCAGATCCCCTTGGGCGAATTGGCCGAGATTCGCTACGTGCGCGGCCCCCAGGTCATTAAGAGCGAGGATACGTTTTTGCTAGGCTACGTGCTCTTTGACAAGAAGCCGGGATACGCGGAAGTCGATGTGGTGGAAGCGTGCCGATATTATTTGGCCAGTAAAAGGGCCAATGGCGATCTCGTGCTAGATACCGGCGTCAGCTACACCTTCGCCGGCAGCTACGAAAACCAACTGCGGGCGCAGAAGAAGCTCAACGTGCTGCTGCCGCTCGCGCTGGCGATTATTTTCCTCATCCTCTATTTCCAGTTTGGCAACGCCGCCACGGCGCTGATGGTCTTTTCTGGGGTTGCGGTGGCTTGGGCCGGTGGCTTTGCCATGCTGTGGCTCTACGGGCAGGAATGGTTTTTGGATTTCTCTGTCTTCGGCACTCAGATGCGCGACCTCTTCCACGTCCGGCCGCTGAACTTGAGCGTGGCAGTGTGGGTGGGTTTTCTCGCGCTGTTTGGCATTGCCTCGGACAATGGCGTGATCGTGGCGACGTACTTGCGCCAGCTCTTTCGCGAGCAAAAGCCAGAGACTGTCGATGCAATGCGCCGCGCGGCGCTCGCCGCTGGGGTGCGGCGGATCCGCCCCTGTCTGATGACCGCGGCTACCACGATTTTGGCGCTGATTCCCGTGTTGACGGCGAGTGGCCGTGGCGCAGACCTCATGCTGCCGATGGCCATTCCCACCTTCGGCGGCATGATGGCGGTGGTGCTGACCGCGCCGGTTGTGCCGGTGCTCTACTGCGCGGTCGAGGAGTGGAAGCTGCGGGTGGCGGCGTGGCGGTCAGCGGAGTAACGCTCCTCAATCGTCGTCTTCGCGCTCGCTGAGCAGTTCGCCGCGCTGGAGCCGCTCGGCGTTTTCCGTGGCCCAGAGGATGTTCTTCATCACCTTTTGCGCGGTGATGTAGCGGGTCGCCGCTAGCAGGTGGACGCGCTTTTCCTCGGGGTCGTCGCTCAAGTCATAGTGCCGGAACGCGGCTTCGAGCACTTGGAACATGTGCAACTCGGCGTCTTCGCGGAGCATGATGTGGGCCAAGGTGTGGCGGAGCTTGGCGACGTCGCGTCCTTCTTCGAGGTACTGGCTGACGAGGACTTCGGCCTCGAAGACCTTTTGGAAATCGGCCAATTCGCCGAGGCGCTTGAGCATGTCCTCGCTGGAGGCGAAGTGCTCGTCGAGCTTTTGTCCGTGCCGTGGGACGCGGGCAGAGGGCATGTTGAGCCAGCGCAGGTAGGTGAGGAAAACCGCGCCGTGGAAGATGGCGCGCAACAGCTCTTTGCTGGCGGCGTAGTGGAAGGTGCAGTAGAGCGCGTGGGCGTAGGAATAAATGTTGGCCACGTCGTGCCAGTCGCCCTCGTTTTTGAGGTGGAAACGCAAGGTGCGCAATGCGCTGGCATAGGTCATGGCGCGGCAGAGTTGGGTCGGTGGCACGCCAGCGCGCAGGGCCTCTTCGACGCGGGTGAGGATGGGTTCAAAGTCGTCGCCGAGCATGACTTGGGTGAACTCGGAGACGTCGAGGGTCGCTTCGTGGCGCTGATTGTCCTCCCAGATCTCGTCTAGGCGCGTGAAGATGTTTTCCAAGACTGGCAGGCTGTCGGCCCAGCGCGAGGTCTCTTCGTGGCGGGTGCGGCTCACTAGATCGACGGCGATTGGGCGGAGAATCTCGTGCGCGCCGACCCATTCCACGTAGTCGAGCGCCTCGAACATTTTATTGGCAAAGTCGAGGGCGTGCCCGTCGCCGGTGAAGTAGAAATCCGTGGCCGCGGTGAAGACGAAATCCGCGAGGGTTTCCTTGCCGCAGTCGCGGTCGTGCAGGGTGAGCAAGATGCGCTCGGCCGCGCCGTGGTGACGTTGATCGACAAAAGTGCGGAACCAGCGCTTGAGGGTGGCCAAATCTTGGTCGTCATTGCTGCGGGGAAAGGGAAATCGCTGGCGGCGCGACGAGCCGGAGGTGCGCTGCGAAATCTGGGTCAAACCGTGGACGAGAAAGAGATTTTGATCGTCCTCGGCAATGTCGTCCCACATGTTTGCCGCGAGGGTTAGGATGGCGACGCCCGACGACCAGCCTTCGCTGGTTTTGTGCGCGCCGTAGTAAAGGCCCTGTTGGATGATTTCTTGCGGGGTGGCACCTGTCTGGCGCAGTGCGGCGACCGCTTTGGCGATGAGGAAGGAACTGCGGTCTTTAAGCCCCTGTTCGAGTGCGCGCTTGCCGCGGGCCACGAGCCGCAGGCGGGCCTCTTCCTTCTCGCCGGGCGGGATGCCGACCCATGCGTAGCCATCGTCGCGTACCTCCACGGGAAAGGCTTTCAGGTCGTCGCCCGAAGTCAGCAGGCAGCCGCCGGTCTTGAGGTCGAATTCCCAGTGGTGCCAGTGGCAGATCAGCACTCCGTCGCGGATGCTGCCTTTGGACATGGGGTAGCCCATGTGCGGACAGCGATTGTCAACGGCGTGAAAGGATCCTTCGTAGAGAAAGACTGCGAGGTGGATGCCGTCCATGGTAAAGGGCCGGCCTTCGCCTTCGGCAAATTCGCTGGCCGGTGCGAGCCGGTGATAGACGCAAGTCGCTGGATCGACGTCAATCTGCGGCCGCATTTCGCTGAGGTCGAGACGTTGAGCGGTGGACATGAGCGTTGCCTCCTGTGGAATGGACTTTAAATATGCGCGATTTGGCGGTGTGGGGCGAGTGGGTGTGTTGACTTGCAGTGCTAAACGTGATCATGTTCTGAAAGGAAAGACATCATAGCGGCGCATGACGAGAAAAGGAGATTTTCTATGACTTTGAGAGTTTTGTTGGTAGGGGTGCTCTTTTTGGGTGGCCTAGTGGCCGAAGAGGCCGACGCACGCAGTAAGCGCGTACGACAGGTTCCCAACGGTTCCGCGGCTAGCTGTAACACCTGCCACACGGCTGGTGGCGGTTCGCCGCTCAACCCATTTGGCGTGGAGATCGTAACCAATTTCCTCACCGCAGCCGGCCCAGCCGGTGACGTGATTTGGGGGCCAGAGTTAGCGGCCTTGGACTCGGATGGCGACGGAGCGTCTAATGGCGCGGAATTGGGCGATCCAGAAGGCACTTGGGTGGCGGGCGATGCCAACCCAGCGGGCGAAACGTTTCACCCCGGCGACCCCGAGAGCACCCCGCCGCTGCCACCGCCAGACACGGCGGTTGAGGAAACGACTTGGGGGCAGATTAAGAAGCTGATTGGCGCGCTCGACTGAGACGGAGCGAATGGCTTGTCGCGGTGGTTTTTAATGCCGTCACGGGATTGGGTTTTGCCACCGCGACAAGCGGATTGACAGGCGTGGCCCTAGCTATTGCATCCTCTGCGTCCCTAGCACCGCCATTTAACAGGCCGAACAAGTCAGTCACCGAAACTCAGCGGCGGGTTGACTGTGATGGAGAAGAACAACGCGGCGGCGGTTCCTATACTGTCTTCCGCCAAGTAGGCGACCGCGACAGCTCCACCGGTGGCGGCTGTGGGTGTACCCGAAATTGTCCGCGTGGCTGCGTCAAACGATAGGCCAGCAGGCAAGCCGAAGACGCGGTACGTTATCTCGCCTTGACCTCCCGTAGCTGCTGGCAGTTTCAACGCGGTAATCGCTGTCTCAGCGGTGTACGCTTGGTTTTCGACCTCTTCGTCGAAATCAAGGTCCATTACCGGGTCGTCGTTTGGAGGGGAGCCGTCATTGGCGGGTGCGTCTGAGGGTGTGCCGTCGTTAGACGACGAGGTAGAGGGTGCGCCGTCGTTCGAGGGTGGGCCGTCATTAGACGACGAGGTAGAGGGTGTTCCGTCATTCGAGGGTGTTCCGTCATTCGAGGGTGTTCCGTCATTAGACGACGAGGTAGAGGGTGCCCCGTCGTTCGAGGGTGTTCCGTCATTAGACGACGAGGTAGAGGGTGTACCGTCATTCGAGGGTGTTCCGTCATTAGACGACGAGGTAGAGGGTGTACCGTCATTCGAGGGTGTTCCGTCATTAGACGACGAGGTAGAGGGTGTTCCGTCGTTCGAGGGCGGAGTTGAAGAGGTTCCGTCGTCAGAGGATGAGTCTGAAGAGGCTCCATCGTCAGAGGATGAGTCAGCCCCGTCGTCAGATGACGATAAACTCGAAGATTGGTCTTCGCCTTCACACCCAGATAAATCCCACGACCATGTTTCTTCATCCCAACGACTATACTCATCCGTCTCTGGATCGTAGCTGTCGGCGACACATGGGGGCGTACCGCCTATTGAGTCATCGTCAATGTAATAATGCCAATGGGAACTGGTATAATGCGAGAGACTATCTCGCGGATCGTTTACTATCTGTTGCACTTCCTCTGGAGAAATATGCTTTGCTTTTCCATTTTGGATGTCCGGGGTATCGTGTCCGAATGTGGGCAATGCCCATGTCAGCAGAGCGAAAGTGCAAGTGATGAGCGCAAATCTCGTGTGGGCGAGCAAGATGTTTGCGCTGCGGTGTCGTGCATTGTGCTCGGAGCCATGCAGTAATTCGGTAAGATGCATTGTTATTCCTCTCTGTGTTGTAGGAAAAGTTATGCCGTCGGTAAGGGCGACCGGGCGGTCTGCGTAACATCAGTTAATTACCGAAATATAGGTTTCCACCTAAGTACACGACAGTAATCTAAGTTGTGGTACGGCCCTGCTTTAGGTTTTATTTGTAATCGCCGAAGATTGCATCTAAATCCTAAATACAGGAGCCGCACCATGCTTATTCATATGCTAAAGAAAGCCCTCATGCAA
>JAJDVZ010000093.1:0-11856 GCA_022825835.1 Candidatus Latescibacterota bacterium
TGGGTGCGACCTGAAGTCGCATAACTTGAGTTATTTCAATCCATAAGGAGGAAATACAGGCTCGTGTGTAAGCCAGTCGCCGGTCCCACATGCGTCGCTGGTAACGGCGGCGTGTGAAGCTGGGACAACACGCCTAATGGAAGCGGGAGCCATCCCCGGACCCAGGGCAAGGCGAAAGTCGGTAGGGTGAACGCAAGTAAATCCCCACTTGATGCGTCGTCAGGCAGACACCCCGAAACGATGGATGAGACGGGACTATTGAGCCCTACGTGAAAAGGGGGTACCAGATCCCTCTCCCCACACACCACAGGCTCCGGCGTACAGGGGACACCTACCCCGACTGCATCTCAAGTATGCGAAACAGAGTAACCCCGATGAGGTCTGGTATTAACCAGTCACCTGACCGTAAGGAAGGGCCAAATCCTCAGCGGGAACAGGAGGTGGCAAGAAGCGAATGCCGGTAGCCGAAAGGCAAAGGGAACACATAACCTGCCGGATAGGGCCTATGCCCGACCTGAAAGGGTGCTGACGTGCCACTGGTGAACCGGCCGTAGGACGCCGCAACGATTGCTCATCTTGGTGGATGTTAGATGCAACAGGAAACTGCTGTAAACGGAACCAAGACGCCAACTACATGGAACGACATCAACTGGTGTCGCAACCGCAAGCTGGTGCGCAATCTGAGGCAGCGAATCTATAGGGCCTCACGGCAAGGACACCGCAAGAAATTACGGGCCTTGCAACGCCTCATGTTGAAAAGTCGAGCCAACCGGGAACTCAGTATCCGGCGGGTGACGCAGATCAACAAGGGACGGCTGACTGCTGGCGTGGACAAGCTGGTGGTGAAAACGCCGAAAGGCCGAACCAGGTTGCTGGAAGAAGTCAGTCAATACCAGCCCTGGCAGGCTCAACCGGCAAGACGTGTGTACATCCCAAAGGCCAACGGTAAGCAAAGGCCGCTCGGCATTCCCACGGTGCCTGACCGCTGTATGCAGGCCATCGTGAAGAATGCCCTGGAGCCCGAATGGGAGGCTCGCTTCGAACCCTGCTCATACGGATTCCGCCCAGGCCGAAGCTGCCACGACGCGATGGGACGCATCTATACTTTGTCCAGACCCACCACGAAAAAGAAATGGGTGGTAGATGCGGACATCAAGGGAGCATTCGACAACATCCGGCACGCAACCATCTTGGAGGCATTGACCGGATTCCCCGCCCAACATCTCGTTAGGCAATGGTTGAAGGCGGGAGTTGTTGACAGGGGCGTGTTTACGGAAACGGCCAGCGGTACGCCTCAAGGCGGTATCGTTAGCCCGACCCTATTGAACATCGCCCTCCATGGCATGGAATCGGCCATAGGGGTCGCCTATCGAAAGTCAAAAGACTCCTACGCGATCAGCAGCAAACGTGCCTTGGTCCGTTATGCCGACGATCTCCTGATCTTCGCCGAAACGCGCGAAGACGCGGAATCGGCCAAATCGGACGTTGCACGATGGCTCGCGGATAGAGGACTGGAACTCTCGCAAGAGAAGACCAGGATTCGTCATCTCACGGAAGGCTTCAACTTCCTGGGGTTCAACGTGCGCCAGTACCCAGTCTTGAAGACCCGGACAGGGCTCAAGCTGCTGATCAAGCCGAGCAAGGAATCGGTTGCAGGCTTCAGACGCCACGTGAAACGGAAATGGCGGGCTTTGGCCGGTCAGAACGTAGACGCGGTGCTTGACAGACTACGACCAGTCATACAAGGCTGGGCGAACTACTTCCGCACCCAGGTCTCAAAGGAGACCTTCCGGAGTCTCGATAACTGGATGTTCTGCCGAGAGGCCCGTTGGTGCAGGAGAACCCACCCTACCAAGTCATGGAAATGGATCACCCGGGCTTACTTCGGCAGGCACCGGGTGGGACGCCGTGAGAAGTGGGTGTTTGGAAATCCCAAGACAGGGAGCCATCTGCCCCGCCTGTCATGGACGCCTATCAGACGGCACATCATGGTTCGTCACGATGCGTCGCCGGATGATCCAGACTTACGCTCCTACTGGAAACAGCGAGACGACAGGAAAGCGGACCTCCTACCGACTTGGCGACAACGGGAACTGGCGAAACGACAGAGGGGGCAATGCCCAATCTGCCGCGACAGCCTGCACAACGATGAGGAACTTCACGTTCATCACGTTATTCCTAAATCACAAGGCGGGGAGGACGCCATCTCGAACCTCTCGCTGGTACATCTGTACTGCCATCAGCACACACACAACAGCATGAAGGTGAAATGTAACCGGTTTGCTTGAGCCGTGTGCGGTCAAAGTCGCATGCACGGTTCTGAGGGGAGGGGGAGGCAGCGATGTCTCCTCCTTACCCGACGAAACTTATCGTCGCAATGACCCGGAATCATCCGAACTGCGGCCCATCGTGCCGGTGGTTTTCTATCAAGGACCAAGGGGCTGGACCTACTCAACCGAATTTGCCGATCTGTTCCCTGAAGCCGTGCGGTCGTGGCCGTGGGTGCCGCGGTTCACGCACGAACTGCTGGACCAGACGAGCCTGGAGCCCGAAGCTGTTGTCGGCGGCGTCAAGGGTCGCATCACCCAGTTGTTGATGATGGCAGCGTTCAACCGCCACGTGGAAGCGGCATTGCATTTGACGGCGCAGTTGGCCTTGTCGCTTCGTGCCGGTGACGATGTAAATGAATTTCGTCAATTCGTCGTGTACTTGATGGCAACGCAGGACCGTGAGGTAATCGAGACGTTCAGGGAAGCCCTGCGACACCGTGGACTTGAGCAAGGAGGCGAGATCATGACGTATGCGCAGGAACTGTTGGCCGAAGGCGAGGCCAGAGGCGAGGCCAAGGGTAAGGCTGAGGGCGAGGCCAGGGGCGAAGTGAAAGGCCGCATAAAGGGTCAGGTGGAAATCGTGGAAGGCTTGTTGAAGGTCGGGGTGACCTGGGAGGTCATCGAAGCCGCCACCGGTTTGAACGACGCCGGATTCCAGGCTCTCAAGAACCAGCTGTCGGAGTCCGAATTCTAGTTGCCGCTAACCATCGTTTCTGCTCTGCCGGGATCACGTTTTTCCGCTAATGGCGATGGAAGAGGCGCCTGCAGGTGGGGCCACGCATGTGGCAGCGTGTCGATTCGCAATGCTCGGACCCCCAGGGACGCTCCGCGCGCGCCTGTATTTTTTGTGATGAGGCGAAGTACCGGGAAACTGCATGTCGTCCAATGATCGATAGATACCTAGAGCGTTTTGCGTTCGTATGTCTGGCCTATTTTGTCGCGAGGCTGACAGCCTGAACATGGAAACCGTCACCCCGGACTTGATCCGGGGTCCAGGGGTTTTCGGACGCCGGAATGGCGGCCTTGGGGGCGTTGATCGTACGACTATCCCATACAGTCACGCGAAAACCTCTCTAATGGTCTTCTGCCCATCAAAAAAACACGCAAAGGTCTCAATCAACATTAAAACCCGCGCTTGTCCCTCCTGGTGGTATTATTGACCGTCCAGGCCGACCCTTAGAGCGGTTTCCGTTTAATCTGCACCCATTGAGAATCGCCAGACAAGGCAAGTTATTTTTCGGCCTCAATCCTTCGGGTCAAATAGGACGGAAAATGCTCTAACGTATCATTTCGCTCCAACCCGCGGTGCCGGCGCGCAGACCAAGGCGACCGCCGGGACTCGGTTGGCCACATGGCTGCGGCGTGACCGAAGGTGCCCGGTCGGCAACGTTACGATACAGAAGGAGAACGACGATGACCGGTGGTTCGTGCCACGGCAGCGGTGAGGCCCAGACAACCCCCAACAGCCCGGAGAATATGCACGAAGCCTTCAGGTCGGTCTCGAAAGGTCTTGAAAGCATCGCCACGAAGGGAATGGACCTTGCCGTAGGATTCGAACGCGGACGAGGCGACCAGTTTGCCTTCGGTCACGCTGTCAGCATAGCCATAAGCGGATACCTGCTCGCGCCGAGGCTTGGCGAAGACCTTTTTGCGATCCACCTGGGTTTTCAACAAGCCTCGGAATTCCTGGAATGGGCCGGCGCAAACCCTCAAGTCTGGGGAAATGGCAACGGACGCAAGGCGCTGAGCGACCCGGCTGCCTACGACTGCAACGACCGGGCCTTGACCGTCGACCACTTGGCCTGGTGGTTTGGCGAGATCGCCGACCGGCTGGCCGCATTGGAGGGTGGACAATAAACGCCGAGAACTGGCGTTGGGCGTCCAACTTTTCCGGCGCCAAGAGCCGAAGGCTACTCCTTTGCAGAAAACTGTACTGGCCAGCCAGTGTGCCGCGCGAGCGACATCGCCGTGTCCGGCGGGCGCCAGCTATTTGTTGCCGCGGCCGTCCAGTTGCAGCAGGGGCATGGTGTTGGACCCCAGCATGGTCGCCGGAAGCTCTCCGTTCCAGTTCTTGGCGGTCACCAGGCGAATGTAGTCCGGGCTTTTCGTCAGTTGCTGGGTGATCAGCTCGATGGCCTCAGCTTCGGCCTTGGCTTCAGTGCTGACCCGGAACGCCTCGGCTTCCGCCTGCACGCGCACCTGATAGGCCGTGGCATCCGCCTCCAGCTTGCGAGACTCGGCGTTGGCCTCAGCCGTGTTGACCTGCTGCAAGGCGCGCAGGCGCTGCTGTTCGAGCACGTGCTTCTCGCGCTCGGCGTCTTCGCGCGCCGTCTCCTTCGCTTCGACCGCTTCAACGTAACGCGCCGGCAACTCGATGTTCTCCAGTTGCGGCGAATTGACGGTGATCGGGAAGTCGGCCAGCTCTGCGGTCATGGTGTCCATGATTTCGGCAACGACGGCTTGCCGTTCCTGGATCAGCTTGTTGGCCGGGAAGCGCGACAGGGCGGCTTTGGCGGCTGAGCGCAGCTTGGGGTTGAGGATGCGGTTCTCGAACTGCTCCAGGGTGCCGTATTGCCGGAACATGTCGATCGTTGCCGAGCGCAGGACCGTCCAGTTGATGCTCACCGCGGCGGCGATCGGCAGTTGGTCCTCGGTGGCGGCTTGCAGGTCTTCGACGGTCTTTCTCTGCCGGACCTCGATGTTGGTGATGGCATCCACGAAGGGAATCTTGACGTGAATGCCGGGGTCTACCTGACTGATGGCCTTGCCGAATCGCTTGACGATGCCGACGTAGCCCTCGGAAACGGTGTAGATGGTGCTGGACACCACGATCAGCAGGGCCAGGACGATGGCGGCCAGAACGATGGTGGAGCGGCTGAATGGCAGCATGGCGGGTCTCCTTGGGTTGGGTGGTTCATTCGCAGATGACGCCGTCACCACCTGCGTCGCGTGTGTATGGGTTCGTACACCTTTCCGCACCGAACACCGCACGCAGTCGTGCGACGAAGCCCCGGTTCAACTCCTCAAACCGTTGCCGCGCTTTGGTGCCAAGCGACTTCGCAGCGTCTGGCGATGCCGTTATCAGTTGCGCGACGGTCGCCTCCAGGGCAGACGGATCGACGAAGAAATTGCGCCCGAGATGACGCGGCTCAGACCGTCTGGTTGGCACCAGCACGCCGCAGTCGGCCGTCACGTGCTCGTTCATGGGCGGGGCATCCGTCGTCACCACCACCGCCCCGCAGGACATCGCCTCCACAATGTTGTGGCCCCAGCCTTCCGAGCGCGACGGACACAGATGGACGCCGCACGCATTCTGTAACTGCTTCAAAGCATCGTCGTCAAGATAACCGCACTGGAGCGTGACGTTGGCGGGCACGGATTCGGGTGCGTTGGCCTGCTTTTGCACGAGCACGAGTTCGGGCCATTCGGGGTGTGCGGCCCACAGCGCCAGGATGTCTTCGGTGCCCTTGAGCGTGCTGCCGCCGGCGAGGTGGAAAAACCGCTTGCCGTCCCTGGGCACGGCGGGATCATAACGATCCGGTGAGGTAAAGCCAAGGCAGGTGCTATCCACGCCGAGCCCGGCAAATATCTCCTGCGCGTGCCGCGTCTTCGCCAGCACACGGTCGACCCGTCGGAGCCTTCCGAGATGGCGCTTCGGAAAGCGCTCCTGGTTGGGAATCAGAACGTGACGGCTCGCCGCCCCCAGCCAAGCCGGGTGAACACGCTCAAGGTGGATGGCCAGTTCCGCCACGTTCCGCCGTCGCAGGCGGTCGATCCATGACCGTTCGCGCCTGTCGAAGACTATGGCTTGAATGTCGAGGAACGCGAGCCATCGGCGCAGGATGTCGGCGTCCCGGCTCAAGCCGTATCGATTGTGGCGCCCGACGATGGCGACGTCACGGACCGTCATGCGAGCCTCGACGCGGCGGCGGTGCCAGTTGCTCGGTACGCGGCTCGGGAGCAAGCAGGAGGTCCTTCAAATCCGGTTTCGTCATGCGCTCCAACCGGCGCCACCGCTCGATAGGAACCAACACTGCTGTTTCAACGCCCCGTCGCGTAACAATCTGCGGCCCTTCGGCAAGGCTGGTCTCCAGCAACTCGCTGAACCGCGCCCTGGCATCTTGTACTTGCCATACGTTGTCCATATACGCTCCTCCGTTTAACCGACGCCCGCCTACCGTTTTTTCCACCGCCGATGCAGCCAGAACCAGTGGTCAGGATACGCCCGCACGTACGACTCGATAAGCTCGTTGAAGCACCTCGTGTTGTCCGCGATGTCCTGCCGCAGATTGCCGCTGCGCTGGATCTGAATTTCATCGCTGAACACCAGCCGGTGCTTGCCGAGACCCTGCCGCACCAGGAAGGCGCCGATGACCGGACACCCGGAACGCAGAGCCATGAGCGCCGGACCAATGGAGGTGTATGCTTCGGCGCCGAAAAACGGCACCGGGATCCCCTCGCGCCGCAGGCTGCTTTGATCCATGAGCAGGGCGATGATTTCGCCGCGCCGCAGCGCCTTGAGGCTAACCGACAAAGCCTGGTTCTTCGGAATGACATCGCAGCCGACGTGGCGCCGGTAGGCGTCAACCAAGCGATCCAGGGCCGGATTGTCCAGAGGCCGGACGATCACGTGCAGGCGGGGCTCAAGGCATAGTGCGACGGCCGCGGCTAACTCCCAGCTTCCGAAATGCGCCGAGAGCATGAGCAGCCCGGCACGGCGTGCCAGGAGTTGTTCAACGCGCTCAAGGCCTTCCACCGCCACCACCGCCTGAAACGTATCGGGCGTCAACCAGCGCAAGCGGCTGAAATCAATCAGGTGCTCGCCCAGATTGCGGAACGTGGCACGAGCGATAGCGCGGCGCTCAGAGGCCGATTTCTCGCTGCCGAAAGCAATTTCAAGGTTGTCCAGCGTGACCCTTCGACGCCGCGCGAGGCACAGGTACGCCGCGTCGCCGAAGCGCGCTCCGAGCCAGTAGGCCGGACGCCGCGGCAGGCGCGCCAGAACGGCCGCCAATATCCTGAGCAGGCCATCGGCAACAGATTCAGCAAGGCGTTGCATGGTGCATGAGCGCGTCCAGATGAGCGGTTAACGGTGGGTCGTGCGGGGTAAGCTCGACGTTGATGCGCAGCGTGTAAAGCGGTACCGGCAACGGCCAGGACGCATCGAGGCGGACGGCGTCTTTCTCCGTGGTGATCAAGGCTTCCGCTCCCTCGCGGCGAGCAGTATCGCAAACGGCCTGCCAGTCTGCCGGGCTGTAGGGATGATGGTCCGGGAAGGCCAGAAACGCCGCCACGCGCGCCTGGCACTGCGCGAGGCTGGCAACGAAGGCGCGCGGATTGCCAAGACCCGCAAACGCCACCACGCGGCGCTGCTGAAGCCAGACCAGCTCCACCGAACAGCCTGTGCCACAGCGATACAGACCGGCCGGATTGACCGCCATGCGGTAGATCGGTTGCCGGTCGGCATACCGCCGGATTCGTTCGCAAAGCCCCGGCACCGCATCCCCGGCCGTTTCCACCCGGCTCAGTACAATGACATGTGCCCGCCGCGAGGCGCCCAGTGGCTCGCGCAGCGTGCCGCGCGGCAGCAGGGCGCCGCGGCCGAACGGGTTGCTGGCGTCAATCAACACGATGTCGCAATCGCGGTGCAAGGCGTGGTGCTGAAACCCGTCGTCGAGCACCAGCACCTGCGTGCCGAACCGCTCACAGGCGTAAAGGCCGCTGGCATACCGGTCGCGCCCGACAAGCACCGGAACCCCCGGCAAACGGCTAGCCAGCAGATAGGCTTCATCGCCCGCCGTGCGCCAATCCGCAACCGGTCCGTCGCCCGCTGACACGACCTGCGGCTGCTCGGTCGCTTTGCCCCCGTATCCCCGGCTCAGGACCGCTACCCGCCAGCCTTGCCGCCGATACCACTGCGCCGTCCATTCGGTAAGCGGCGTCTTGCCCGTGCCGCCGAGGGTGAGATTGCCAATGCTGACCACCGGACACGGCAGCCGCCGGCGCCGGCGCACGCCCGACGTGTAGCCCATTCTGTGCGCACTCGCCGCGGCCCGGTAGCCCTGGGAGGCCAGCCACAGCGGCGCCAGGCCCGCGCGAACCCAGAACGGCGCCGGCAACCCCTGCATGCCGTCATACACGATCCGGCGCCAGCCGTTCCGGTGCATCTCGATCATGCGCATGCCCGGCCCCACGCGGCGCTATCCGGCCGGCTGCGGCAGGAAATAGCCGATCAACAGGACGTTCAGATGGACCAGCAACAGCTTGTTCCACGCCACCGTCGCGTCCAGGGCGTCGGGCGCCTCCAAGGCTTCCCGGAACAGGTCGGCAAAGGCCGTCTGCGCCAGACTCATGGCGCCCACCATGAATTGCGGCGGCACCTTGCCGCCGGGGCCGTGCTGCCGGTGGCTGTGCGACAGGCTGACGGCCAGTAGGTAGTAGACAAAGTCGTGCGTCATCGCCACCTCGGCGGTCTCACGCAGCCAGCGTGCCAGGCTGTGCTTGCGCCGTTCGAGCCGTTGCGGGTCCGGGCTGCCGTCTTCGGCGAGGAAGAAGCGCGCGGTGGCCGGAAATTTCAGGAAGTGGCCGTACAGAGCGCCGGTGATGTCGCGTTCGTGCCGCAACACGATCGGCGCGGTGCGGCGAATGAGCGCCGCATCGTCGTCGGTAAGGCCGACGAACGCCGCCAGTTCGCGCACGAAGCCCTGCATGTCGGCGCCCGGATGATCGCGCTGTGGGTTCTTCACCGGCCCTCCCCTGCTCACGGCGACTGTATCTCTCCCGCCAGCCTATGCAGGCACGGGCACGATCTGGCCGGTGGCCGCGCTCTTGTGCACCGCGGCGGTGAATTCCATGTATTTCACGCCGGTAGCAAAGTCCGTCAGGACGATCTCTTCCTGCCCGCGGATGGCGCCGATAAATTCCTCCTCCACGCGCCAGCAGCCCTCTTTTTCCGGGGCAACATCGATTTCCTGCAGCCCCGGGTCACCTTTACGACCGCCGAACAGCTTGTTGCTCATCTGGTCGTAGTGCAGGGCGCCGTTGCTGCCGAAGAGCCAGGCGCCGGGTTCCGGGGCCAAGCCGCATACCGAGCTGAATTCAAAGGTGGCCTGCCCACCGTGCGCCAAGTCGGCAATGATGTTGACGTGATCCGGGACGTCAACCTGAAAGGGGGCGTCGCTTTCCGCGTCGTGACGCTGCGGCACCAGGATTTGGGAACGCGCGAAGACGTTTGCGGCGGGTCCTACCCAGCGGATGACGGCCTCGTACCAGATGCCCATGTTGAGGATGTTCAGACCGCTGCGATCCTGCCGCTGCCGCCAGGTGAGCGGTGCTTCGGGATTGACGAAACCCGGCACCGTGCCGCGCACCGTCATGGCGTAGAGATCGCCCAGATAGCCGTCCGCCAGCAGATCCTGGATGGTGCGGTCGACGCGCAGGGTGAACGGCGAGGGCACGATCTGCGCCACCAGGTCCGGGTGCGCCTGCGCGGTGGCGAGCATGGTGCGCGCCTCCTGCGGGTTCATCGCCATGCGGGCTTCGCACATGACGTGCTTGCCCGCTTGCAGCGCGGCGCAGGTCATCTCGCAGTGCATGTACGGCCACGTGCCGATCACCACCGCGTCGATATCATCGGCGGCAATCAGCTCCCGCCAGTCGTCGTACACCTGCGGGATCGTCATGGCATCCGCCACCCGTTGCGAGGATTCGCGGCTGCGGTTGCAGACGCTGATCACCTCGACGCCGTCGATGGCCCGCAGTCCCGGAATGTGCCGCACGCGGGTATTGTTGCCCGCCCCGATCACGCCAATACGAATCGCCATAGGGGTGCTGCTCCTTTATGAATTCGAGTCACTATATGCACATGAAGGGGCGATTATTTCGCGTCCGGACAAGTTGTGTCAACCCGCCGGATCAGCCTCCACCCGTAGATTCGATTAGCGAAGCGCAATCCGACATTCCACGGCGCCGCAGGTGCGCTGCAACGCGCCGCGGTTGGAACCGAGCGCTTGCAAGGCACGTTGGCCCATGGCGGCGGCTTCGGCGGGATTTGCAAGCAGGTGCGCCATCTGCGTATACAAGTCAAGCTCATTGTCTACCTGGATAGCGCCGTCGGCGTTGCGCAACAGGTCTGCCAGTTCTGGGAAGTGGTGCAGGTGCGGACCGAAAAAAAGAGGCTTGGCGAACATGACCGGCTCCAGGATGTTGTGCCCGCCGATGGGCGCCAAGCTGTCGCCGACGAAGGCCAAGGTGCACAACTTGTAGAAGGCGACGAGTTCGCCCAGGGTGTCGAGAATGATCACGTCAGGCCGCGGGCTGGAGGCGGATTCGTCGGAATATCGGGACCGTCGAATGGCTGATAAATGGCAAGCCTGAACCTGCCGTGCAACGGTTTCAACCCGTTCGAGATGGCGCGGCGCCAAGACCAGGCAGAGGCCGGGATGCTGAGCGCGCAACCGCCGGTACACCGACAGCAGGATCGCTTCCTCGCCTTCGTGCGTGCTGCCGGCGACCAGCACCCGCCTGTCCGTCAGTAGCGACGCCACAGGGTGCGGGGGCATGGGTTCTTCGGCTTGGCTCAACGCCCGGTCGATGTTGGTGTTTCCCACCGTCTGGACCTTGTGCGCGGGTACACCAAGGCGCTGAAACCGCTGCGCGCTGCTGTCGGACTGCGCCAGAATCAGCGATACATTGGCCAGCACATGGCGCATGAACGGACGAACCCGGGCGTATCTGCGAAACGAGCGCGGCGAAAGGCGCCCGTTCACCAGCACAATGGGCACGCGCAACCGCCCGAGTGCGCGAAACAGGTTCGGCCATAGCTCCGTTTCCTGCACGATCAGAGCGCCGGGACGCAGACGCCTCACCATCTTTCTGACAATCCACGGCAAATCAAACGGCAGCAGAAACACCCGCTCAGCCTGCGGAACCATTTTCTGCGCCAACGCCTTACCGGCAGGCGTAAACGTGGAAAGCACCACGGGCCGCGACGGAAAACGGTCGTGCAAGGCGGCAATGATCGGCTGTAACCCCTGCACTTCGCCCACGGAGGCCGCGTGGAACCAGAGGCATCCCTGCGGCTCTCCATGCGGAAAGGAAACGCCGCCGAAGCGCTCGGACAGGTCCTGCAGGTAGGTCGCGCCGCGCAGGCAGCGCCACAGAAGATACGGCAGCGAGGCAATGCCGGCAACAATGAGGAGAAGGGTGTAGAGGATGGACATTCAGGCTGTGAAGTAGGTGTCGGCCGTTTCCGTGATGCGCCGAAGGCTGGCCTCGACTTCCCGGCGCTTGGCCTCCAGGTCGGCGGCGGAGGCATCGGCCGGCACGTAGATCGGCTCGCCGTAAACCACCACGACGCGGCTGAAGGGCAAGGGCAAGAGAAAGGCATCCCAACTCGCCAGCACCCGTTTCCATTGGGCGCCATAGGTCATCGGTAAAATGGGAGCGCCGGTTCGTTTGGCCACCAGGACCAAGCCGGGTTGCACTTGATAGCGCGGGCCGCGCGGCCCGTCCGGGGTGAAACTGG